>NZ_JAGJDZ010000013.1:0-138309 GCF_018100775.1 Shewanella sp. MMG014
GTGTCTATAATTCGAGCGTTGGCAAAAGATAAATCCCTCGTCGTTTTAAGATAGGGCGCGGCAGTTCAAGTCTGGCCTCGGGTACCATCATTTACATACGTAAGTATGGTGCGAAAAAGCCTCAACGAAAGTTGGGGCTTTTTTGTATCTAAAATTTGAATCTACGTTTAGGGCAAAAGATAAATCCCTCGTCGTTTTAAGATAGGGCGCGGCAGTTCCAGTCTGGCCTCGGGTACCATTATAAGAAAGCCTCGACATTAGTCGGGGCTTTTTTGTGACTATAATTCGAGCGTTGGCGAAAGATAAATCCCTCGTCGTTTTAAGATAGGGCGTGGCAGTTCAAGTCTGGCCTCGGGTACCATTATTTACATACGTAAGTATGGTGCGAAAAAGCCTCAACGAAAGTTGGGGCTTTTTTGTGTCTGTAATTCGAGCGTTGGCGAAAGATAAATCCCTCGTCGTTTTAAGATAGGGCGCGCTAGTTCCAGTATGGTCTTGGGTACCATTATAAGAAAGCCTCGACATTAGTCGGGGCTTTTTTGTATCTAAAATTTGAATTTGCCTCTACGTTTAGGGCGAAAGATAAATCCCTCATCGTTTTAAGGTAGGCTAGCTGGGCCAGTGTTTAATGTGCCGTTATGGATAAGATATCAAAAGCTTTGTAAGACGCATTTGAGCGCGCGTTTGCAAGATTTGAAAATGACGTGAGATAGGATATGAAAGCCTCTTATCATCCCAAATAGGAGGCTTTAATTTGTCGTTTGACGCTACTTTTTATGGATTAATGTATTTTTTAAAGGCAGGGGCTGGTTTAAAGCTAGGTTGATTAAAACCTGGAATTTCGATGCTTTCACCCGTTTGCGGGTTCCGTCCATTCTTAGCCAAATGATACCTTAATTCAAAGGTGCCAAATTGCGGTAAATACACTTTTTCGCCTTCTGCTAACGCTTTATGAAGTTGGATAAGAATTTGCTCTAACTGTGGCTTTAATTGAGATTGAGAAACGCCGATATCAGACGCCATGACTTGTAATAATTGCTTCTTGTTCATAAATGCTGCAGTGAATAAATATTGAAAAAATTTTTGCGGGGCATGTTTATAACAGTTCTTATAATCCTTTCCTAGTTTCTTTAGTTCAATTAGCTGCTTAGTAGTCAGCGGTTAAGTTTTTTGTTCTATTTTTATCCTTCTTTCGTAGTAACTTGTAACTGAACGTCACAGTCTGTAACACAAGGTTGATATTTTTTTGCCATACTTAATTGTCTATGGCGTTAAGACGGGAGAGAAATGAATGAGAATTTTGTATTATCTACGTGTCTCTTTCACTTTTATTAGTTTGTTATCAATTGCTTTTGCAGGCCAAACTCATGCAGTGCAGTCCCAAAGGCTGTCACAAGATCAAATTCAGCCAGCAACATACAAAACACTTGCTCAGCATGTGACTTTACTTTCATTAGTGGAGTCTTCCGTTATTTGGCAAGATTACTTAACTATCTTGCAAAAGGGCAGTGAGGCTGAAAAACTCGAGTACATAGACAAAATTCAACAAGAGATCGCTCGCTTCTGGCATGATCGAAATGTACGCTTGCCTTATGATTCGCTGACTTCTTCTATGTCCGAAAAACGACAGGTTTATGCCTTAGAGCCTGCGGTTGAAGACTACCTTAGTGTTCAAAATCACATTAGGCGCTTATTGTGGCTGAATCAGCGCCATGATTGGCCTCAAATACAACCTGGTGGCTTATTAAGGCCTGGTGATAGCCATAAGACCATCAGTTTGATTTCTCAAAGACTCTGGTTATTGGGAGATTTATCTTCTCGATCTGAAACCCAATACACTTATGACAATACAATTGCGATGGCGGTGGCGAGATTTCAGCAGCGACATGGTTTGAAAGCTGATTCTGTTATTGGCCCCAAAACGTTACATTGGATTAATCAAACGCCACTGCAACGCGCTGAATTATTAGCCAGCAATTTTGTTGAAAAAACCAGTTATTTGTCTGACTTAGGTGAGCGCTACTTGTTAGTGAATATACCTGCATTTGAAATGGTATTAGTCAATGAAAGCCAAATCGCATTGAGCTCTAGAGTGATCGTAGGCAAAGCCTACAGACGAACACCTGTGATGCAGGGGCAAATCTCCAACATCGTCATCAACCCTACTTGGACCGTTCCTAAAAAACTAATGCGACGAGATATTCTGCCAAAGGTTGCCCAAGATGGACATTACATTACTGACAGGCAGTTTGATGTGTTTGATATCACTGGCACTAAAGTGAATAAAACAGCTTCAGAGTGGCAAGATATTGTTTCAACAGGCCCGTTTCCTTATCGGTTAGTGCAGAGGCCAGGTAAGATAAATGCGCTTGGACGCTACAAATTTCACTTTAAAAATGATCTCAATATCTATTTACATGACACGCCAGATAAAGCCTTGTTTGATGAAGATGACCGAGCATTATCATCTGGCTGCATTCGAATCGAAAAAGTACAAGAACTAGCGGAGTGGTTTGCCGAAAATGTGGTGATTGATAAACGCACTTGGCATCGAATGCAGGAGCAAGGCGAGCAAACGCAATGGTTTTCACTTTCTCAAACAGTGCCAGTCCACCTGGTTTACTGGAATGCGTGGGTTGATGAAACTAACCTCGCTCAGTTCCGTAATGACATTTATCATTTGAATAACATTAAGCAAACCGAAGTAGCTAATAATGCAGCAACTTCGTTACAAGTGTCTTCTCGTTAAGTTATTGACCAGATTAACACTTGCCGTTTTGTTCATAATTTAAGCTGATTTTATCGGCTTGAATGCTTGCTATTGTCTCACTTTCCGTTTAACTTCGCTTTCAATTGTGTAAAAAACGCACATGTTTTTGATTATTTGAAAGTGGTGAGTGAATGTCTTTAGTGTGTCCTGCCCGTCGGCAATTAGTGTTAGGTTTAAGTGGTGTTGCTGTTGCTTCTATGTTTTCCAATCCAGTTCAAGCAAGCCGTTCTACTCAAGGTGTTAGAGAACTCAGTTTTTACAATCGTCATACCGGAGAGCGTCAAAAAGGCCAGTTTTGGGCTGAAGGTGAGTATGACCAAGATACTTTGTCATTATTTAGCGAAGTACTACGTGATCATCGTCAGAACCAATCAGCGCCTATGGATAAGCGTTTATACGAATTTGTTTATCAGCTACAACAGGCTTTAGGTAATACTGATGAAGTTCATGTCATTTCCGGTTACCGCTCACCAAAAACCAACAATATGTTAGCAGCTAAGAGTAATGGAGTCGCAAAGAAAAGCTACCACATGAAAGGAATGGCGATGGATCTTGCAATCCCAGGCGTTGAGCTTAAAAGCCTTCGTGATGCTGCAAAGTCATTAAAATTGGGTGGCGTAGGTTATTATCCACGTTCTGGTTTTATTCATGTGGATTGTGGCCCTGTAAGAAGTTGGTAGTGTTTTCATATTGACACTATTAACGATGTGACTGCTTGATACTATCTTGAGAAGCATGAGTGAATGGTATGATTTTTACTTAATAACTTGTTGAGTCAAGGTGGCTATGATAGAATCCGCGCGCTTTGTTAAAGAACAAGCACGAGTTGTTATTGGTCGAAAATAACAACATCAATTTATTTTTTATAAGTGAGAAACACATGTCTTACACTATTCAAGCTGAAATCCGTACTGAAATCGGGAAAGGTTCGAGCCGCCGCCTACGTCATGCGAATTTAGTTCCTGCTGTTATCTACGGTCCAGGTAAAGAGCCAATGTCAATCAAAATGGCTCAAAAAGATATCGTAAACATTCAATTGAATGATGACTTCTACAACACTGACTTAACACTAGTTATCGACGGTAAAGAAGTTAAAGTACGTGTACAAGCAATGCAACGTCACGCGTACAAAACGCTAATCGAACACATTGATTTCAAATTTGCTTAATTGCTAGTTTGAGTGAAAAAAGCGCCTTAATGGCGCTTTTTTTGTGTCTGTAAATTGGCGGTATTGAAGTAACGGTAGTTCACTGTGAAATGACAAGCTGTATTAGGTTTATAGCAATAGCGGTTGCTATCGTTTTAGCGGATTAATCGACGTTAAAACTGTAGTAAATATCAAGAGACTGATTGATCGTCCCTGAGACGGTTTCTAAATATAACTGTGACAAAATATAGTATCGAACTGTCATCTCATATCCTGGGTTAAATACACCAATACCGTATTTCACCATTAAGTCTTCGCCAATGTAGCCACTAATGGCAAATCGTCCTTCATCGTTCGCATCTAGCTGGACGTTAGAAAAACCAAACTTTTCAATCAAGCCTGTGGCTGTTGAGCCAATATTATTGATTGCTCCACCACCTAATTGCGAGCCTAAGCTTAATGCAGCCCCCATCATTAAGGCATTATTTTGCTCATTGCTGGAGTTACTAAACCCTGCGCCAGTAATAATATAAGAGAGAATTTCTGCTTGCTCTTTTGCTGGACTTGAAAACAAGGTGACCTCAGGTTGCATTGCTGTACCTGTCACTCGTACGCCCGCAGTTAAGTCTTCATCTTTAATTTCTCTGACTGCTTCAATATTTAGATTAGGGACTTCGGTAGGGCCGGAGAATTGTACTTCGCCCGTACTAATCGTCAGTGTTTGTCCCATGAATTTATAAGAGCCATTAGTGACCTTAATATCACCAAATAGTAGGGGAGGCTTGAATGCTTGTTGTTGCAGCAAAAGGGTGCCACGTAATTTTCCGCTAAGGCCCATACCGTCAATCAGTAACTCATTACCAACTTTAATATTTAAATCCGAGACCACGGCGTAAGGGCTTGTTTGTTGTTCTTTTTCAGAAATAGAATCGTTAAATACGACATCTGAGGAAACGGCAACGCCGCCTTCTGCAAGCTGAACAACTGTAATTTCACCCGTTGGAATGTCGACATTGCCTTTTATCGCCAGTTGCGTTGTGTCGAAAGTAATATTGATGTCGGGAGAAATATCTAATATCGCAATTGGAGGTTGAATAAATGCGAGCTTGTCGCCCAGAATATCAATATCACCGCTAAATCGACCATCAGGCCAAGCCAACGTACCCGCCACACTCGCTTTACCATCTCCCATTGCTAACGTGCCATCAACTTTTGCCTGTTGACCTTTTAACTGCATTGCTAGAGTAATATCGTCAATTAACGTTGGGTTGTTCGTTGTGGCTAAAGCCCCGTTTTCTAGGCTTAAGCTTCCTTGCACCTCAGGCTGAGTTAGGTTACCTAATATACTCAGGTCCGCTGCGAACAAGCCTTCTAATGTTGCGAGTTTAGGGAAAAAGCCCCTTAGAGGCCCTATATTAATAGTATCGGCTTTGATAAAGCCTGTTAATGCGCGTTCTTCATCATTACTAATACTGATTTGACTGTTAATTTCAGCAATATTCTCAGCGCTAACAATAAGGCTGCTTTTGAGCTGTGTTTCATCAATCACAGCATCCAGCTTGATGGTATCGTAGTGTAAGTTGATTCGATCGTTTTCAGTGCGGCGTAATGCTATATCCCCACCATTAAGCAATAGCGCAATGTTGGCTTTAAGTTTGTCAGTTTCTGACCACTGAGCTGTTGCTTCTAAGTCGGACTCACCAGTCCAGTTTAGACGAGGAGGCAGCAGCGGCTGTAACAAGTTACCTGGTTGGCCATTGATACTTAGCGAAAGATCGCCTTGAGTACCAAATCGACCTTGCTGGTTTAAACACAGACTACTATGGGTTTGAATTAAGCAAAAAGGCGTAATCTGTCCTTCTTGATTGAGCTGATCCCATTGGATATTAACAGGGTTATTTATTTGCCAAGCACCTAATAAATTTGAAATAACAAGTGAGTTAATGTCGGTATTAAAGGTTTGCTTTTGTTCATTAAACTGATTATTGATTTGAGTGTTTAATGCGATGTCACCTTGCGTATTGAGTTTAATTTTTTGTTCAGCAAGGGTTCCTTCGGCGCTAAGCGTTAATCCTGATAAATCAATCTGTTGCCATGAAAGCTGGTTATTATTGATGCTAAGGGTAAATTGATGTTCATTTAACGGTAGGTAATGGCCTTTAAGAGTTAACTGTTCAATATCAATATCAGCAAATTTAACATTACTCACTCGGCCACTTACGTCAACGATTGGTTGCGTATCATCCCCTGTTACATCAATTTTTGCATAAATTTCGCCTTTAGCATTAGGTAACCACTGGCTAACATCAGGTACGGAGAGCTCGGCATCGACATCCCAAAAACGGCTAGCTTGACCATTAATTAATAATTCTGCTCCTAATGCACTTGCCTGTAAATTGTCGGCATTGATGGCGAACTTATCATTGAATTCGATATTCCCTTTCACCGTTAACGGAAAATCATTTAATGTGCCACTGAGATCGGCATCTTCTATGGTTATTTGCCATTGTTCATCATCAATTACGCCAGCGGATAGCAGTGAACCATCAATATTGCTTGCAAGTTCCGTTAATTCATAAAGATAGGGGACTTTGTCTAGTTGAAGCGAAGATGTCGCTAATTGTGCTGACCAACTGACCTTATCATCAAAGTTGAGGTTGCCGTCTGCTACTAGGTTTCCAGCTTCTGACTCGACATCAAGATGCGAGATAATGAGCTCATTTTGACTAAGCTCAATATTGGCATCAAGCATTAAAAGAGGGTGATACGGGCTTAAAAACTCACCACTAAAAATGGCAGACTGTTGATGAATGTTTCCTTTACTGGTGAGCTTACTTAATCTCGCGGTGTAATCGGGTTTATCAAGTGGCCAGTTAATATTTGCTTGAGCAATTTCAATTTGATAATCCATTTCTGGCTTACTTAACTCAATAATTGCTTCGAAGTCGATGTCTACATCGCCAGTTGCAGACACTAATAACGATAAGTTGTCGAAACCATTCTCGGCCTCAATCGCTATTTTTTGTTGAGTAAAATCAGGTGCTTCAGTCACCTTGCTAAGGTTAAATTTGGCATCAATATTCATTGGGTAGTCATGATTAAGACTAATATCGCCAACGAGAGAAGCCTCGCCATAATCATGAGAGACCGATAATGCTTGCACATCAATTAAGTATTCAACATAGCTACCAGTTAGCGAAATATGAGAAAAATGATCAGTTCTATTACCTAATTTCATTACGCTGTCATGGGTAATGAGCTCATCAACATAAATAGGAAAAGTCATGTAAACGGCTGGCAAGTTGGCCATGGCCCAGGTTTCTAATTCTGATGATGAAACGTTTTTATCTTGATTATTTGGGCTTGAGGTTGCTTGCGTATCGGCAGTATCTTGTTGGGAAGATTCACCTAATGGTATATCGACTAATAAGCCTTCACTATGTAAGTAATTTACTCTGAGTCCACTCTTATTCCATAACGCTTTACCTTGCAGGCGACCTGCGTTGTAACGCATGTCATTCACTGTGACTTTTACGTCGTTCAGATCTAACTGATTGAGTCCAATAGTGACGGGTAAGATCAACGGTGAAGGGGATTGCTGTTCAGCGGCATCCTCATTATTGGTGTCTTTAGCGTTGTCATTTTCTGATGGCTTAGAAGGTTCATCATCTGCAAACTGATCGGTTTGTACTATGACAGTAACATCATCAGCAAAAAAGTTATCAACACAAATCTGTTTGTTAAAAAGACAAGTTGGAACCCATGAGAGGCTCAGGCCTTCAACCTCTACAGCGACGCCGTCCATTGACCAACGAGCGGTAGTAAATTCAAGTTGATTGTTTATAGTGCCTGATTTTAAGTTTAATGCTAAATTAGGAACAAATTGGTTGGCTAGCATCACACTGATCTGGGCACCAATCGGAGTGCCAATCAGTATTGCTATCAGCATCAATAACAGTAAAGGGATATAAATAGCAGTACGAGTACAGAGTTTAAACGCTTGCCAACAACGACCTAAAAATGATTTAGGTGGTTTTGATGCAGGTATATGCGCTAACGATGAACTGTCGTGTTGATTGCTATCTTCTGTTTTAGGGGGCATAGAATCAGTCATTATAAGTCTGTCCCCATGGTTAAATGAATTCGCCAAGAACGATCAATGGTTTCAGTTTCTTTTAGGCCTACACCTAAGTCAAACTTAATAGGACCAATAGGTGAAATCCAATGTATACCGCCACCAACAGAGACGACAGGCTCAAATTGTTCAGTATCAAAAGCATTACCAGCATCGACAAAAGTGGCGACTCGCCAAGTGTCAGTGAGATAATATTGATACTCTAAACTACCAACGACTAAATAGCGTCCACCGACAACCTGCCTCGATAAGCCGCCCTCAGAGTTAACATACTCGATATATGGGCCTAACTCTTGAAAGCCGTAACCACGAATCGATTGATCGCCACCGGCAAAATAACGAAGTGAAGGCGAGATTTGATCAATTTGATCACTATCGGCAATATTTGCGCCTAAATCCAGACGTGATACAAAACGATGACGTTCAAAAAAAGTATCAATCCATTTTAATCTTGCTTCGATTTTCGTTAAGCGAATTTCAGAGCCTAGATTAGGATCGCCATACTCGAGACTGTAAGTTTGTCTAAAGCCTGACTTAGGGTCTAAGGTGTTGTCTCCACGCGTTGTTTTACTTAATCCAAAACCAGCCAATACAAATTGCGGGTCATAGTCAGTATCAGATTGATTATAAAACTCATGGTTATATTCTAAGGAGTAGCCAAATAACCAACCGCTGTCTAATCGTTGTTGCCTGATTATCCCAAACAAGCGTTTTTCAGATTCCAGTTGCCCCGTATAATCGTAGTTTCTGTCATCTTCATTGTAATCTTGCGTTACCCCGTATTTATCACGTAATAAACCAACCCTAAATTTAAGCTGATCATCAAGAGGATGAGTTAACGGAATGGTATAAGTGGTTAAAAACTTCGGTCTGTCAGGCGACCATTCCATTGTGGTTTCTTGGGTATGACCATAACTGTTAATTTCTGGCATACGCCAAGTAAGCCGAACTCTTGGCTCAACGGTTTTTTCTGCATTGGTTCCAATATCGGCGCCCAAACCCACCTCAAAAGAGTGAGTGGGTCTTGGGGCTAAATCAACTTTAATCGGTACTTTAGTCTCAGACATGTTATCAATTTGAGGTAACACTTTAATATTACTGAAATAACCGGTATCAATTAAATTCCGATTAAGCCGATTTAGGCGTTGGGTTGAGTAATTCGCATTAGGGTCAAATGGAATGAGTTTTTCAAGTAAATCATCATTTATGGTCTGGCCTGAAAACGTGACTTCCCCCATTTTGTATCGTCTTCCTGATTCAAAATAGAGGTGGATTTTAGCGGTATTTAAATCACGATTGATTTCAATTTCAGAGCGAGTAAAAGCCCCGTCAAAATAGCCTCTGGCCAGCGCGAGTGTTACTAGATTTGATTTTAATTCTGAATAAACACCATGGTTAAGGGTATCACCTGGTTTAATTGTTAACTGATCCATCCAGCGATTAAAGCTATTATCATCGAGCATTTCATCACTGAATTTGATGTCAATCCATTGAATGATAGTCGGTTCGCCTTCATCAATATTAATAGTGAGTTTCCAAGGGGAGTTTTTGGACTCGGTAACATTAATATCCACTTTTGCGTGATATCGGCCCATTGATTCAAGTGCAGCGGTAACATTATCTTCTACGGTAAACAAAAATGCGCGGCGCTGAACTTGAGAAGTGGGTGATTCACCTAAGTGAGCACGTACGTTTTTGGCCAAACTGCCTGAAACACCCTGCAGTTCAATCGTTAGCCATTCATCTTTTTTAGCCCAAGCAAAATTTGATGCCAATGAAACAAGGGCAACGCAAATGACTAGGCAATATTGTAAAGACTTGGATAACAATGACTGAATGCTTATCAACGAATAAAGATGGTTTACCTATTGTCGCCAGATTACCGCAATCAGGCAAGGTTATGATTGAAATTATCGCCTGAAATGGTTACAAAGATACAAACTGATCAAGGACTTGCTTAAAATGAAAACAATAACACTAGCACTGATAGCATCAATGGCTTTATTTTCTGGTTTAGCGAACGCAAAAACGAAACCTTTTGCGATAGCCATTCATGGTGGAGCAGGGACCATTCAGCAAAGTAGCTTTACCCCTGAGCAAGAAAAAGCCTATCGAGCGAAGCTAAAAGAAGC
Source organism: Shewanella sp. MMG014 (assembly GCF_018100775.1). Lineage (NCBI taxonomy): Bacteria > Pseudomonadati > Pseudomonadota > Gammaproteobacteria > Alteromonadales > Shewanellaceae > Shewanella > Shewanella sp. MMG014. Next base: position 10,185 of record NZ_JAGJDZ010000013.1, read on the forward strand.
GGTAGATGCAGGCTATGCAGTTTTAGATAAAGGCGGCTCTAGTTTAAGTGCAGTAACCACTGCAATTAATGTATTAGAAAACTCACCGTATTTTAATGCGGGTAAAGGAGCGGTATACACTCATAATGAACAGCATGAAATGGATGCATCTATTATGGATGGTAATACCATGAACGCAGGTGCGGTTGCTGGCGTTAAACACATTAAAAATCCGATTGATTTAGCGCGCTTGGTAATGGATGAGTCTGTCCATGTCATGCTTTATGGAGAAGGGGCTGAAGAGTTTGCTTTAACTCAGGGGGTCCAATTGGTGGCTAACGAAACCTTTAATACCCAAAAACGTTATCAAGGTTTACAGCGTGCAAAAGCAAAAATGGCTGAAGCGAAAACCAGTGCAGATTATCAAGCGGCTCACCAACAACTTGATACTGAATATAAAGTTGGCACTGTTGGCGCTGTCGCATTAGATAAACAAGGTAATATTAGCGCAGGTACCTCAACCGGCGGAATGACGAATAAACGCTATGGTCGTATTGGCGATGCTCCCGTTATTGGTGCTGGAACTTATGCTGAGAATGGAGTGTGCGCAGTGTCAGCGACTGGACATGGAGAATATTTTATTCGCTACCAAGTCGCAGGTGACATTTGCGCCAAAGTGAAATACCAAAGTAAGTCGATTATTCAGGCGGCGGATGAGGTGATTAACCAAAGATTGATTACCGCTGGCGGTACAGGTGGCGTGATAGCCATTGATCATCGCGGCAATATTGCGACCCCTTTTAATACAGAAGGGATGTACCGCGCAACGCGTAAGAGTGGGGAAGAAGCACAAGTGATGATTTGGCGTGATAAGTAAGCCTTAACTTTCTTTGTTATTGTTATCAATCACGATTGAGATTTAAAAAAGCATCAAGTTTTCGCTTGGTGCTTTTTTAGTTCAGCCTATGCTGAGTTTGAGGTCGTAACTTATATGTGTTCCAAACCTTGTTTACGGCTTTGACCCAAATGAAGTTTGGAAATAAAAGATGAGGTAACGATCATCAAAAGTGCATTTACAAGCTTAATATCTAGCTCATTTATGCCCCATAACGAGCTAGCGAGAGAAACTCATGTGGCGGTGAGCGGAAATATCCCCTGATATTTTCTAGTCTTTTGTGCACTATATCTGATTCTGAAGTACTGGATAGATATACAGTTATCATTGTACACAGATGAATTGTGAGTATAGTGAGCAAAAAATCGGGTGATTTATGCTCGATAAACTGCCAACTTTTTGATAAGTTGTTGAATCTAAAGTTATTGATAAAAGGTTGTAGAGACCTCTACATCAAAGCGCTCACTTTTGCGGGCTTGATATTAATAAAACAGGTCTTACATTTTCATTTTATCAATATTAAACAGTCGGTTGGCTTGGTATCGTTGCTACTAAGTTGAATTTTTTCAGGAACATTATCGAGCAGCTATATAATAAGCTGTTAGGTTTAAAGGGAGTTAAGCTGTATGTTCTGGCAAATATCATTTTGGTTACTTGTTGTTATTTTAGTTTTACCATTTCCATTTAAAGTTTTTGCTTATATCAAAGGCTCAGACGATAGTGCATTAAGCGTAAAAATAGAAGAATCTGCCAATGCCATATTCATGTCTATTGGGCTAGTTGCTTTTTATGGGTATATAAATAATCAAATATATTTATCCCCAATATTTTGGCAAGCATGGTTATTAATAGGTGTGTTGTGGTCAATTATTGCAATTTTTTGGTCACCTAAATTAGCTTATGCAACAGAAATAATGGGGAAAAATAAAATGCGTATTGGTGCTGCTATTGGGTGTGTTTTATATATTCCATTATTTCTAGCAGTATATTTCTACGCATTTTAAACCTAACAAGGCACTCAAAAGGACAAATAACAGTTGGTTTTTGCTCCTTCGTCGCTTATTTTAACCAACTATCATTTGCCTCTTAGTGAGGCGTTAGCTTTTGCTTAATCGATATCCAACATTCAATATTAAGGTTATATATGGCAGTACCAAAAGTTTTTGTTAGCTCTACTTGTTACGATTTAGCTGAAGAGAGGTCTCAATTAGAAAGGTTTATAATTTCTTATGGGTTCCAACCTATTCTTAGTGAGTATAGTGATGTATTTTATGACCCAGATGAGCATACGCATAATGCTTGTGTAAAAGAGGTCGCGCATTGTGATTTATTTATTTTAATCATTTCAGGTCGTTTTGGTGGTAAACATATTGATGGGGATGGCGAGTCTATTACACAAGCTGAATATAATGAAGCGAGACGACTAAAAATACCAATATTTTCCTTTGTAAAGAATGATGTGTTGAATGCTCAATTATACTTCAAAGAGAATGTGAAATCTGAAGGTAAAGAATTCGCAACGAGAATTAAATATCCTTCAATATACAAACAAGATGATGCAGTAAAAATATTTGAGTTTATCCAATCTGTTCAACATGCTAGAGAAAATAATGCTATTGAGTCTTACGTATCGTTTAGCGATATAGAAGAGCATTTGAGAAAACAATGGGCAGCTCAATTCTATAAATTTCTTGAGGATAGAAAGAGCCGGCTGGATGTAGAGCACATTTCAATTATTCTAGACAAACTTTCAGGTTCTAGTAATAAGTTAGAATCTTTAGTTGAAAGTTTGCATGATAACAATCAAGGTAAAGATAAAACACAAGAGTTACTTCATAACGCTAGTATATTTAAAAATATAGAAGACTTTTGGCAAGCAGTTAAAGAGTTGTTTGATCTATATATCAGTGTATATACGCGTGAGGAGAATGAATATAATGATGAGAAATTAAAGCTTGAACAGTTTAATTTACCTGATTTTGCTCGTAATAATGTTCAAAATTGGTCTGATTTTGATCCGGTTAAAGTATCTGACTATAAAGAATACTTAACTCTACTGGGAATATTTAACTTCGAAGAACAAGAAGAAAGAAGTTTCATAAAGGTATCAATTATTGGTTTAGAAGGTTTACCTATTTCATTCTCTCCTGGAACTTGGGAAAACCGTCCTTTTGAGCCAAGTTTTGAATTAGGTATTAAGGGTTCCAATGCAGAATTACGTAAAAAAGCTCTTGTTTCTGTGTTTGGAAAAAGCTAACAAGTTGCTTAAACGGAATAAAAACAGTTGGTTATCGCTGCGCGATTTTAACCAACCTTTTTTATCCGCTTAGCAAGGCGTTATGCACCAAATCAAGGTTGAGAAATGGAATCAAATCAATTTTTAGGGTTAGTAAAATTTTTCAGAAACGAGGATTTCCTCGATAGTTTACGAGATGGCTGCTTTCATTGTACTCCGCCTGAAGTTTATCGACTTGATAAGCAAGAAGGTGTTTCTGACAAATTTGAGAGTTGTGCATATTCTTACCGAGAAGAGCGCGGTGACTCGCCGATTACTGTCAAATTTGGCGATATTGATATAAGTGATGCTTTGGGGTTAACCGTACATAACCGAACAGAAAAAGATGCTTGGATGCATTGCTGGTTCTCATTACGTTTACCAAAGGATCAGGAGGCTTTAGAAAAGCTCAAAGAAGACGTGACAAAAATGAAAGAACAATTTGGTGATCACTTCGCATTCATACCAGCACAAAATCTAAAACCTTTGATTTCCAAGTTGCAAGGTTTGAGTGATAAGCCATTATTTTGTGGAGAAGTCGAATACACTGGAGAAAAATCTAAGTGGGGAAATTTAGTTAAAGCACTAGATTATTCATACCAACGAGAATATAGATTTTTGTTTGGTGAGTGTTCTACATCTGAAAAAGAGTATTACATATTCAATAGCCCTGATGGTTTTTCAGATTTAATTCTAAAGAATACTGATTTCAAACTGCAGAGTGATAATGGTGAGCAAGTGTGGTTTGACCTCAGTGCATAACAAGGCGCTGCTACGGAAAATTTACTCGCTGGCGCTCCTAAATTTCCGCTGAGCGGGGCGTTAGTTTCTTAAAATGATCAAGAAAATATTACTAACCATCATCGCTATCCCCGTTTTTCTATTGCTCGTAAAGTGCACTTCGGAGAGTCTACGAACGCACAGTGTTGTAGAGGTTGGTGAGACAAAGCTATGTATTCCTAAAGAATACGAGTTAAGTGTAAATATACCGTATCTCTGGTTCGTAAGCGGGCTTGATGAAGATGCTGCTGGCGGCCTTTACATTATTTCAGCGAGCGAAATGTCGGAGTCTGTTGAAGGGTATACGAAAAGCCATATAAACCAACACAACGTAGACCTGGCACATGACATCACAGGTATTATTTGGGCTCAAAGCCAAATAGGAAGTCCTGATGGTTTGGCCGAGAAAGCATGGAATCTTGCTAGTACCGAAAAGCAACCCCATCATATTTACAATGCAAGCTTAGATCTGTATGAACTAGGTGATAAGCGCTTTATTGATACATGGTGGCACTTGGCTCGTACCGTGCCAGAAGGAAAAGATAAAGAGCGCCCTAGTGGTTGGTACTTTGGTTACTGTTCTGGTAAAAAGCCGGAAAACTATCATTGTACCCAAGACCTATACTACAAAGATCTCTATTTCGACTACAAAGTAAAGTATCAGGACATTCATGTAGCTGGTGGCGTAAAAGAGTTTATAGGTAATAAATTTAAACAATGGGAGCTGGCGTGTGAAAGCTAACAAGCGCATGTTGTCGGACTGGTTTTCCGCTACGCTCCAAACCAGCCGCAATACGGGCGTTACAAACTCATCCCTGTTCATTGGCGATAGGACATTAACTCATTTATTTTAGGAGCATTTTTTCCACCGAAAGCGCTATCAAGTTATCCCTTTGTTAGCCGCTCTAGCTCTTGAATTTGTTTTACAATGTCTTCTGCTTCTGCGGTAATCATTGAATAAGATTTTATATCGCCATTTCTTTGTGCATACATGGCTTGTTCAAGTTTAGCTTCATAAGCTTTATTGAGTTTTTTGATGGGGTCTTGCTTGAATATCGAAAACATACCAATCACTTTTAAATAGCTTTTGCATTAGTACGTTTTTAAATAGGTTTTAGTTTTATAATTTTCAATTAATTATTATGAAGAGTTTAACTGTTGGCTTTCCAATCAGCCCCAGTTGCTTGTGTCTTGATGCTAATGTTCTGAATTCAGCTAGCATACTGGTTTCACGCATGTCGAGCTTGAGCACTAACAGTACCATTATTAACGGCTGCTGATATGTTATTGGCCTTTATTTGATGCAGATGAATGACGGCTACAAATATGTAAGCTGTTATGACTCGTCTTTTAAGGCAAGTCTGTTACTCATCAATCTTTTTCCATCCCCTTAAATTCCTGTTACGACAATCGAGTTATTCAATCAACGTATTTTGCTAAATTTGACTACACTAATATTAGTACAATTATTAGTACGATTATTAGCACGATAACTAAACCAAAGATGAGATGTCGTCGATACTGAAAATGTAGAGTAGTGATTTTTAATGACTAAACATAAATCGTCGATTGAACACGAGCGCTGACGTTAAAATTAAAGGGGTAATATATGGATTCAATTCAAATTTCAGAATATATGGACCGCCAACCTGTGTTGTTAAAAGCCAATATGTCGTTAGCAACGGCTGTAGAGCATTTACTAACGAAGAACAAAGCTGGTGCCGCTGTGATTGATAATGACGGTCAGCTGGTGGGCTTTTTATCTCAACAGGATTGCTTATCAGTGATGCTAAAAAGCAGTTATCATTGCGATATGACAGAAACCGTTAAAGACTGCATGAAAACGGATGTACTGACAGCAACACCTGATGGCAGTATCTTACAGTTGGCTGAACAGATGTTAGGGGCAAAACCTAAAATTTATCCAGTTGTAGAAGGCAGTAAAGTCGTTGGTACGATTAATCGAACTGATGTGTTAAAGGCAATGAACATCTATATGCAGCAATGTTATTTAACGCCAGCCTAAGTTGCCAGCAAAGCTGTTTATCAAAGAGAATTTTGGCCTGAGTCAACGAGGGCTTTTTGTTTTGATTCCTTTAAACTAATACCATTCAGTCTAGTTCCTTGCTAGGATCGCAGTTTTTGAAATACTTGCTAGGAATTAGATTTGAATTCGGACCAACACCCGCTCTCTAAAGCATACCTAAACTCTTGTTATCAAACCGATGCGGCAAGAATTCGTCGTCGTTTGTATCAATTAAACAAAGAGCCGCAGTCTGAAAAGAAAGTTCAAGTCTTAGCCAAGTTAGCTGAACAAGCCACTCAAGCCTATGAAAAGGCTCAACTAAGGCTAAAAAATAGCCCTAAAGTCACTTATCCAGATGCCTTACCTGTCTCTCAAAAACGCGATGACATAGCCTCAGCTATTGCGAATAACCAGGTCGTCATTGTTGCGGGTGAAACAGGATCTGGTAAAACAACCCAGCTACCCAAAATATGTTTAGAGCTAGGCCTTGGTACACGTGGTTTAATTGGCCACACTCAACCAAGGCGTCTTGCAGCAAGAAGCGTTGCTAATCGCGTTGCTGAAGAAATTAACAGCCCGCTAGGCGAGGTTGTTGGTTTTAAAGTGCGTTTTGCAGATGCCATAAGTCCAGACAGTTACGTTAAATTAATGACTGATGGTATTTTACTGGCAGAATTAACCTCTGATAAATTTTTAAATCAATACGATGCCATCATTATTGATGAGGCGCATGAGCGTAGTTTAAACATTGATTTCATCTTAGGTTACCTCAAGCAGGTGCTGAAAAAGCGACCTGATTTAAAAGTGATCATTACTTCGGCAACCATTGATGTTGAGCGATTCTCTAAGCACTTTAATAATGCGCCAGTCATTGAAGTATCGGGTCGAACCTTCCCTGTTGAAACGCGTTATCGACCATTAGTCCGTGATACCGATGCTGACTTAGATGTGAGTGATGGTATTTTCTCCGCTGTTGATGAGCTAATGGCTGAAGGCCCTGGCGATATTTTGATTTTCATGAATGGCGAACGTGAAATTCGAGATACCGCAGAAATGCTGCGTAAGCAAAAGTACCGTGATACAGAAGTGCTGCCTTTGTACGCGCGTCTATCATATGGCGAACAATCTAAAGTCTTTAAAAGTCATATCGGCCGCCGTATAGTGTTGGCAACCAATGTGGCTGAGACGTCATTAACTGTACCTGGGATCCGCTATGTGATTGACCCAGGTACCGCTCGAATTAGCCGTTATAGTTACCGCACTAAAGTACAACGTTTGCCGATTGAACCTATTTCTCAAGCCAGCGCAAATCAGCGTCAAGGTCGCTGTGGACGTGTTGGTCCTGGTATTTGTATTCGTTTATATGATGAAACTGATTTTATTCAGCGTCCTGAGTTTACCGATCCTGAAATCTTACGTACCAATCTTGCCTCGGTAATTTTGCAGATGTTAGCCATTGGACTAGGCGATATTGCGGGTTTCCCATTTATACAGCCTCCTGAGCAAAAGCATATTCGCGATGGCTTCTTACTGCTAGAAGAGCTGCAAGCCGTTAAACAAAAACGCAAAGAGTTAGTGCTGACCAACCTTGGGCGTAACTTAGCAAAAATCCCACTCGATCCTCGTCTTGCTCGTATGGTACTTGAAGCGAAAGACATGAGTTGTTTGCATGAAGTCATGGTTATTGCTTCAGGTTTATCTATTCAAGATCCTCGAGAAAGACCGATTGAAAAGAAACAAGCTGCAGATGAGTGCCATCGTCGCTATGCCGATAAAGACTCTGATTTTGTTAGCTGGGTTAATTTATGGAATTACTTAAAAGATCAAAAAAGCGAATTGTCAGCAAGCCAGTTCAGAAAGCAATGTCGTGAAGAATACTTAGCGTATTTGCGTGTACGTGAGTGGCAAGATTTATATACCCAGATTAAACAAGCGGTACACGATTTAAAATGGCGTTTAAATGACACACCAGCCAGTTACGATAATTTACATAAAGCGTTGTTATCAGGCTTGTTAAGTCATATTGGTTTTAAAGATGCGAATAATGAATATCTTGGCGCCCGCAACCGTAAGTTTTTTGTATTTCCTGGCTCACCTTTAGCGAAAAAAGGCCCGAAATGGATAATGGCGGCCGAGCTCACTGAAACTTCACGTTTATTTGCCAGATGCTGCGCCAAAATTCAACCAGAGTGGTTAGAGCCTTTAGCTGCTCATTTGATTAAGAAAAATCATACTGAACCTCATTTTGAAGCGAAACCTGCCAGTGTCATCGCATTTGAAAATCAGGTGCTATATGGCCTAACAGTGGTTAATCGCCGTAGAGTACAATATGGGCCTATTGATCCTATTGAAGCTCGTGAAATCTTTATTCGCAGCGCGTTAGCTGAAGGGCAGTTACACACAAAAGAGCCTTTCTTTATTAAAAATCAGCAACTGCTGAATGATATTGAATCGTTAGAACATAAATCTCGACGCCGTGATATTTTAGTGGATGAGCAGGTGCTGGTGGACTTTTATGATCCGCTTATTCCGCAAGGTATTTATAATGCGCCACTATTCTTTAAATGGTGGAAACAGGCACGTAAAGAAACGCCAGAGCTACTGGACTTTAATCAAGACTTATTGATGCAGCGAACTGCAGATCATATTTCAGCGTTAGATTTCCCTGAAGTATGGCAAAAAGCTAACTTGGGTTTACAAGTGAGTTATCACTTCGAACCTGCCGCTGTTGATGATGGGGTGTCGGTGCACATTCCTGTGGCGTTGATAAACCAAGTTGATACTGAAGATTTTGATTGGTTAGTACCAGGGCTTCGTGAAGAAAAAGTCGTGGCGCTGATTAAGTCATTGCCTAAAAATCTTCGCCGTAATTTTGTGCCAGCGCCAGATTATGCTCGCGCCTGTGTACAAGCTATGGAGCCTTTTTCAATGCCGCTGCTTGATGCAATGTGTAAGCAGTTACTTCGCATGACAGGTACACGTATAAGTGGTGATGATTTTGACTTAACTCAGTTAAGTGCTCATTTAACAATTAACTTTAAAATTGAAGATGATAAGCACCGCCTAGTGGATCAGGGGCGTGATTTAGATTCTTTAAAAGATAAGTTGCAAGGTGTGGTGGCAAAAGCCATTCGTAATGTGGCGGAAGAGGGAATTGAAAAGAAAGACATCACAACATGGTCATTTGGGGATTTACCAAAGCAATATCAGAAACGTAAAGGTAATTACGAAGTTAAAGCTTATCCAGCGTTAATTGATGAGAAAGATCAAGTCTCTATTAAATTGTTTGATGATGAGTTTGAAGCTGAGCGTCAACATCGTATTGGTTTACGTCGATTATTACTGATTAATATTCCGTCTCCGGTTAAGCACTTACAAAAAGCGCTGCCAAATAAAGCAAAATTGGCGATGTACTTCAATCCATTTGGGCAAGTACAGCTGTTAATTGATGACATTATTTCGGCTTCGGTTCAGCAATTGCTAGATGAGAAAAAGCTTGATGTGCGTAACGAAGCACAGTTTGAACAAGCTAAAGATTGGGTAAGACAAGAGCTTAATACTTATGCTGAGCAAATCTCATTGCAAGTTGAGCAAATTCTGACGATATATCAACGTATTAAAAAGCGCTTAAAAGGTAAAATCAGTTTAGATATTGCTTTTGCGATGAGTGATATTAATACCCAGTTAGATAAATTGGTGTTTAAAGGTTTTGTTGAGCACTGTGGCTGGAGTCGTCTTACTGATGTGGCGAGGTATTTAAAAGCGATTGAAAACCGTTTGGATAAATTACCGGTTGATCCAACTCGTGATCGACTTCATATGCAGAGTATTAGTAAAGTACAAGACTTGTTAAATGCGCAATTAGCCAAAGTGCCTAAAACTCAGCCTGTACCTGAAGTATTAGTTGAAGCACGTTGGATGATCGAAGAATTCCGTGTTTCATGTTTTGCGCAAGTCCTAGGTACAGCGTATCCCATTTCTGAAAAACGCATTGTGGTACAAATCAGTCAAGTGTAATACTTGTCATGCGTGATTAACCTGTTAAACGCCCAGTACAATTCGTATTGGGCGTTTTTGTATATAGCTTTATTCTTTCTTCGTGTTTATCTGGTATTGGTTGAAAAGCAGCAAGTGTTAAAGCATATTGTGTCGATTGTTACTTTAAATTAGCGAAAAACTCTGAAAGTGTGATCTAATATGTAACACTTTCAGTTTTACCTATCAAAAAAGCCACTTTAAATAAGTATTTTACAAAACGAACATACATTTCTGAAAGTTTTTCGTAATTTTTGTGGGATTGGTGGTGTTAGATTGCTATAATCCGTTTCAAGAAGTAAAGATGGCTACAGCTTCTCTGTAAAGGTAAATGTCACCCCCTATATAATAGACATGCCTTACCCCCTATAAAACGGCCTAAGATTGATAGGAGTTACTATGGAAGTTCATGAATACGAAAACGCTTATTATCAAGTAAAAGATGACGTTCTAGAGTCACTACCTACTGAAGAAGAATAAGCTGATTGAACTAATATTATTAGCTCTTTCACAAGCATAAAAAAAACAGCCTAGGCTGTTTTTTTTATGCTTGTGAATCTGAAGATATGAAATTATCCTTCAATTCGGCCTTTTTCTGTTAGCACTTCCACAATAATCCAACTCTTACCATTTTTGACTAACTTGATTGTGCGGTCATCGACCCATGGGCTACCACCACGTAAACCTTCCATTTTCACTTTAACATCAACTTCATCAGTAAATTTACGGAAAAAGTCGATATCAATATCATCAATTGACATGTTCACATCTGTCATTGAAAGCCCAAGTACATGACGCTGGACTGCCGATGCAATATGGTAATGAGACATGATGTCTTTGAGTTCTTGATTGACAAACACTTTCGCTTTATTGACATCTTTATCAACATATATAGCACGGAAAAAACCTAAAGAAACTTCTTCAGGTGACAATGCTTTTTCAAGGCGACCTTGTTGTCTTTCTTCTGAGGGGGTACACGCAGCGAAGAAAAATAGGCTAATAAGAACAAAAATTTTATGCATATTAATCAGGAATTATTGTTATGTAGTATTAGTATCGCTATTTCAATGCGACGATACAAGTTACCTATGATCAAAGCATTAAAATTGAATAAATTCTTGACTCATCAATCAACACATGTCATACCTTAAGTAACTTCAATATACACCTGCGGTAACAACTCGGTGTATAACTTAATGTTATCCACAGAATCTGTGGACAACTATGTTGAATACTATTAGCCTTAATTGCAAGGTTATGAAATTCAACATTTTTTAACGCTGGTTAAAAAATAACACCTCAATTTTTCCTGTGCTAAACTATTCATTTTATCCCCTAAATTATGTTTCTTTATGCAATTTATTGCTTGCTATTTAAAAATATTTCGCGCAAGAAACGTTAGATTAAGCAAAATTAATCAATTTCAAATAGCACTGTTTTTGGCTTGATGAAATTAACAAAATAGATCGCCGAACCGTCAGAAAACCGATTTCTCGGCCATTGATTATCGCTAAGATAAACATATAAGCGAGATTTAACACTTACCAAAAAAATGAATGATATTTGCGTCTTTTTATTCTTTATTGCGTCTAGGGTATTGAGTAACGTTTTTTATCGAGTTGAGATTAACTTTATATGATATCTGAATGGCAAAACCATAAAACACAGCTACGCGGTTATGTAAGTCAACGCATTGATGACGACAGTGCGGTTGATGATATTTTGCAAGAGGTTTATATCAAAGCCAGTGGTAATTTACATCAGTTAAAATCCAGAGGCAGCCTCAAAAGCTGGTTATATCGTATTGCACATAATACGATTATGGACTTTTATCGAGAGCGGCAACAATTTGAATCTTTGCCAGATGATTTAATGGCTGAAGAGCTCGATACAGGTAAAGAAGCAAGAGAGGAGCTCGCTCAATGTTTAGGGCCTTTAATTGACGAGTTGCCAGAAAAATATGCTAAGCCATTGCGCCTCGCTGAGCTTGAGGGGGTTTCTCAACAAAGGATTGCAGAACAACTTGGTTTATCTTTATCTGGAGCGAAGAGTCGAATCCAAAGAGGCCGAGTTAAATTTAGGCAACAAATGATGGCATGTTGTGACTTCGAAGTCGGCCAAGGCGGGATTACGGGCTACACCCCCAAAGACGCAAACCACAGAAAAAAATGTAAATCACCATAATGGGGTTACTGATAAAACCTTGAATCCTGTTGACTCATTTATTAGGACTTCGTCTTAACTGACTTAGAGAGCCCTAACTGCCTCATCTAGCGTTCGGAAACGTTACTCCCGTATTCCAACATGCTCCTTTTTAACATCACGTGGCTAATACTCGTGTAGGAGCTTTATTGCTTTTTTAGGAGAAACTATGAAGTCACTGTTCCAGCCAAGAGCATTAACGCAATCAAAGCCAACAATTTCTCAGCAAATGCTAAATGAAGCCAGTGAGTGGGCGATTATGCATGGGGTGGCTTTTCGCCGAGATGATAATACTGCAAGGCACTGTCCGTTTAGTATTGCGCCGATGACAATGCAGCGGCCCGTGTTTGAGCACTTAATCAAAGTCACTCCACTATTGACTAAGTTAATCGATAGGGTGTCTGAAGATCATGATTTCTTGCAAACACAACTTGCGGATGTGGCTAAAGCCGATCCTTTTTTTAAGCGGTTACTGTCTTTGCATCATCAAGTGCATGGCAGTAAAAATCAACGTTTAACGCCAGCACGTAAACCTCTACTGCTTATGCGAACGGACTATATGGATGATCGTGAGCATGGCGCCAAAGTGATAGAGTTTAATGGCATTGCTGCAGGTATGGCACCATTTGGGCAACGTGCTACAGAGTTACATGATTTCTTACGTCTGCAATGGCCACAAGAGTTTGAGGGCTTTTTAGAGCATAAGCAATCAGTTAGCGCTGACAATAAAGGCCTGACACAACTTGCCTCTGGTATTGCCCAAGCAGCTCAAAAAGTCGCTGCTGATTTTGCAGTTAAGTTCAGCGGAGGAAGTGCACAAACTCAAACAGTGCCGACTTTTTTAATGGTTGTGCAAGAAAATGAAGATAACGTTTATGATCAACATTTATTGGAAGTGGCATTACAGCAACGTGGTATTCGCACTGTAAGAAGGACGTTTGAGCAGTTAAGTTCGCAACTTTCTACAGGAGATCATCAGCGCTTAATTCTAGAGGGCATTGGCGGGATTGATGTTGTTTATCTTAGGGCGGGTTACCAATATGCCGACTATTACTCGCCACAACGAGATGAAGCCATTTGTTGTGAAGCATTAAGTCAAACAAGATTGTTCATTGAGCAGCATCATGTCGCAGTGAATGCGACTTTCAGTCAACAGCTAGCTACCAGTAAAACGGTGCAAATGCTGTTGACCATAATGCCTGCTGAAGCTTATTCACGCTGGGGCCTGACATTAGAGGAAGCTCACTTAGTAAAAAGTGTTTTAGCAGAGATGAAACCGATTAATACAGACACCATTAATTGGTTTAATCGTCATCCCAATAAACAAGAGTGGGTGCTAAAAAATCAAGGAGAAGGTGGGGGACATTGTGTATTCGGTAAAGATATTAGTGCTAAATTAAATTCTCTGACACCGAAAGAGTACGATGCTTGGGCGTTAATGCAGCGTTTGTTTCCTCATGAACGAGAAGCCGCTACCATTGCCGTGCGAGATAGTGAACAAACGTGGGTGAACGATCTTGTCAGTGAAATAGGCTTATTTACGGCATATTTTAACGGACAACCCGTGACAGCGTTAAATGGTTATGCGGGATACCTTATTCGCAGTAAACCAGCTAGTGAAAATGAAGGTGGGATACACAGTGGTCAAGGGATATTAGACTCATTGGTTTTAGTGGATTGAGTTTATTTAATCTCAATATTTAGAATTATTTTGCATCCTTATTGAGTTTTTTACGTCTTAAAGACAATGAAGTAAAAACAACTTAATATTCCAAAGAGATTCAGAAATGATCAAGCCTTTTAAAAACAGTAAGAATATCGTCAATAGCCAAGTGTTTACCCCAAGTCCTGAGCGCCAAGATATTAGTGACAAATTTATTAAGCACGACAGCAATATGCTCAATCAAATTTATGGTACTACTGATGTAAAACCATATTGGATTGCAGATATGGACTTCCCGATAGCTTCGCCAATCACTCAAGCAATGCAGCAATTAGTTAGTCGTGAGACTTATTCTTATGAGTTTGACTCTACAACCGTGTTCGAATCCATTTCCGCTTGGAATAAAGACCGTCATAACCTTGAATTAACTCCCGAACACTTTGTTCAAGTACCAGGCGTGCTGAGTGCGATTGCTATGTTAATTCGAGACTTTACTCAAGAAGGTGAAGGGGTGTTAATACAAACTCCTGTCTATCATCAATTTCGTAGGTTGATTGAGTCTGCTGGACGCACAGTTGTTGATAACACGCTTAAGATTGAGAACGGGCGATATGTTTTTGATTTTAATGATTTTGAACAGAAGTTAAGTCGCGGTAATGTGGGGATGGTGCTGTTATGCAATCCACATAACCCAGTGGGACGAGTATGGAGCAAGTCAGAATTACAGCAGTTAACGACTATTGCCAAAAAATATCATGTGCTGATTGTGAGTGATGAAGTCCATGCAGATATTGTATTTGAAGGTTCACAATTTACGAGTATGGCCTCATTAGCCTATGAAAATAGCTTAACAATTATTGGTTCACCCGCTAAAAACTTTGGCTTAAATAGTATTTCTAACGGATATATTTATAGTGATAATCCGTCGTTACGTGAAATAATTAAAGCAACATCAGCTTCAATGTCTCTTGATCATGGCAATGCGTTTACCACCCATGCGACGATTGCAGCTTATCAGCATGGCAAAGATTGGTTTGATGCTTTTCTTACTTATACACAAACGACCCGTAATTGGATTGTTGATTTTATGGCCACAGAGCTGCCGCAAGTTATCACCTTTGTGCCAGAAGGCACTAACCAGATTTGGTTTGATTTTACCGGGTTAAATCTAACCGCTGAGCAATTAAAAGCGTTATTGACTAAACAAGCTAAAATGGCACTAACCCCTGGCACTTGGTTTGGTGAAAAGGATGAAAACTTTTATCGAATGAATTTTGCCTCACCATTAGAGCAAGTACAGGCTTCATTTGAGCAGCTTAAAAAAGGTATAGCAGATAGTAAACCTGCTAAATGATTAAAACTTAAAGGAGAATACCTACTAAAAAATGTGTATTTATTGATGTGGAATACTAATTTGTATAATAGTTTAACCAAAGTAAATTAGATATCATGTAGGTGTTATTAATAAGGGAAAACCTCTTTACTGCTCTAACAACAGGTTTCTCATATAGGATTATGTTTAGATTTAATATCTATGAGTCAGATATTAGTTAAAGGATTAACTATGCCATTAAATACTGCCGTCAAATCGGAAGTCAGTAAAAAACTAGAAACTTATGAAGGTCGAATATCTCATTTATACCTTGATACCATTGGAAAGGTAACGGTAGGTATTGGAAATATGATTCCAAATAAAGCCGCTATGAACTCTTTTTCAATGTATAAGGTATCTGCCAATAAACAATTTATAATAGCAAGTTTGGCTGATAAGGAAGCAGAATTCGATGTGATTAAAAAGCTTCCTTTTGGAAGAAACTATAGTGCTAGCTCTTTTAAAAAGCATTCGAGTTTAATTATTAAGGATGTCGATATTGATATCCAACGTGAAAAGCATATCCAATCTTTCTATAAAGAGCTGTTAAGGTATTACAGTGTAGCGAATGGCTTTAATAAATCATTTGATAATATGCCAATTGAAGCTCAACTGGCATTATTTGATATGGTGTTTAATTTAGGGATAACTAAGTTGAAAAATCAATATGTAAAATTTAATTCCTTGATTAAACAAGAAAAGTGGGCTGAAGCTGCAAAGCAAAGTAATCGTGTTGGTATTTCTCCAATAAGAAATCAATACGTTATGAAATTACTTAAATTAGCTCAACAAAAAATTACTAAAGTGCCTTAAAGGAATTAAGGATGAAAAATAAACTATTTTTAATAGGCTTATTAAGCGTTTTACTTAGTTTGATCGCTTGTCAGGTTTCTGTTGTGAGTGACGTTCAAGAGCCACGTTGGTTTAACGTAGAAGTGTTTGAAAATACCTCTACAATTGGAATGACAGTGTATGATTTTGAATTTGAAAAGCAGTTCTTAGATATAGAAAACAATGCGATAAAATTAACAAACTGTATTGATGTCTTAGCTTTTGGCAGTCACAACATTTCGGAGAGATCTTTTACAAATTGGGACCTTTTAAAAACTAACTGCGAAGCTGTTAATCGTTACTATAAAGCCCCTAATTCAGCTTTAAGCTATTGGCCATCGAAATGGGACTATTCGTTACTTGCAACATTTGCTTCTGATGTTATTCCATATATTGGGGGTGATAACTTAGTATCAGATAATAAAAGGCTAAGTGACACTAATATTGAGTTAATTGATTCTGGAAAATACAACATTAAAGTGTCATACGATAACATGATTATCGAGTATAATTTACTGGCAAAAGCTGACTTTAATCTAGATGGCAACCAAGATTTATTTATCCGAATGGATTGGTATATCGAAGGGGCACATGGGGAAGGTAATGATTGGATTGTCGTTTCAAAGTTATCTACTCAAAGTTTGCCAATAACTCTCTGGCGAAAATAGTTTTATTTCCCTCGCTTTAAATTCGTTAATCTACAAAAAAGCACTGCCTAAGCAGTGCTTTTTTTGTTTAAGCATTAACACAATCTGTGTTTACTGCTCATTCTGTGCCGCTTGAATAGCTGTTAAAGCAATGGTGTAGACAATGTCATCAACGAGTGCGCCACGAGATAAATCGTTGACTGGCTTGCGCATACCTTGAAGCATTGGGCCAATACTGATTAGGTCTGCACTACGTTGAACTGCTTTATATGTCGTGTTACCCGTGTTCAAGTCTGGGAATACGAATACTGTCGCTTTACCGGCAACAGGGCTATCTGGTGCTTTAGAGCGTGCTACATTTTCCATGACTGCAGCATCGTATTGCAGTGGTCCATCAATCACCAGATCTGGGCGTTTTTCTTTGGCGATTTTGGTCGCTTCACGCACTTTATCAACATCGGAACCTGTACCAGATGTACCTGTTGAGTAACTGATCATAGCCACACGAGGCTCAATACCAAAAGCGGCGGCAGATTCAGCTGATTGAATGGCAATATCTGCTAACTGTTCAGGGTTTGGATCTGGGTTAATCGCACAATCACCGTAGACTAAAACCTGATCTGGCATCAACATAAAGAAGATAGAAGATACTAAGCTTGACCCTGGCGCTGTTTTAATTAGCTGCAGTGGAGGACGAATGGTGTTAGCTGTAGTATTGACTGCCCCAGATACAATACCATCGACTTCATCTTGAGCAAGCATCATGGTACCTAATACCATATTGTCTTCAAGTTGCTCTTTAGCCACGACTTCAGTCAGTCCTTTGTGACGACGTAAATCTAGCATGCCTTCAACATAGCGCTCACGAGCTTGTAGAGGATCAATAATTTGAACACCTTCGCCTAGTACCACATCTTGTGATGAAGCAATACGCAGAATTTCTTCTTCGTTGCCTAAGAGTACGCAGCGAGCAATACCACGTTCAGCACAAATGGCGGCAGCCTTAATGGTTCTTGGCTCTTCACCTTCAGGCAGTACGATGGTTTTCTTAGCCGCACGAGCAAGTTCAGTTAATTTGTATCTGAATGCTGGTGGCGATAAACGATGCTCACGAGGTGAGTTTTGCGTTACGCTTTCAATCCAGCTTTGATCGATATGACTGGCGACATACTCTTGTACTCGGTCAATTCGTACAGCATCATCAACAGGGACTTCATGGTCAAAACGTTGAATATTTAACGAGGTTTGCCATGTATTTGTATTAATCAAAAATACTGGCAAGCCTGTTTCAAAAGCACGTTCACACAGTGCCATGATTTCAGGTTCTGGCTCGTATCCACCCGTCAGCAATAGGGCACCAATCTTGACCCCATTCATTGCCGCTAAACAAGCAGACACAATCACATCAGAGCGATCGCCCGATGTCACTAGCAATGAGTTGGTTCGGATATGAGTAACCATGTTAGGAATACTGCGGGCACAGAAAGTAACTTTACGTAAGCGTCGCGTATTCATTTCACCAGCATTGATGATTTTAGCATTGAGGTGTTTTGCTAAATCAGAAGCTCGAGGT
This sequence comes from Shewanella sp. MMG014, assembly GCF_018100775.1. Taxonomy (NCBI): domain Bacteria; kingdom Pseudomonadati; phylum Pseudomonadota; class Gammaproteobacteria; order Alteromonadales; family Shewanellaceae; genus Shewanella; species Shewanella sp. MMG014. Next base: position 28,463 of record NZ_JAGJDZ010000013.1, read on the forward strand.
GAAACAAGGTCTAAGTTATATGGCACACTACCTAAGATGCGCAGCGGGCTTTTACCCGGTAGCTGGAACATTGCTGAGGTATCCGTTGTTGATACTTCTGCATGGTCAAAGACTTCAGATAAATCAGGGCGTGCACGACCTTCATCGTCCACTGGAGCGCCAATTTTATTGATGATTGAGCCAATAAGACGTTTGTTTTTAACGCCGCCCCAAGAATTATAAGCAATCTCTAGGCGATTCATTAAGCCATTGGGTGTGTCATTTCCTGGTGTTGCAATGAAAATCACATCAGCATCTAATGCTTTAGCAATTTCAAAGTTAATGTCATCAGAAAATGGGTGATTACGAGTTGGTACTAGACCTTCAATCACGATCGTTTCGGTATTGTCGGCACATTCGCTGGCTCGAGCAATAATTTGCTCCATAAGCACATCGATTTGTTCTGAACGAATTAAGTTTTCAGCATGTTCCATAGTGAATGGTTCAAGCGGATTAACAGTCGGCGAATGACTTAAAATGGTGGTTGAACGTTCAGGACCATTGTCGCCATTACGGATTTGTGCAATTGGCTTGAAGAATTGAACTTTAACACCTTTGCGCTCTAGCGCACGAACCATCCCAAGGCTTAGCGACGTTAGACCTACACCGGTACCAATCGGGATTAACATAATATTACGAGACATATTTACCTCTAAACTGAGCGTGAATAAAGCCTGAATTAACAGGCTTTATGTCGGGCAAGGGGATTTAAGCGCTAATGAGTTTGATAGCGTCTTCTGCGATGACCCACTCTTCGTTAGTCGGGATAACCATTGCCACAGTGCTGTTCTCTTCGGTAATGATGCCATCTTTACCAAAACGCGCGGCTAGGTTTTTCTCTTCGTTTACTTTGAAATTAAAGATAGCCAGCATTTCAAGCACTTTTGCTCGGATAATATCTGAGTTTTCACCAATACCACCAGTAAATACAACGGCATCTAAACGGCCTAATGGCACAGTGTAAGAGGCAATGTATTTCGCTAAACGGTAGCAGAAAATTTCCAGTGCTAAGGTTGCGCCTTTATGGCCATCTTTGTAACCGTCTTCAATGCCACGACAATCGTTGGTTAACTCAGAAATACCTAATAAGCCGCTTTGCTTATTCAATAAGTTATTGACTTCATCAATGGTATAACCAAGTTGGTTAACTAAATGGTAAATGATTGATGGGTCCATATCTCCGCAACGTGTGCCCATAACTAAACCTTCTAGTGGTGTTAATCCCATTGAAGTGTCGACACTTTTGCCGCCTTTTATGGCCGTAACTGAAGCGCCGTTACCTAAATGTGCAACAATCACATTCGTATCAGTGGTGTCTTTATTTAGCACTTTTGCCGCTTCACGGCTTACAAATAAGTGGCTGGTGCCATGCATGCCGTAGCGGCGGATACCATGTTCACGATACAACTTATAAGGAAGGGCATAGATATAAGCTTGCTCAGGCATGGTTTGGTGGAATGCGGTATCAAAAACAGCAACTTGTGGCAGAGCAGGGAATGAAGCCATAGCAGCTCGGATACCAATTAAATGTGCTGGGTTATGAAGTGGCGCTAGTGAAGCACAATCTTCAATACCACTGATCACATCTTCATTAATGATCACTGAGCGAGAATATTTTTCGCCACCATGAACGATACGATGACCGATAGCTTGAATTTGAGCTGCAAGCTCTGGCTGATCAGCAAGGATATTATTAACGATAAATTCAACTGCTTCACGGTGAGCAGTAAATGCGCCCAATTTAGCTTCATTTTTAGCGCCGTTAACTTTCCACTTTATGCGTGAATCTTCTAAACCGAAGCATTCAGCAAGTCCTGATATGTGATCATCACCTGAAACAGCATCAATAACAGCAAATTTTAAAGAAGAGCTACCGCAGTTGAGTACCAGTACGAGTTTTTCTGACATGTTGAGACCTTATTAGTCTGATCGAGCAAAATTAAAATTGATGTGAAATGTGTTATTTCAACTATCAATCATAGTTAATGATTTACTAAACAGCCGATAAATTTACCGTAAATTTGGGGCTCAATATCGCTGTGTGCTATGGTGCATATATATTTCTAACTTGTAGGGCATACCGTTGAACGTAAACGTGTTCAAAATCATAGGTGACGGTCGACGTTACATGAAGACGTGGCCTATGGTTCGGCAACTTGGGTTTTATTTCCCTGAATATCGTGTTGTCAGAGCAACCCATCTTGGCATTTTATTGATGCCGTTATTTGCTATCTTGGCTGCTTGTAGCCAAGTGTATGTTAATGGCTGGGCGTTTTTACCCCAAGCTATTGCCTTAATGCTATTTTTTATCAGTTTGCCTATCCAAGGTTTACTCTGGCTGGGCTGGCGTGCCCGACACCCTTTGCCGATAACCTTATTTGATTGGACAAATCAGTTAACCGCCAAAATGAGTTCAATGGGCATATCTTGCCAACCCCTTGGGGCTAAAGCGTGTTATTTAGATATGGCGTTGATACTCAAAATGGCATTTGAACGTTTAGATAAAAGTTATTGGGAGCAACTGTAAGTCTTTGCTCGCCAACGATTAATAATCTGCTTTAACTCCACGCTCAGTAAAGACGGCTTTTATGGCTTCCATAGTCTCTTTGCTGGGTGGCTTAATGTCTGTTAACGAATAGCTTTCACCAAATGCTTCCCACTTGTGCGTGCCAAGTTGGTGATAAGGCAATAATTCTACCTTTTCAACGTTTTCCATAGGCTGTATGAAGTCTGCCAAAGCTTTAGCTGAGTCAATATCCTCAGTAAAACCATCAACTACCACATATCTCACCCAGGTTTTTTGATTGCGCTTCGCTAAATGTTTTGCAAACTGTAATGTTCGTTGATTACTCACCTTGGTTAAATCGATGTGCTTAGCATCATCCATTTGTTTTATATCAAGTAACACTAAGTCGGTATTGTCGAGTAATTCATCAATGACGGGCGTGTATTTACGCACAAAACCATTGGTATCAAGACAGGTATGCAGATCATTAGCTTTGCATGCTTTGAAAAGTTCGTTAACGAATTCAGCTTGAAGGATAGCTTCACCACCAGTGGCAGTTACTCCACCAGATTGTAGGAAAGGTTTGTAACTAATGATTTGGCTCATTAGTTCATCAACAGTGACTTCTTTGCCGCCGTCTAAATCCCACGTATCGCGATTGTGACAGTATTGGCATTTCATTAGGCAGCCTTGCATAAAGGCGACATAACGAATGCCTGGACCATCAACGGTACCAAATGATTCTATAGAGTGGATACGACCTGTGGTCATGATGTCTCCAAACAAGCAAAAAAAGAGGTTGTACTCGTTTTTATTAATGAAACACTAATAAAGTTAAGTACAACCAATTTTAAGAATTATTACAAGCCTTTAGTGAAAGTACGTGTAATTACATCTTGCTGTTGTTCAGGTGTTAGAGCGTTAAAGCGAACAGCGTAACCTGAAACTCGAATGGTTAATTGAGGGTATTTCTCAGGGTTAACGATGGCATCTTCTAACATTTCACGGTTCATCACGTTAACGTTTAAATGCTGACCACCTTCGCTATTGGCGTTACTCATAAAGTAGCCGTCCATTAATGATGCTAAGTTGGCGCGGCGACCTAATTCATCTTTACCTAACGCATTTGGTACGATAGAGAAAGTATAAGAAATACCGTCTTGTGCATGAGCAAAAGGCAGTTTCGCTACAGATGTAAGTGATGCAATCGCACCGTTTTCATCACGGCCATGCATAGGGTTTGCACCTGGAGCAAATGGCGCGCCAGCAGGACGTCCATCAGGTGTCGTACCTGTTTTCTTACCATAAACCACGTTAGAGGTAATGGTTAAGATTGATTGCGTTGGAATAGCGTTACGGTACATTTTCTTAGTACGGATTTTCGCCATGAAACGTTCAACTAAATCACAAGCTATGTCATCTACGCGTGGGTCGTTGTTACCAAACTTCGGATATTCACCAGAAATATCAAAGTCGATAGCAATTCCATCTTCATCACGAATAGGCTTAACAGTGCCAAACTTAATTGCAGATAAAGAATCCGCTGCAATAGAAAGACCTGCAATACCACATGCCATAGTACGACGTACATCACGGTCATGAAGCGCCATTAATGCAGACTCGTAAGAGTATTTGTCGTGCATGTAATGTATAGAATTAAGCGCTGTCACGTATTGTGTTGCTAACCAATCCATTAAGCCGTCTAAACGGTTCATTACATCATCAAAGTCAAGTACATCTGAAGTGATGGCATCTGCTTTAGGTGCAACTTGGATTTTTAACTTTTCATCCACGCCGCCATTGATGGCGTAAAGCATGGTTTTTGCTAAGTTAGCGCGAGCACCAAAGAACTGCATGTGTTTACCCACAATCATCGGGCTAACACAACATGCAATAGCATAATCGTCAGATTCAAAATCTGGACGCATTAGGTCGTCATTTTCGTACTGGATAGAGCTAGTATCGATAGATACTTTTGCACAGTAGTTTTTAAACCCTTGTGGTAACGCATTCGACCATAAAACAGTAATGTTTGGTTCAGGGCTTGGGCCCATGTTGTATAGGGTATGTAAGAAACGGAAGCTGTTCTTAGTGACTAAAGTGCGGCCGTCTAGACCCATACCTGCAACTGATTCAGTTGCCCAAATTGGGTCGCCTGAGAATAATTCATCATATTCTGGAGTACGTAAGAAACGCACCATACGCAATTTCATCACAAAATGGTCAACCATTTCTTGCGCTTGTTCTTCAGTTAATACGCCGTTAGCAATATCGCGCTCAATGAAGATATCAAGGAATGAAGAAGTACGGCCTAAAGACATTGCTGCGCCATTTTGGCTTTTCACTGCGGCAAGGTAACCAAAGTAAGTCCATTGGATGGCCTCTTTAGCATTGGTCGCAGGTAATGAAATATCACAGCCGTATTTTGCAGCCATTTTTTTCATTTGGCCTAAGGCGCGGTGTTGCTCTGCAATTTCTTCACGTAATTGCATTGTGTTTGATAAATCCTCACCCGCTTCAAAACCAGCTTGAAGTGAAGAGAATTGAGCAAACTTATCTTGCATTAGGTAGTCGATACCGTAAAGCGCGATACGACGGTAATCACCAATGATACGACCACGGCCGTATGCATCAGGTAAGCCAGTCAATACACCTGATTTACGACATGCCATGATTTCTGGCGTGTAAATATCGAAAACACCTTGGTTATGTGTTTTACGTAGTTCTGAATAGGTGTACTTGATGTCTTCGTTTAGTACGCGGTCATAAGCTTTGCAAGAACCTTCAACCATACGAATACCACCGTTAGGTAGCATGGCACGCTTTAAAGGAGCATCAGTTTGCAAACCAACAATGGTTTCTAACTCTTTGTTAATGTAACCAGCGTCATGAGAGGTAATGGTTGATACCATTTCAGTATCGAAATCAACAGGGGCATGTGTGCTGTTCTCTTGCTTGATCCCTTCCATCACTTTGTCCCAAAGTGTGGTAGTTGCTTGAGTAGCACCAGCTAGAAAAGACTCGTCGCCTTCATAAGGAGTGTAGTTTTTCTGAATAAAATCGCGAACGTTAACTTCAGTTTTCCAATCACCAGCTTCAAAACCTTGCCAAGCGTTTGCAAATAATTCTGTTTTATCGGTCATGGTATTTTACCTTCTCGTCAATTAACTGTTGATCTGCCATTTAATGGTAATGGGTAACTGTTACAACCAAGCTGGCAGTTCAAAAAATTGAGACCCCTATTAATGGATAATTGCAAGGGCATCTAATCTGTGTGCTAGCACCATAATATTTTTACAATGTCAGCGAAAATTTGTTAAATTATAAATTGGTAAGACCAATTTACCTAATGAATATTATCATAGCTTCTATGCAACATCACTTAATTAAATCAAAATTGAGTAAGATATCGACAAAAATGTTAGCTGGGTAACACTTTTTGAGCAAACAGTTTTCTATTTAGCCAAGAGTGACTACCCTTGCGACACTCCAAATGCACACTTTGTCATGCTTTCTTGTTGTGATGATGATTTGCTATACTGATATATAGCATTTTTTAGATAAGCTGATAGTTTATTAGCGATGTTTAATTGTAAATTTGTCAAAAGTGATTGAGTTTTGATACTGGCAATCTTGGTCTTACCAATTTACTTTTGTGTATCTTGATAAGAGTGATGCATGTTTATTTTTGGTTGTAATAATGGTTATCACAACACTCGCTGCTTGATATTGATACGCCTAAAATGTGCATGGTAAGTGTTGTTTATTTTTAAAAAGCGATTTGAGGTTTTTATGCAAAAATTAACTGGGCAAGATCAACAGCAAGACGCTGAAATTGCCGATGAGATAACCCCAACATCGCATGAGCAGGTTAATTGCCCGCCGAAAACAGTGAATACCTCCCCAGCGCCATCAAACTCGACCTATCAGCAAGCTGAATCATTTGGCTTAGCCAAAATAGCCAAAAGCCCTTGGCAATCTTTTACTTTATCGATTTTTGCTGGTGCTTTTATTGCCATTGCCTTTGTATTTTATGTCACGGTGACGACAGGAAGCACCAGTGATTGGGGAATGACTCGTTTTATTGGCGGTCTGGCTTTCAGCTTAGGGTTAATTTTAGTAGTGGTGTGTGGAGCTGAATTGTTCACCAGTACGGTATTAACCTCAATCCCTTGGGCACAAAAACAAGTGAAAACATCGACCCAATTGCAATGCTGGGCGAGAGTTTATGCAGGCAACTTAGTTGGCGCCTTATTGATGGTGCTTCTGATTATGATGTCACGCATGTTCGAGTTAAATGGCGGGCAATGGGGGCTAAATGCACTTAATATTGCCCAACATAAAATACACCATACTTGGGTACAAGCTTTCACTTTAGGCATTTTATGTAACATGCTTGTATGTCTAGCGGTTTGGATGACTTTTGCGACAAAAGATTTACTGACCAAATCATTATTAATGATGCTGCCTGTTGCAATGTTTGTCAGTAGTGGTTTTGAACATAGCATTGCGAATATGTTTATGGTGCCATTAGGGGTTGCGATTCATGCTTTTGCTCCTGAAAGTTTTTATGTTGCGCTTAATATCAGCCCAGAACAATATGCTGACTTAACTTTATTAAGCTTTGTGTTTAATAACCTTATCCCTGTGACACTAGGTAATATTGTTGGTGGTGGGGTCTTTATTGGACTTGGTTTTTGGTTAGTACAACAAGGGCAGTTAACTATTGGTTCGCAGGGCGCGAGTCATGGGTCCTTAGTGACTAAAGCGGAACAAAAAGATTCGCTAAGATAAACGTTATCAAATAACCCTCTTTTAAAAAGCCCAGCAAATGCTGGGCTTTTTGTATTGATTCATTCAAAACCAATTTAAATCAGCTAAGAGTGATCGATGTTAGCATCGCCAGTTACAACGCTATTTACAGCTAAGTGATTTACATTTAGACAATTTATAATTAGGCGATCTACCATTAATCCTCTTACAAACTTATGGCACATTAATTAATCGCTTGCTGCTTTACTGCCTGTTTAACAGTGCTTTTTAGATGATGCATAAAGTTTTTAAAATGTGGCATAAACTCGGCGAATAGTGGATGCTTGCGGTTTTGCATCATTATCGGGCCCAATAATCTTAATCCCAATGCCACTTTAGTGGCTTCTTGAGGCTCAAGGCCGCTGCCTTTTTGCAGTTTTTCAACGACATTCAGTACATCTTCTCTATCTTGAAATTCAAAATCTAACGTTTGACCGGTTTGGTTATCAGCTAGATTGATTTCTTCAATCGTAATACGGTACTGATGACCTTTGCGTAAAATCGTATTCATAATTAATACCTTTATATGTAGTGTGATACTGGATTTATCACGATAAAAAATGACTGATGATGTTTTGAATAACCTGGCTAAAATCAAGGTTAGCTTTTAAGAATGGCTTCGACTTTAGGCTTTATCGTTAATGAGACGGTTATCATCATGACAAGAGCAACGGGTAAGGCTGCCAGCACGGTTTGCGACCATGCAGAAAGCAGGATAGACATATCATTGATTCCGATACTGTTAATGACAGTTGATAAGGCAATGCCCGATTCCATAAGACAGGCCATCGTGAGACCGATTAATACATTGCGTACTTTTTCACTTGCATGAGGCAGGTATTTCTCGGTGAGTTTGGTCAGTACCACCATTAATGTAAAACCGATTGGCATGATAGTGACCGCAGCTAAAGTAAAAGCAGAAAACCAGTCTGCAAAAAAGGTGTCACTCAAGCCAAGATTCATATAAGTCATGAAGCCTGTTAATGTGCCGCCCATAAGTGACATCATTCCCATAACCGTGAGTATTTTTACGATAATCGAGGCTTTTTGTTGACCCACTTTAGGCTCATTAATTTGTTCAATTTGCGAAGAGGTCATTACGGCTTGTGGATTCATTGTTATCCTCCTGTCTTGTGATTTGGTTTAATTTGGTTGATAATGTCAACTATATTCTTTTTTTGGTTGACAATGTCAACTAGTTTTTGGTGGGGGGTGAATTATGCAAGATCGAAAATCCTTAGAAGGTTTGTTTCAATTAGTACATGTATTGAAAAGGCAACTACATGATAATATTGAACAACTTGATATAGATGTGGCACCAATGCATGTCAGAGTGCTTAAAATAATTAATAAAAAATCACCGTGTACAGCGATAGACATTGCTAACTTTTTAAATCGAGATAAAGCCCAGGTAACAAGGTTATTGAACACGTTAATCACTCAGGGCTTGATTGTGAAAGAGCCGAACCCAGAAGATAAGCGCAGTCAATGTTTGCGTTTAACCGAAGAAAGTCAGCTTATCATGGGTAAGATTAATCAGATTGATAAACAGATATATCAACAAATGACGCAAGGGCTAGCTGATGATGAATTAACTCTTTTTCAAACAGTGGCGCAAAAAATGGTGGTTAATTTAAATACAAAGTGAATATGAATCGCTGCTTAAATCTCACTGAAAAACAGACTGTCACTCGACAGCTAATGCTGTGGTTCAATAACTCAATTACGGTTTATTTTCGGTGCGATTTCAAAGCATATGGGAATTTTTTATTAGCTATTGTAGTATGCCAGTGTCATAAAAATGCCTAATGCGTTGGCATTAATCCATATAACAATAACTTAAAAATGGACTGTAAATGAATTCGCCACATCAAGAACCAGTAACTTCCGACTCATCCCAAGGCAATTCGCCTCAAGCACATTCCACCAACTTGACAGGTAACACCACAAGGCAGATGCCAGATACCTTGGTGATTATCTTTTTTGTTGCTCTTGCTGCTGCGTTGCTGACCTATATTATCCCTATCGGTTCTTTTTCAACTCTAGATGCTCATTATGTTATCGACGGAGCAGAAAAAACACGCACGGTAATCGACCCTAATTCGTTTCAATATGCTTTAGATGACGCTGGCGAGCCTAAAGTTGAGCCTATCTCGTTGTTTAAAGGCCATGGCGAGGTTGGCTTTTTTAATTTTGCCTTTGAAGGTATGGTGTCTGGCTCTAAATGGGGCAGTGCCATCGGGGTGATTATGTTCATGCTCGTCATTGGAGGCTCCTTTGGTGTCGTGATGGCAACGGGCACCATAGATAACGGTATTTTGCGGTTAATTGATAAAACTCAAGGCAATGAAAAACTCTTTATTCCGGTGATATTCAGTTTGTTTTCATTGGGCGGCGCAGTATTTGGAATGGGCGAGGAGGCCATTGCATTTGCGATTATTATTTGCCCGTTAATGATTCGATTAGGTTACGACTCCATCTGTACTGTGATGGTGACTTATGTTGCAACTCAAATTGGTTTTGCCAGCTCTTGGATGAACCCATTTAGTGTGGCAATTGCACAAGGCATTGCTGGGGTGCCTGTACTTTCTGGTGCAGGTGTTCGTGCCATAATGTGGTTTGGTTTCACGCTAATTGGTATTGCTTTTACCATGCGTTATGCCAGTAAAATTCAACAAACGCCAACAGCATCTTTTAGTTACGAGTCGGATCAATTTTTCCGTGATAACCAGCAAGGTCATGTCAAAGACAGTCGTTTTAATCTTGGTGATATTTTAGTGCTACTGACTATAGTTGGCACAATTGCCTGGGTGATATGGGGCGTGATTGCACATGCTTGGTTTATTCCAGAAATTGCTAGCCAGTTCTTTACGATGGGAATTATCGTGGGGGTGATTGGGGTTGTATTTAACCTAAATGGTTTAAATATGAATAAGGTTGCAGTGAGTTTTAAGCAAGGTGCAGGCACGATGCTTGAGCCTGCAGTATTGGTAGGTTGTGCTTCTGGTATCTTGTTATTACTCGGCGGTGCTGGCGCAGCTGAACCGAGTGTGCTGAACACTATTTTGCACAGTGCAGGGAATGTCATTGGCCAATTACCTACAGCACTTTCAGCTTGGTTTATGTTGTTGTTTCAGTCGGTGTTTAATTTCTTTGTGACTTCAGGCTCTGGTCAAGCTGCGTTAACTATGCCCTTAATGGCGCCTCTTGCTGATCTTGTCGGAGTGACCCGTCAAGTTGCGGTGTTAGCGTTTCAATTAGGTGATGGCTTTACCAATGTATTGGTGCCAACGTCTGCTTCTTTAATGGCGACGTTAGGGGTATGTCGTGTGGATTGGGGCAATTGGTTTAAGTTTATTTGGCGCTTTATGGTGGGCTTATTTGTATTATCTAGTATGACGGTTGTTGCTGCTCATTACTTTGGGTTTAGTTAATCTTTTAGCTAATCTTTTTATCTAATCTTAAACATAAAAAAACGGCATCAGATACTTTTGATGCCGTTAGAGTCGGGAGACACTTAAAGTTGTATTACATTAACGCTAGAACTTAACTTCACCTTCAACAAACCATTCACGTCCGCGAGCGTTGTAGACGCTACGAGGGTAGTGAGGCCATGATGTGTTGGTTGGGTCAAAGTTAGGACCTACGTCAAATAGGTTGACGATACCAGCCGTTAACTTCATGTTATCTGTGAAGTTATAAGCCGATGTTAGATTCCACTTAGTCTGTGATGCGACTTCTAAATCTTCTTCGCTGAACTCGTCATCATCAATGAATGAGCTGTAAGACACACCGTGCATACGTGCTGTATGGTAAGCACCTAGCGTGGTTTCAAAGTCATTAATGAAGTAGGTGAAGATCATGTTGGCACGGTACTGAGGTAATCCGCCGTCTTCAATGTCGTCATCAACATCTGAAGTTGGGTTTAACTGACCTTCAGATAACAAAATGTAAGTACCATTAAAGTTAACTCGTAATTCACCCATATCATTGAAGTCCCAGCTGTAACCAGCTGTTAAATCAATACCACGCACTTTTTGATACGCTAAGTTTTGAGCCACAGTGTTGATGTGAGTGATTGTGCCACTTGCATCACGAGTGATCATATCTTCATAGGTGTCGTATTCTTGAGCGGCAGTCGAAGCGCTAATATCGCTTACCATGTCGTCAAGTTTCCATTCCCATAAGTCAATCGATGCTTCTAAGCTATCGCCACCCCAAACTGCACCGATGTTAGCTGTGTAGCCTGTTTCTGCTTCTAGATCTTTGTTTGCACCAGTTGTGGTGTCAATGTGAAGCTCATTACAGATTTCATTGATGGTTGGATCTGGGTTAGTAACGCCAGGTTGTCCGCCCATTGCTTGACACTGTTTAAAGTCGATAACTGTAGTGAAGCCGTTTGTCGCATCACCATATACACGGTGCATATCAGGGGCTCGGAATACGCTACTCCAAGAACCACGAACCAATAACTCGTCAACAGGACGGTATTCTACGGTTACTTGTGGTGATAAATTACCACCAAAGTCGCTGTAGTGATCGTAACGAAGCGCCGCAGCGATTGTTAATTCGTCCATTAATGGGACACTTAATTCTGCATAAGTTGCCCAGAAATCACGTTCGCCAGCACCAGATGAACCACCTGTTGTTAGCACTGAACCATTTTGGGTTTCAGAGTCAGATTCTGTTTCATAATCTTGTTCTGTGTATTCAGCACCAAATGCAAACATGGCATCGCCATCAGGCATTTCAAACGCCATACCAGTGATGTTTGCTTGAACGTTCTTTTGAGTTGACTGAGCACGCTCAAATGGAGAGTAAGACGCTGCTTCAACATCTTCGTCAGACATATTTTCAAGTAATGAATTACCGTTTTCACCAGCTGTGATGTAATCGAACATGCCACCAACAGTTGCAAAACCGCTGCGATAGACATCGACGTTGGTACGACCGTAGTTTACAGACATATCCCAATCGTACTCATCAGCTAAAACGCCTTGAAGACCTGCTGAGAAAAAGTAGTTATTGGTGTTCGTTTCGCCACTACGGTTATCAAATTCGTGTAGACGTCGAACATAGTAGTAATCGCCATCAGTGGCATTAGCGAAGTCACCACCAAGCCCGGTTGATTTGCTGAATGTCTTGCTCATCAAATCGCCGTAGCTCACGGTTAAGTCATCACCTGATATATTGATATCGTAATCATCAATTGCCATTGGTTCAAAGTTGGTGGTTGATTTAGCGTTAGCAAAATCAAGACGACCTAAGAAAGTGATATCGTCAGATAGTTCATAGTTAAAGTTGGTTGTACTGATAAAGCGATAGCTTTCTGGCTCTAAGTCACGCCATTCTGAACGGTCAAAACCACAAATGCTGCGTGCATCATCCCAGAAGAAGCCGCCATCAGTACATTCTTGAGGCGACAGTGAACGAGCCCCTGTGCCTGTACCGGCAATACGCGCACCATAAGAGCTGTATTGTGAGTAGTCACTGTGTGGCACTTTATCAGTGTGTAGGCCGAAGTTTTCACGATCTGTGGCTTGTAATGCTTCATTGCTACTGAATTCAATGAAGGTTGATACGTTGCCTTTCTCGTTTGAAGAACCTAATGAAAGCGCGATACGATCATTCATTCCGCCGCCTTCCATAGTATCGCCATGACGATATTTAAGGGCTGCACCGTCAAAATCTTTTTTCAAGATAATGTTAATTACACCGCCAACAGCATCTGCGCCGTAAACTGCAGAACCACCAGATTGAAGAACCTCAATTCTTTCAACTGCTTCCATTGGTAAATTAGCTGTATCTACGAAGTTATCCGTTCCGCCTGCTGGTTTTGGGTACTGATTTAAGCGCTTACCATCAATAAGCGTTAATGTACGGCTTGCACCTGCGTTACGTAAACTGATTGAAGATGCTGCAGGCGTGAAACCATGGACTTCTTGAGTTGTCATGGCTCCTGTGGTCGACGTTAAGTTTTGCAGTGCATCTTGGATAGTGGTAAAGCCTTGCTTTGCCATATCGTCTGCACTAAGAACAGTGACAGGCGTCGCTGTTTCTAAGTCGGTACGTTTAATACGTGAACCAGTAATTTGAATGCGTTCTACATCTGCACCTTCTTCAGCAGCTAGCACTACTGGAGAACTTATCGCTGCGGTGAATGCTCCGCCAACCAATGCTATGCGAATTGCATTGGCTACTTTTGAATTAAGCTGCATCTCATCTCTTCCTATATTGATTTTATCAAAGCCGCGTTTTTAATTAGTAAATCTCTTTGTTGACTTGTAAATGGGGTTAACAGGTCTTTGCGGAAGATGGATAAAATCATACTTAAATAACATTGGCAACATGACTGTTACAGGGGTAAGTTGTTATTTTTGTTATAATTATGTCTTGTTTTTGTTTTTAAAATTAACATGGGCTTTTGGTGCCACATATTGTTACGAACGCTAAGAGGGTGTAACTGAATAGATAAAGCTTGGGTGGGTTATTTTTTGAGCGCAAATGTGGATTTTTTGTGTAACTACGGTAAAGAAATGTCGTGCATGATTAGCTTCAACTAAAGTGGTGACGTTTGAAGATGTTGCAAAATGTATTAGCAAAAAGGCGTTAATTTTAATGTTGCTAAATTGATTTTGTGAGGTTAATCACGATTTAACAAGTGCTGTATGGCAGATGTTTACTGGATTTGTAGGCAATACCGCTTGAATGTAAATGTTAAATTTAATTCAAGCGCTTGCCAATATGGAGAGATTTTAACGTAATTACTCAATGGTGTTACAGTTTGATAAGTGTAAACAATGAGGAGTTTTAGCCTATGGTTTTACCTTACAGCGTAATAAGGTGTGCCCTAAGCCAATATTGTCGATGTCTTCATCAACGTAAAGACCTGCTTCACTGATCATCTTTAACATATCTTTACTGTGATACATGCGGCTATAGCCATTCGCTATTGCGGTAAAATAAAGTGATGTGGCGTTTACGCAATATGCTCCCGCCTCGTAAGGTTGCCTGTCCCAGTAGGTTTCTAAAATACACAGTTCACTGTTAGGTTTCATTGCGGCAACTGTGCGTTTTAAAATGGTGATAATTTGCTGCTTTGAAAAACAGTCCAAGAACTGACTCATCCAGTATAAATCACCGCCCTCAAAAAATGGTTTGTTTGGGTCTAATAGGTCTGTTTCAAATGGAAACACTCTATCATCGACCATATTGTTGCGTGCGTTTTCCATCGCTACGGCTAGTTGCCCTGGTAGATCCATGATGGTGACGTTGACGTTTGCATCATAGCCAGTACAAGCGAATGCCCATTTACCAGTATTGCCACCGACATCGACTATATGTTGTGGCTGAGATTTGAAAATCATCGGCAGTAAACTGTCAAATGCGTGGTCTGAATAATAATGGTCAAATTCAAACCAACTACGTTTTGTCTGTTCTGGCAGTTGGCTTAATCCTGGGTAAATGGTGTCCCAGTCTCCTAAGTGTTTTAATCCCGCTGCGTTGCCTTGTTTAAGCGATGCTTCTAGCTCAAATAAACCTTGATAACAAACATCATGGATAAAGTTCAGGTTCTTGGATGCCATATCGTCATGCAGTAAGAAATATCCTGTTTTATCTAATCGATATAACTCATCTTTACACCAAAATATCCCCATGCTTAATCCCATATCCAGTAACACGTGAATGGCATATTCAGAAAGGTCATTGTTGTTAGTTAATTCCGTAAGGCTGATACCCGTTTCTCCAGCATTATCGATTTGTGCAAGTAAGCCAAACTGGCTTAAACAACGGGCCACTTGGAAACTAACAGGAGCGAAGGCAATTTTTTGGGCTTCAAACTTAGCGTCATAAGCGGATATAGATTTAGGGGATTGGTAAAAAGACATATAAGGAGACAATCTGGAGTGAATGTTAAAGTGCGCCAATGTTAACAAACGAGATTAGATAAGAATTTGATCCAGCTCTATTCCTTCAACTATATTTACTTTAGTTAGCACTAAATAATAGTGTATTTTTCAATGATTAAGTGTTGCATAGATAATTGATATTCGATTGTTTAGTGATTGTTAGTTATTGCCCAGTAAGTGTTATTTAAATGGCTTTAAAGAATTAAAAGGAGAGATTTTTATGAATCTAACATTGAGGTTTCTAACTGTTCTTATGCTAAGCATGTTGGCGAGTAGCTTTTCTACAGCACAAGATTATGATTTAGTGATCACAAATGGACGAGTGATGGATCCTGAAACTCAGTTTGACGCTGTTGCGAATGTAGGTATTAAAGGCAATAAAATTATAATCATTACAGATAAAGTCATAAAAGGTCATGAGGAAATCGATGCTAAAGGTTTAGTTGTTGCTCCTGGTTTTATCGATACTCATTTTCATTGGACACGTCCTATTGGTTATAAATTGGCTTTGCGAGATGGTGTCACTACTGCAATGGATTTAGAAGCTGGCGTTTATGGCCCTAGAGTAAGTGATTGGTATCAGATGCACGAAAATAATAGTCAAGTCAATTATGGCACGGGATCAGGCCATGAATTTGCCCGTACTAAAGTGATGCAAAATTTACCCGATGAGGATTTATTAGATGCATCATGGTCAGTGGTCAAAGGAAGGTCCTCAGGTACTGCTTGGTTTGAAAAGGTAGCTAACCTTGATGAAGGTAATCATATATTGACCATCATTGATGAAGGGCTGAGACAGGGTGCCCTTGGTGTAGCATCAACAGTTGGTTACATGCCTGGCGCCACAGCAAGAGAAATGTTTGAGATTCAGCGAGTTGGTGCTAATTACGGCCGCCCAACAGCTGTGCATCTAAGGTATACACCCGGAACAGTCACTACTGAAGCAAATGGTGCTCAAGAAATTCTAACCAATGCGATTGCATTAAACTCGCCAGCTATTATCAATCACTATAACAATCCAGGTTGGGAGTTAGTACAAGAACTGTTGGTAAAATTAAGAGCGCAAGGACATAACGTGTGGGGTGAGATTTATCCATACGCTGCAGGGCAAACCACCATAAATGCAGCATTTATCAAACCCGAAACCTGGGTTGAAAAGCTTGGTAATAAATATGAAAACACCATGCAAGACCCATTAACTGGTGATTTTTATACTATGGAAACATACCAAGAAGTATTAGCAAAGGCGCCAGCTACACAAGTAGTACTTTATAAAATGGATCCTAAAGCGATACCTGATTGGTGCCGTCTTCCTGGCGTAACATTCGCCAGTGATGCAATGATGTTACCTGGTGGGTGGGATGAAGAACCTGTATGGGAAACCCCTTATGAAGACATTCCGAATACTCATCCCAGATTAGCTGGTACGCATGGGACTTGTTTACGTATTGCACGTGAAGAGGGCATACCATTAATGCAAATTTTAGCTGCGTCGAGTTATAACCAAGCTAAATACCTAGGTAAAACAGGTCTTGAAGCAATGAAGGTTAGAGGGCGTATGCAGCAAGGAATGATTGCAGATATCACCATCCTTGATCCAAAAACAGTCAAAGATAATGCGACTTATGCAAAAGGTACTTTGCCAACCACAGGCATTCCTTTCGTTATTGTAAATGGCACCATCGTGGTTAAAGATTCAAAGGTGTTGAAAGGAGTTAACCCTGGTCAACCTATTCGGTTCCCAATAGAAGATAAAGGCCGATTTGAGCCATTATCGATCGAAAACTGGAAAAATGATTATTTAGTCGGTGATGAGTTTCTTCAAGGAGGCTTAGATCATGGTCATGTTCATTAACGATGAGTGGTTTGATTCATGAAGCTTTGAGTGAAACAACATCCCTTGCCATATAACTGGATATAGTTGAGATTCACTTTGTATTTTAATGACTAAATTGATTTGTATTAATTTAGACTGTTCTATCTTTGAAGTTTGTTCATATGATTTCTGTTAGAAACAACAAATAGAGATTGTTTAATCATTCACATAATGCGATTCGTTTTAGAGGCTTTATTTCATTGTTATCTCAACATGTGGCTAAAGACTATGTATTAGATTTAGCGAAAACGCTAATGAACTAGCTTAGTCATTTTTATTGCCAATTATAAGAATTACAAATCTCAATGATTCAGTGTCAATTAGTATATTTTAATGTTGGGTTGAGTGGGGCAACAATCCATTTTTGTAGACAGAATTGCAGTAATTAAAACTGTTTCCGAGTAGCCGATAATAAACCAAGTTTTGGTTGATTCTATTTGTTAAATCTTATTTTGAGTATAAAAAAGCCCAGCAATTGCTGGGCTTTTATTAAAACAATCTTTGACTGTGTATTACTGTACGTTTTCGCTGTCACCAAATGCGCCAGCAAATAGTGCAGATGACAGGTAACGTTCTGCTGCTGATGGCAGGATTACAACAATGTTCTTACCTGCAAATTCTGGCTTTTCAGCAATGCGGTTTGCAGCTACAACTGCAGCACCTGAAGAAATACCCACTAAGATACCTTCTTCTTCCATTAGGCGACGAGCCATAGCAATAGCATCTTCGTTGCTGACGGCTTCTACTAAATCAACCATCTCTAAATCTAGGTTACCAGGGATAAAACCTGCGCCAATACCTTGGATTTTATGTGGTCCAGGTTGAAGTGGTTGGCCTGCTTTTGCTTGTGCGATAACAGGAGAGTCAACAGGCTCTACTGCAACAGAAACAATATCTTTGTTCTGTGCTTTAAGGTAACGACTTACACCTGTAATAGTACCACCAGTACCAACACCTGCTACAAATGCTGCAACGTCACCGTCAGTATCGTTCCAGATCTCTGGACCCGTTGTTTTCTCGTGGATCTCTGGGTTAGCTGGGTTACTGAATTGACCAAGAATTAAGTACTTAGCAGGATCTGATTGACGAATTTCTTCGGCTTTATCAATCGCACCTTTCATACCTTTAGCGCCTTCAGTTAACACAAGGTTAGCACCAAGTGCTTTAAGCAACTTACGACGCTCAAGACTCATTGTGTTTGGCATAGTAAGGGTAAGTTTGTAACCACGAGCAGCTGCAACATATGCAAGTGCAATACCTGTGTTACCAGAAGTTGGCTCTACTAATTCTACTTCTTTTGTTAGGGTGCCTTTTTTCTCAGCATCCCAAATCATGTTCGCACCAATACGGCACTTAACACTGAAACTTGGATTACGTGCTTCAACTTTGGCTAACACTTTACCATTGCTTACTCGATTAAGGCGCACTAGTGGGGTATTACCTAGCGTATATGAATTGTCTTCGTAAATGTTGCTCATGGTTTGCTCCTATGTTGGCATTGTCTAATGATAATCGGTTTAAGAGGCTTTAACAGTGATACTTTGTTATTCGTTATTCCTTTTAGTTATTAAAGTTAACTCAATTATAATAATAAAGCATCTGCTTATATAACAATGTCTTAGTTAAGCACGCTTCAATGAGCTCGATGGTCTGACCATCGCTAAATCAGCATTTTGTGCTTAGCGATTACTAAAGATAGTAATAGACTGACATTACAAAAGCGCAATTCATCCTTTCTTATTGGGTGTAATGAACAAAGTCATTACTTGTTCAACACGTAAGCTTCAGCTCAAGGTTCAACACCGAGATGAATTGTTGTTTTCACCAAATTGATACGGCAGATCTAATATGAACAAAGTGGTTATTTCAGGTAGCGGCCTTTACACACCGCCATTTAGCGTAAGTAACGAAGAGTTAGTGTTAAGTTTTAATACCTATGTAGACGAATTTAATGCGCAGCACAGTACCGAAATTGAATCTGGTGAGCTTGCCTCTTTATCGCATTCTTCAGCTGAGTTTATTGAAAAAGCATCAGGGATTAAAAGCCGCTATGTGATGGTCAAAGATGGGATTTTAGATCCTAAAGTGATGATGCCATTAATTGCCGATAAACCATCAGATGCGCTTTCAATGCAGGCTGAAATTGGCATTAAAGCTGCTCAACAAGCATTAGAGCAAGCTCAGCTTAATGCAGAAGATATTGATTTGGTGATTGTGGCATGCGCTTACACGCAACGTTCTTATCCTGCTATTGCGATTGAAATTCAACAAGCTATGGGCACTAAAGGTTTTGCCTATGACATGCTGGTGGCGTGTTCATCGGCGACCTTTGCGATTGTTAATGCTGTAAATGCAGTCCAATCAGGTACTGCATCAAGAGTATTAGTCATTAATCCTGAGATTTGCTCACCGCAAGTGAATTATCGGGATAGGGACAGCCACTTCATTTTTGGCGACGTGGCAACAGCTGTTGTGGTTGAACGTGCATCGCTTGCTCAATCTGAACATGCATTTAATGTACTTTCTAGCCAATGTTTTACCGACTTTTCTAATAATATCCGCAGTAATTTTGGCCATATTAACCGCTGCGATCCGAACAATGCTGAAAAACCAGATAAATTATTCCATCAGCAAGGTCGAAAAGTATTCAAAGAATTATTGCCAATGATCTACCAACATTTAGATAAACAGCTGGCAGAAGAGCAGATCCAAGCCAATGAATTTAAGAGGTTATGGCTCCACCAAGCAAATATTAATATGAATATGTTTGTAGTTCGTAAACTTCTCGGTGATAATGTTACAAAATTGAAAGCCCCAGTGGTGTTGGATGAATATGCTAATACTGCTTCAGCCGGGTCGATTATTGCATTTCATAAATATAATCAAGATTTTACGACTGGTGATTTAGGGCTGCTTTGTTCATTTGGTGCTGGCTATTCTATTGGGAGCATCATTTTAGAAAAGACCTAATAATAAATAGGTGAATTAATTGCGTATATTGATTGTTGAAGATAACGAAGCTGTATCTAAAGTACTTCGGCATTTGTTAATGCAAGAGCTGCATTGTGAAGTTGATATTGCGGCAGATGTTTCATCAGCGAATGCCTTACTAGAACAACATTCCTATTTTGTTGTGGTTGCCGAATTGAACCTACCAGATGCACCAGATGGCGAAATTGCCCAGCTGGTGCTGATGTCTTATCAAACTCCTTGTATTGTTTTATCTTCAAACCTTGATGCTCGTCAGCGTAAAAAATTGCTTAAATTGGGTATTGCTGACTACGTGTTAAAAGAAAATCGATTCAGTTATGAGTACGTGGTCAAGCTTGTGGCGAGGTTGGATCAAAATCAACATGTCAAAGTGTTGGTGGCGGACGACTCAGTAGTGAGTCGTAAGTTCGTTAAGGTTTTACTTGAGCAGCAACTTTTTACTGTGCTAGAAGCCTGTGATGGCGCAGAGGCAATCACGGTATTAAATGAAACTCCTGATATTCAATTGCTGATCACTGATTACAACATGCCTAATGTTGATGGCTTCGAGTTAATTCTAAAAGTACGCGAAAAGTTTAGCCGTGAAGATTTAGCCATTATTGGTCTTTCAAATGATACGGATGAAAGTCTGTCTGCACGTTTCATTAAGAATGGCGCTAATGACTTTTTGCAAAAGCCGTTTGTCCACGAAGAGTTTCATTGCCGTGTGTTAAATACGCTTGACTCGTTAGACATGATCCGTAGCTTATGGGAACAAGCTAACCGTGATTATTTAACTAAGGCCTATACTCGACGTTACTTTTTTACCCAACATGAAAAAGATGTCTCTGATTCTGGTCAATTTGCATTGGGCTTAATTGATATCGACTTTTTTAAAAAGGTCAATGACACTCACGGACATGATGTAGGCGATCAAGTGTTGTTTGAGTTTGCTAAACGACTTAAAAATGCTTTCGGACAACACTTTACTGTTGCAAGGTTCGGCGGTGAAGAGTTTGTCGTGGCTTTTAAAGGACTTGATGGTGACCGTGCATTCACAGTGATGGATAAATTTAGACAACAAGTTAATTCTCAGCCTTTTATCACTGACGCGGGTGAGCTAACGATTAGTTTTAGTTGCGGTATTGCCAAAGCGGAGTCGACCGATACTAACTTAGATACTTTATTACATCGTGCTGATTTGTGTTTGTATGAAGCAAAAGAAGCTGGACGAAATAAAGTGGTGTTATGAGCTCGCTTTATTGTTTCTATAGTTATAAAAAAGGACTGCTTCGGCAGTCCTTTTTGATTCATTAACCTAAGGTTTGACTAGAGCAACCAAGCGTAACTGACTTTCATAAAGTAGGTTTTATCTTTTTGAGTTAATGAGTCAATGTCATCGGTAGAAATTAATCCATCAGAGTAACCTAAATAGAATACCGACTGAGGATTGAGTTTATAGCCGTATAAAATCTCGTTGCCTAAATTTTGATATTGTTCATTGGGTGATTGATATTGATATAAGTCTGGGTCGCGCTCAATATCAGTATAAACACTCGATAAACGTAAGAAACTGTTTAAGGTTATTTGCCAATTTAAGCGTAAATCAGTTAGGTTAGCGGTGAATAATCGACCTTCATCCACATCAAGCGCTTGGTATTTATGGTCTATATCTAAAATAATTGAATCGGTAATTTTCCATTCAAACGCAGGGTTGAACATCGTCACTGTTGCAGGGCGATCATTGGCGTAATCAATATCGTCACCATAGTTGCTATCGAACTCGATTTTTAACGAGTCGAATGGCACAAAGTTAGTGTAAAACCACATTAGGTCGATGGTATACATGCTTGTATTGCCATCAATTGCAAGTGAAGAACTATCAAGACGACGACCAACACGATCTTTGTGGACAATACCTGTAGCAATATAACTTTGCCAGCCACCTTCAAAGCTCACTGATAGTTCGGCTTCTTGTTCAATTTTTTCATTATTTTGATTATGAGTAATATCCCAATCACCACCAAACTGGATCTTGCTAAAGAAGTTGTCCGTTGGGTACCAATAGTAATTGCCACCTGCAACAAACTTACTGGCGTCAATGCGTTCAATAAAACCTAAGTCTGCTCGAAAGTCTTCGCCAGTGGATTCATAGCGTGAAAATGCACGCCAATTTCGGCGTTCATGGTCATAACTGATGCGATACATGCTGTCAGAAAAGTTACCTTGCTTTTTGGTTCGCAGTACTCGTTCGTTATAATCACAATTGCCTATTTCACAGCCTTGTGGGGGAGTTGAGCAGTCATCGCCGTTACAAAACTGCTGAAAGAAATCTTCAGGATATTCGGTATCAGAAAAGACATATTGTGCAGTAAATGTATCTTGTTTTGTCGGTTGCCATTTGGTGTCAACACTGGCGACATAGTTATGGTAGTTATCTGATTGTTTTGCGGTAACTAAGCCACCAAAAGAAAGCTCACTGCTTGGATCAAAGCGATATCGTGCTGCAAGGTTATAGCTTTCTTCATCTATGGTGGCGACGTCTGAGCTTAAGTTTCCAGGTACTAGAAACTGGGTTTGTTCATCGTTTGCCGCTAATACAGCAATGGTATGGTCGTCAGTTTTACTCGTTAATTTAAGTCCATAATCTGGCGAACTAATATTTCGAGTGTGTAATAAGCTTAATTGAGTATCGAAATAGTCTTTGTTATCTAAAAAAAATGCCCGTTTTTCAGGGTAAAACAATGCGAAATTATTATTCACATCGAGTTGACCTGAATCTGCCTCGACTTGAGAAAAATCAGGATTAATTGTGGCATTAAGCAAGGTTGTCGGGGTAATACCCCAACGTAAATCTAATCCAACCTCAATATCATCTTCATCTTGCCATGGCTGATTTGGATTCAATTCTCGTTGGCTATTTCTCGCTGCAACAATAGATGGGGTAATTTGAATATCTTGGCCTTGCTGCGCGCCAGCTAATCCTGTTGCAGTGCCTAATTGACATAGTTGACATGATACGTTTCTATCAATTTTGTTGGTTGATAAACGGTGAGTTTCATTGCGAGGGTAAAATCTGACTAATTCTATTCCCCAAGTTTGAATGTCTTTTTTATCATCAAAGTTAAATAATCTAAGAGGCAGTTCGATTTCTACTTGGTAGCCTTGCTCGGTTAATTTACCCGCGCTATACCAAATCCCATCCCATGCATCACTTTCTTGGCCAGTGAGCTCATTTTCAATAGAGTCATTTTGAACGCCATAGGGGTTGACGAAAAATTGATAAGCCAGACGGGCATTATTGAATGTATCTAGCTTAATCCCGACTTGATCATCACCCCATGAATTATCACGATCACGTAAATTAGCGCGAATTTGAGAAGGGTTATTGTCATGGGCTGTAAAGGCAACAAATAGGCTGGTTTCAGTTGCGAATATTTTGGCATCTGTTGTTACTAATGCGGCAATGTTCTCACCCGGAGAGGTTTCGTATTTAAGTTGAATATTGGCGGCTTGTTGCCACTGTGGCTCATTGAATTCACCATCTATCTCAGCGTGTTGAGTTAATGTCGGAATCGTGACATTGAATTGCTGAGGATCGCCAGCATTTACTGGGGCACTTAAACTGAGGGATGTGGCAAAGAAGCCTGATAAAAGAGTATGAAAATAAACAGTTTTATTCACAATATACGTAAGAATTATGATGAGTTTGAGCAATTGTCGCAAAATCCATCGACAAGGTCGTTAACTATTTGTGCTTAAATGGTTTCAAATTGTAACTAAAATGTTTTGGCTGGGTGTGGGTCGTTGTCGCGTTGCTAGATTAGGAAAGTTTTAGCGTTGTTTGTTTCGTACAGATTCGTTTGATTAAGGGGGATTAATCAAGCTTAGACTTTAGACCTGTATATATTAGTCCTGTAAATAAAAATGCCCTAAGCAAGCTTGGGCATTTTTATTAGGATAGGGGGCGAATAGGTTATTCGGGAGCGATTTCTGGATGTTTATACGCTTCACGGTATTTATCGACCCACATGGCTGTTGCACCACAAATCGCCACAGGCATCACGATAAAGTTAACGATAGGTATCATTGAAAATAAAGTCACCGCTGCGCCAAAACTGTAGCTGGTGCCTTTAGTTTGAGCTAAAGCAAATTTCATATCATTAAAAGGGACTTTGTGATTATCAAAAGGAAAATCACAATATTGAATCGCCATCATCCAAGCACTAAACAAGAACCAAAGGATAGGCGCTGCAGTTTGACCAACAACAGGTACAATAAATAGCACTAAAAAAAGTAATGCTCTTGGTAGATAGTATTTAAGCTTAATCCATTCTCGCCCTAGGATCCGCGGTAAGTCTTTTATAAGATCAACTGTGGTCCCAGAATTGAGTGGTTTACCCGTTAGATGCATTTCAACTTTTTCGGCAAGCAGTCCATTGAAAGGGGCTGCAATCCAGTTCATCACAGAGCTAAATACAAATGACATCACCACTAATAAGCTGACGATTGCGAGCGGCCACAAGAAAAAGTTAAGCCAAGTCAGGTATTCAGGTATTTGGCTGTTCATCCAACCAAATAGTTCATCTAGTTTGCCGACAGCAAAATAAATTGCTGTTGAAAATAAGATTAAGTTGACCATTAAGGGAATAAACACAAAAGTACGTAGCCCTGGCTGTTTTATCAGCTTAAAGCCATCAATAAAATAATTTACACCACTTTTAACGGGTTTGATTGCCATTCATTACATCCTTGAAAAAACTACTTATTACTGATTGTGGTGACGCATTGCTCGGAAAACAAGCCTTAAAGTGTGTTTAAGTCATAAAAATCGTTACAAAATGCAGCGCGATTGGTAAAGTTAGCTGTATATCTGATTCATACTTTTATATCACTTACTTATCCTAACGGAACGACGACTTAAGCAACATGCGATTAAAACAAATAAAACTTGCTGGCTTTAAGTCGTTCGTTGACGCAACCAAAATTCCCTTTAATCAACCATTGACTGCCATTATTGGTCCAAACGGCTGTGGTAAATCCAATGTGATTGATGCTGTACGTTGGGTGCTGGGTGAAAGTAGTGCCAAGCATTTACGTGGCGACTCGATGATGGACGTTATATTTAACGGTTCAAGCGCCCGTAAACCTGTATCAGTGGCCAGTATTGAGCTGAGTTTTGAAAATATAGATGGCCGACTTGCAGGTCAATATGCCAGTTATCAAGAGATCACTGTTAAACGTCAGGTGAGCCGTGATGGCGACTCTAATTATTTCCTTAATGGTCAAAAGTGTCGCCGTAAAGATATTACTGACTTATTTATGGGGACAGGTCTTGGTCCCCGCAGTTACGCCATTATTGAGCAAGGCACCATTTCACGGCTTATTGAATCAAAACCCCAAGAGCTTAGAGTATTTATTGAAGAAGCGGCGGGAATATCTCGTTACAAAGAGCGTCGCCGTGAAACTGAAAATCGGATCCGCCATACCCGTGAAAATCTTGAGCGGCTGAGCGATATTCGCTTAGAGCTTGGCACTCAGTTAGAAAAACTTGACCAACAGGCTCAAGCGGCCAAGCAATATCGTGAACTTAAGCAGCAGGAGCGTGACTTTCATGCTCAATTGCTGGTGATGCGATATCAAGAACTGCAAAGCCAAAGTGATAATATTGCGACTGAAATTAATCAGCTTGAGTTATCTATTGCGGCAGAAAAAGCCCAAGGTGAAACCACCGAACTTACGCTAACTCAGCTAAAGGCCCAACTCACTGACTTATCAGATAGTGAACAAAAGCTCGTTGAGCAGTATTATCAAGCGGGGACAGAAATTGCCAAGCTTGAGCAGCAATTGAAGCATCAACAGCAACAAGACTCCCAGCTTGAGCAGCAATTAGCTGATGTGACGAAACAACATCAAGAAGCCAGCAATGAGTTGCAAACATTATCAGTACAAGAACAGCAACTGACGTCAGAAATTGAGTCTTTAACGCCACAGCTTAGTAATGCAAATGAAGAATTAGCTATCATTGATGAACAACTGCAAGAAGTTGATGAAAAAGCTGCTGGGCTGCAACAGCACCTGAGTATTCTGTCTGATACGGTGTCAAATGCCAAAATGGAAGCGGCGTTAACTCAAAACAAATTGCAGCATCAGCAGCAAAGTTTATCTGTGTTGCAGCAACAGCTGATTTCGTTAAAAGCTGAGCAACAACACAACACTGATGAAAATAATCATGCAGAGCTAGCGGCGTTAGATGAACAGATTACATCACTAACCCAAGAGTTAGCACTAGAAGATGACATCAAACATCAGTTAACTGAACAGCTAGAAGATAAGCAACAATCACTGCAGCAAGTATCTGAACAGTATCAGCAAAATAAGCAACATTTAACCTCGCTGACTGCTCGCCATGAGTTGATTGATCAATGGTTGAGTAACAATCAGCCTGAGCATCAACAAGCCTTATGGCAGGTGATTAATGTCACTCCAGGTTGGGAGCAAGCAGTAGACTTGCTTTTGCAGGGCATTTTACAGACAGAAGTCAACACGCTTGATAATTGGGATGAACGAGGGTTTGTCAGCTGCGATAAAGGTTGGAGTCAGACGCAAATTCAAGCGCCTGTGAATCTTGCTCCTTGGCTTGAACAGGTGGTTTGGGTTGATTCCATTATCGAGGCAAAGTTAATACTCGAACACCCAAATGCTAATACTGAGTTTGGTGACAATTCTGTATCTCGTGGCAATTCTGTATCTCGTGAGAATAGAATGTCTCGTAACACCATTATTGCTACCAAAGACGGCTATCTCGTCGGTCAAGGTTTTGTGATTAGTAAATCAGAAGGTCAGCAATCTGAGCTTGCACTTAAAAATGAAGCTGTGCAACTCGACACAGAAATAACTGAACTGCAGCAAACGCTGCTCGCTGAACAAATTGCAGTGAGCGAGCTTACTCAGCAAGTGGCTGATGTTCACGGACAAATGGCAGCGTCTCAAGCTAAGTGCCATCAGTTGCAGCTTAATTGCAGTAAATTTGAGGCACAGAGTCTTAGCTTACAAAAACAGCAAAAAGAAACACAGCGACGCAAAAGCAATTTAGATCAGCAAGTCGTCAATTGTCAGCAACAAATAGAGCAAGGGCAGTTAACTGTCGCACAGCTATCCAGTGAAGTTGAACAGTTAACCGGTCAGCACCAGCAGCAGTTGGCTCATCAGCAACAAGCAAATCAAGACTGGCAGACAGCGAATCATCAATTGCGTGAATGCAAATCGAAACGTAGCCAGCATGAACGTGAAGTTAATCAGTTACAACAAAAGTCACAGGCGTTACAAACTCAATCTGCGGTGACTTCTGCGCAATTAAGCAAGCAACAGCAAGTTTGCCAAGGACTTGCTGAAAAAACGGAACAGTTGCGATTGCTGCAAAAACAAACAAATGAAACCTTGGGCGATCAGCAGTTAGCCCAGTTACAAAATCAACTATCGCAGCAATTAGATAGCCAACAAACAAAGCAACAATTGTTAAATTCCAACAGGACGCAACAAGCTGAGTTGCAAACACGTGTCGATAGTGCGGTATTGATTCAAAAACAACAGCTTGGTGCACTTCAAAACTTGACTCAATCGCTCAGCGGGTTAAAGTTACGGCGTGAAGGTTTAAAAGGTCAAGCTAACGGTCAATACCAATTACTCGAAGAGCAACAAATTACTATTCAGGCGGTACTCAAAGAGATACCTGAAGGGGCTAAAGTTGGCGCTTGGCAAAAGAGTTTAGATAAAGTCAGGGCGCGAATAAGTCACTTAGGGGCAATTAACTTAGCCGCTATTGAAGAGTTTGAGCAGCAAAGCGAGCGAAAAGCCTACTTAGATAATCAAGATAATGATTTAAACAAAGGCTTAGCCAGTCTTGAAGAAGCAATAAGAAAAATTGATAAAGAAACACGTAGTCGTTTTAAAGTGACATTTGATGCGGTGAATGCGGATTTATCGAGGTTGTTTCCTAAAGTTTTTGGCGGTGGTAAAGCATATTTAGCATTGACCGACGACGACTTACTTGAAACTGGGGTGACCATTATGGCGCAACCTCCAGGTAAGAAGAATAGTACGATTCACCTTCTTAGTGGTGGAGAAAAAGCGTTAACCGCTTTATCATTAGTATTTGCCATATTTAGACTTAATCCTGCACCATTTTGTATGCTCGATGAAGTCGATGCACCACTTGATGACGCCAATGTTGAGCGATTTTGTCGTTTACTCAAAGAGATGTCACAGAGTGTGCAGTTTGTTTATATCAGTCATAATAAAATAACCATGGAAATGGCTGATCAATTAATAGGTGTCACTATGCATGAACCGGGAGTTTCACGTATAGTCGCAGTAGATATCGATGAAGCGGTGGCACTAGCCGACGCGGATTAAACAGGATTACAGGGTTACCAATGGAAGATTTTCAACTGGTTTTGTTTGTACTGGGTGCAATAGCGATAATTGCAGTACTGGTTCATGGTTTTTGGTCTATTCGTAAACAACAACCAAAAAGCCTAAAAGACAACCCAATGACGGGTTTTTATAAAGACCAAGCTCAGCAGCGAGATTCTCAAGGGTTTGATGCTGACGGTATTGGCGAAGTTCGTCGAGTTAAAGTGGACAGTGATACAAGTGAAGGCGCTAAAGTAGAACCAAGCCCAACCCCTACACCTTCAGGCCATCAACCCGACAATAATGATGTTGAAATCAATGAAGTGGGATCTAAAAAAGGCATTGGTTTACAAAATCAATCTGCGGTTAATACTCAAGCGCCAAGTTATCATCCTGAGCGTAAAGAGCCTGTACTGAAAGTAAGCGAGCCAGTTCAAGAAACTATTGCAGAAATTCAACCAGCAGTTGAAGAGCACGTGCCAACTCAGCAAGCGTTGTTTGCAGAAGACTCTTATTCTCAACCACAATCGAGCCAAGTGGAAACCATGACGACCGCTGACGTTGAGCCTGCAGAGAGTAAGCAAGACGCGAGTGTCGCTCAAGCGGCAGTAAATGAGACAGTTAAACCAACATTGCAAGAGACGACTTCACAAGATGCTGTGATAGACACAGCAGAACCAGAAGAGCCGTTAGGTGAGCCTCAAGATGTATTAGTGCTTCATGTGGTTGCTCGTGAAGGTGAACAAATGCATGGTGCTGAGCTATTACCAAGCTTGCTGTCATTAAACTTCAAATTTGGCGACATGGATATTTTCCACCGTCACTTAGATAATGCTGGCAACGGCAAAGTACTATTCTCGATGGCAAACATGCTTAAACCGGGCGTATTTGACCCAGATAACATGGAGCAATTTGTCACCCAAGGTGTGGTGTTGTTTATGACTCTGCCTTGTCACGGCGATCCATTAATGAACTTCTCAATCATGCTTAATTCTGCTCAGCAGTTGGCTGATGATTTAGGTGCAGAAGTCTTAGATGGCCAACGTCAACCTTGGACGGATAGCACCAAACAAGAGTATTTAGGCCGTATCAGAGTTGTAGCGTAAGCGGCGACAATTTAATATTAAATGATAATAGAATGAGGCCGCACTTGCGGCCTTATTTGTCTTTAGATGAGTAATTTTTATGCAAGACATTAAAACAGAAATTCAGCAAATTAGCAGTGAACTGCATAGCCATAATATTCGTTATTACGTTGACGATGCTCCTAGTATTCCAGATGCTGAGTATGACCGTTTAATGCAACGTTTAATCGCACTTGAAACAGCTCACCCTGAACTAATGAGTGCGGACTCTCCGACGCAACGTGTAGGCGGCGTTCCTCTGGCCAAATTTGATCAAATTACCCATTTAAAGCCAATGTTGAGCCTTGATAATGCTTTTGAACAAGCTGATTTTGAGGCATTTAATAAACGTATTAGCGAAAAAGTCGATACGGTTCATTATTGTTGTGAGCCTAAATTAGATGGTCTAGCTGTCAGTATTCTATACCGTAACGGTATATTAGCACGGGCAGCAACACGTGGTGACGGAGCGGTGGGCGAAGATATTACCGATAATGTTAAAACCATTAAGTCAGTGCCACTCAAATTACGTGGAGAACACTTTCCAGAGTTATTAGAGGTGCGTGGTGAAGTCATCATGCCAAAAGCGGCTTTTGATGCATTAAATGAACGTCAATTGAGTAAAGGCGAAAAGGTCTTTGTTAATCCACGTAATGCGGCCGCAGGTAGTTTAAGACAGCTAGATAGTAAAATTACTGCAACACGTGCACTAGGCTTCTATGCCTATGCATTAGGGGTAGTCGAAGGTGAAGTGACTCCTCTAGCTGATACCCATTTTGGGCAACTAAACCAGCTTAAAGAATGGGGACTACCGTTAAGCCAAGAAGTGAAAGTCTGCGAGTCTTTACCAGAAGTGTTCGCTTATTATGCCGATATTATGGCTCGCAGAAGTGAGTTATCTTATGAAATTGATGGCGTCGTCATAAAAGTTAACGATATTGCTAAACAACAAGTGCTTGGTTTTGTTGCGCGTGCGCCGCGCTGGGCTATCGCGTATAAGTTTCCAGCTCAAGAAGAAATGACCTTACTAGAAGATGTGGATTTTCAAGTCGGTCGTACAGGTGCGGTAACGCCAGTTGCACGTTTAAAACCTGTCTTCGTGGGCGGTGTTACTGTATCAAATGCCACGTTACACAATGCCGATGAAATAGCGCGTTTAGGCGTCAAACTTGGTGATACCGTAATTATTCGCCGCGCGGGTGATGTTATTCCACAAATCGTGGCCATTGTGCCTGAAAAACGCCCTGATAATGCGACTGAGATTACTTTCCCGTCAGAGTGTCCCGTATGTCAAAGTTTAGTGGAACGTCTTGAGGGCGAAGCGGTTGCTCGATGCAGCGGTGGTTTGTTTTGTGAGGCTCAACGTAAAGAAGCGATTAAGCATTTTGCTTCACGAAAAGCGTTAAATATTGATGGTATGGGCGATAAAGTCGTTGAGCAGCTGATTGACAAGGAGCTTGTACAAAGCCCTGCTGAACTGTTTACCTTAACTGCATCAATGGTGACCATGCTTGAACGTATGGCAATGAAGTCAGCGACAAAGTTAATTGCTGCGATAGATGATGCGAAGACCACGACGTTAGCTCGTTTCATTTATGCTTTGGGGATCCGTGAAGTGGGCGAGGCAACAGCCGCTAACTTAGCAAGTCACTATAAAACGCTGGATGCAATTAAAGCGGCAGATATTGATGCCTTAATTGAAGTGGATGATGTCGGGACAATTGTGGCAAAGCATATTGCGCACTTTTTTGCTCAACCTCATAACCTTGAAGTCATTGATAAGTTAATTGAAGCAGGCGTGAATTGGCCTGCGATTAAAGCGGTTGATGAGGCTGAATTAAGTCTTAAAGGCCAAACGTGGGTGTTAACAGGCACCTTAACTCAGCTAAATCGAAATGATGCTAAAGCTCAATTACAAGCCTTGGGAGCGAAAGTAGCGGGTAGTGTATCAAAAAATACTGACTGCTTAGTGGCGGGTGAGGCCGCTGGTTCTAAACTGGCTAAAGCGCAGGATTTAGGGGTTAAAGTGATTAATGAAGACGAGCTATTAACTTTATTAAAGGCATAATCCATACACACAAATCAGTTTGCAGATAAGAATGTATCACTTGGGTGCTTGTTTTATGAGATTTAACCCTTATCTCTTTAACAAGCACTGCTTTACACTGATGTTGTCGGTTTAAACAGTAAAGCAGGTTAACCAAGTTGATATAGGTTCAACTATAAGCATGTTGATAGGTAAGTTGTGAATTTTAGTAATATCACTTGGCTCGATGAAAAAGGGCACATAAAACCCCCCATTTTTTTATATCTGATACTGGTCTTTCTGGCTCGTGGTTGGTGTGTTTTTATCGCATCACTCACTCAGTTTAATGATCGTGCAGGCTTAGTACGATTATTTTATCCCGAGAAATCTGACTTCCTAATGGCATTAATGGCTGGCGTCGGCGCTGTTATCATATACGGGCTGATTATAGCGGAAAGAAAACGGGCGCCTCAGCTCGCAAGGCCTTTTTTTAATAAGATTAAATATGGACTTTGGTTATTATTGATTGTCGATGCCATCATATTGAATCAGCGACTTGTTCATGATGACTTTTTGTTTCGTGTGAGCTTTGCGCTTGATGCGTTATTTATTTTCTGGTCTGCAATTTATTTATTAAAATCAAAACGGTTACATTACTATTTTAAAGATTGGCAAAATGAAACTGACTATCTTAATGCTGAGCAACATCATCAAAAAGACAGTAATACCGAATTGATTGAAAAGACGCTCGATGCGCATCAAGCAAAACAATATAATCGACCGAAAAATCCGTCCGTAATTGAGCAAACTCACGAAAAAAACTAGCGGTTTTATCAACTTGTTAGATAAGCTGCAATATTTTTGACGTTATTTATAGTATATTTGATGCAATACGTTACATTTATCATAATGTGAATTAACGATTATTGAATTTCGCATTAATATGAACTGTATGGATTTCAAAGGTAGCTAATAGTGTCAAAAACGGAACCTATCAATATTCCCTTGTCGCAAATTGTTGTCGGGCTAACGGTAAAGCTGCCTTTGTCGTGGTTTAACAATCCATTTTTTCGCAATAAAGTCCCTGTTACCTCGCAAGCTGAAATCGAATTAATTAACAGTTTGGATATTAGCTACGTTACCGTTATTAGCGGGATGCATTTATTAGCTGATGATAAGCCTGAAGAAGTGGTTGAGACTGTCGAGCCAGTCGTTGAGTTTGATATTCAAGGCGCCATCAGAAAATCAATACGTTCAAGCCAACAGCGCTTTAATAAAGCCGCCAGCGATTTGAGACCCGCTTTCAGTAAAGTCGTCAGTGACGCCGAAGTGTCTTATCGTGAATCTGCGTCTGTGGTTGAACAGTTAATGACGCACCTTACTGAAACTCAGCATCCTGAGTTTGTGCTTGTAACCAGTGTGGATAAAGAGCCGAGTATGACCCAGCACAGCGTATCTGTTGCTGTATTGTCTATGATGATGGCAAAAAGCCTTGGGCTAACACCTACTGAGCTTAGAGATATTGCATTGGGTTGTGTGTTTCATGATATAGGCAAATTAAAAATCCCTGATGCAATTCGACGTAAGCGCACGGATCTAACTTCTGTAGAAATAAATTACCAAAAAACACACCCTAATTTGGGGTATGAGATGCTCAATCGCAGTGGGTTATTTCCTGCGCCTATGCTGAATATTGTTTTGCATCATCACGAATTCATTGATGGCAGCGGTTACCCTGACAAATTGTCTGGGAAAAAAATTCCAGCATTAACTCAAATTGTTGCGCTAGCTAATGATTATGCGGGGTTATTACTGAAAACTGGTTCGCCTCAAGTGGCATTAGGAACCTTGTTCAAAACCCGAGTCGGTAAGCATGCAAAGGAATACATTGAAATATTGGTCAAAGTGTTAGGCATTTATCCACCAGGCTCTGTCGTAAAGTTATCTGATGGCCATTTTGCAAAAGTTATTATGACATCTCGCCAATCAAAATTGCCCCAAGTTTATAGCTGTAATGAACGAGGAGGCCAATCTGCCATCCGCTGTTTAACAGATGAAGGTGTGAACATCGTTGAAACTGTTAAGATAGATACATTACCTGAAAAAGTCATCGATACGCTTCAAGCTAAAAGTCCTGTTTGTTTTTATGTAAGCCATATTGAAGATTAAACAAGTCACAAATTTATTCAGTAACTGCAGTACCCCCATCACTCAACAGGTAATTCATCGTCAAAACCGAAACTGAGTAAGCCCTAATAGGATTGTTTTAACATTGCATAAATTGTTGAAAGCCCTGTTCAATATTACTAAACACGCTTTATACTCGCTCATTCTATAAGTTAATCTCCCACCTAAGAATCATTGAATACGGAAGTGAAAGTATGAACGATATTGCGATTGTTGGTTGCGGCTGGTTCGGATTACCTCTGGCAAAACTACTTGTCGAGCAAGGCTTTAATGTTTCAGGAACAAAGCGGACTGCTGAAGGATGTGCGTCGCTGTTATCGCATAAAATTAATCCTTTTGAACTCGATTTAAGTACCATCAATGATAATGAACTCGAGTCAAAGGCAATGACGTATGCGGGGCTTTTCGATGCAGACATGTTAATTGTGAATATTCCGCCGGGACTCAGACGTGGAGAAAGTGAGTACCTGACGCATGTTGAGCGATTAATGTCATTGATTGGTGATCGTCAATACCAGCGAGTAATCTTTATTAGTACCACTGGGGTTTATCCTGCCATTGATAAAAATATGACAGAAAATGATGCACAGGTTTATGATGATAAAAGTGCCATATTACTTAAGGCTGAATCGCAATTTACCGCTATGAACAACAGCTGTATTCTTCGTTTCTCTGGTTTAATTGGTCCCAAAAGGCATCCTGGTAAGTTCTTTGCTGGTAGAGAGAATATTGCAGGGGGTAATGTTGCGGTAAACCTAGTTCACCTTGATGATTGTATTCAAGCGGTGACGTCAATTGTGAAGGCAACAAGCGCTCACCAAGCTGTTAGTGAGACCTATAACCTTGCCGCGCCTAAGCATCCGACTCGCAGCGAATTTTATCGGTATGCTGCTAAGCATTTGGGGTTAGCCGAGCCAAGCTTTAATGACGATAAACAACCCAGCAAAGTGATTGTTGGTGATTTAATTTGCCAGCAACTCGCATTTAACTATATTCACAGCGACCCGATGTTGATGCTAGATGCATGCTAAGGCTTTAATGAAGACAAGCAACGCAGTAAGCTTGCATGATTCAATGCGTTTTAAGATTGGTATTAATCCCTGATCAGGTATAATACGCAGTATATTTATGATTAAAGGCCAATATTGAATGAGCAGCGACGTTGCAGAGTTTCCACTATTGAGTGGCGATGAGTTTGTAGAGTTATATAAAGTATTAAAAGTACAAGGTTTAGTAGATGGTGGTGGCGCAGCTAAGCACGTTATCTCTGAGGGTCTTGTAAAAGTAAACAACGACGTTGATACCCGCAAACGCAAGAAGTGTGTGGTTGGAGACGTAATCGAGTTTAATGGTGAACGTATTAAAATCGTTGCCAGCGTATAAGGATACAATCATGCAATTCCCTGATGATGATAATGGTAAAATGCTTGCGGCGATGGCCGAATCAGGTATTGATTTAAGCGTTGCACTAGATGTTGATTTCTTTTTGATTTTTGATGATCAACGTGATGCTGAATCAGCGCTTGAAGCGTTAACGCAAACAGATCTAAAAGGTGAGCTTGAGCTTAACTTTAGTGAAGAGATTGAAAAGTGGGAGCTGATTGTTTGTTTGAATATGGTTCCAGCATATGAAACTTTAGTCGCAAAAGAAATTGAACTAAATGATTTTGCTCAAGAGTTTGATGGCATGACAGATGGTTGGGGCGTGATGCAACACCAAGAGGGTGATGACGAATTTGCTGACGATGACCATGAATGTGATGATAACTGCTCGCATTCTCACTAGTCAGACATCACGTTAACGCTGTTAGCTCGATGAGCTCGCATTCATTGCTAATTATGGCTTGCTAAACCTAGATGAACTATGTCTTATCTCAGTGAGTAGTAAGCAAGAATAATATGATGTAATGACTGTTAATATTATGAAAACAAAAACCACCTTTAAGGTGGTTTTTTTGTGCCTTTCTATTATAGGATGTAGCCACATGCAGAAATAATAATTATTAGTGGAGTCGCATTCTCAATGGCAAGACATATTAGCTTTGGTACCCCAGTTAACGACGCCGAACGTTGGGCATTCTCTTTATTATCAGACGAACTTCCTGAAGATTATTTACTTCTCACAAACGTTGAAATTCCAACTCATACCGGCCAAGCCATGGAAGTTGATGCCTTAGTTGTGGGTGAATTTGGCGTTTATGTTGTCGATGTAAAAGGCTACATCGGTCGATTGAATGCAGGTCTCCATGCTTGGTCACTCGATGGACGCCATGTTGATAATAGCTTGTCTAAAGCTAACTATGTTGCTCGAGTCCTTGCGGGTAAGCTTAAAAATAAAATTCCAGTGGGAGTTTACGCTCCTTGGTGTCAAGGCATGGTGTTTGTTACTGGCCGAAAAGGGGAAGAAATTCTGGTCGAAAAAGACACCGGAAAACTAAGTATTTATACCCCAGCGAAGATCATTGAAGCATTGACAAAAGAGTGGGGCTTGACGGCGCCTCATATCCACCCTGTAACTGAAACGCAAAAAGAAATGGTGTTGGATACGATTGGCCAAGTGGCGTTAGTTGAGCAGCGTAATAATAAGATCCAAGATTTTATTAAGCTTAAATGTCTCTTTTTACAACAAGGTTTAGAGGTTTGGCAATCTGAGTACAATCCAGGTGGTTGGACAGCCCCTTGGCTGTTAAAAATTCTCGTGACAAGCCAGTTTGAGCACAGCATTGATGCAACTAACCATGAGCAAAAACTGAGAGATGAATTTAAGCGTATTCAGTCATTATCAGGCTGCAGTTGTGTTCCTTTTTGCGCGCCGTTAATTCAAGATGGTGAGCAAGTTGTGCTACCGATAAGAATGCCACGTGGTGTGCCGCTTAATATTTTTGAAGTAGATAAACAAACCACCTATCAATTACTTGAAATTCTAAGACGCAGCGTGACAGGGCTTCAACAGATCCATCGTCGAGGTTATACCATCGGTGGCTGGGCCGACAATTGTATCTTTATCTCAGAAGATGCTGATGTTGAATTTATTGATATTAAAGATTCACTAAACACCAGCGAAGATATTAAAGCCTATGCGCAAGCGTTTTTATCTTTAGCTGAAAAAACACTGCAACCTCGAATTTACCAATGGTACCGCGCTGCAGCCAATGGCAGTACGATAGATTTAGATGCCATTCGCTGTGATTTATCGGCGTTAATTGACTTGGGTGTATGTGATACCCTGCCGCAGAAGGTCGAAATAGAAAAAGGTGCTGTTATTGACCATCACTATCGGTTAGATCATTTTATCTCGGCCACTTCACGTAGTCAGTTGTGGCGAGCATTGCATATCCAAGGTAACTACCCTTGCTGTGTCAGTGTCTATCAAGATGTTGACAATCAATGGCACACGTTAAGTAATATGTATCGTAGTTTAGCGAAGATTTATCATCCTCATGTAGAACGAGTATTAGCGTTTGGACAGTTACCTCAATCTGATGACTTGTTTATCGCACGTGATTGGGTTCAGGGTGTTGGACTTGATGAAGTGCAAACTATCGAGGTAGGCCAACCTAGATTATGGTTTGTGCAACTATTAACTGCGCTGCAATATTTACATAGTCTAGATATACACCATGGAGCCATTTGCCCTAAAAACATCATTTGTCGTGATGAAAAAGCCACATTAGTGAACTTTGGTATTGGTTCTGATATTGCGGCAACTCATTATGCCGCGCAATATGCCGATCCGACACTTTGGTCGGTTGAAGGTGATGCAGAAAAAGACTTGTACGGTTTAGTGGCAAGTTTTATTGATGCGATGGCACCTGAGTCGATTAAACAGGGCTCTTCTGCTGATGCGATGCTGCGAGCACTAGAGCAATATGATAAGCAATGGCTTGGTGAAGCATTTTACGATGCTTGCTATAAAATTTTAAAATTTGAAATGCGCATAGTGCCTAATGTGAGTTACGCTAAGCAATTAGGTCTTGATGAACAAGAGCTTGAAAATTCAGGCTTATAAACAGTATTTTACAAGGGCGCAATTAAGGATGTTTGCACCCAATACTTGCTTTACCAGCAATAATAAATGAGGGAAATAATGATAATAAACCGTGTCACAATGTCAGACATTGACGATATCTTGCCGCTCTTTTCGCAATATATGTTTTTTTATGGTGTTGAGTTACCAAAAAATCAATATATCGAGTATTTAACCGCGCGTTTGCGTGAGCAAGAAGCTTTCATTTTTGCAGCGTACGACGAAGCAAGTAATCCCGTTGGTTTCGTATTAAATTATCAAAGCTTTTCAACAGTTGAGCTAGGTAAGATTTTGGTGCTTAACGATTTGTTCGTTGATCCTGACGCTCGAAATCAAGGCGTTGCCAATCGATTAATTCAGTGCTCTATTGAGTTAGCAAGAGGCCTGAATGCAGTAAGAGTGGATTTAGGGACTGCAAAGGTTAACTTTCCTGCCCAATCGGTTTATGAAAAAATAGGCTTTGTTAAAGACACGCGATTTTTCTCTTACAGTTTATCTATTAACGACCATCAAGCTGTTTGTTAAGCTGCATTCGGTAATAAACCTGTTGGCATTAACGGATTATCTCAATCAGCAGGTTTACGCTTTTTACTGAGTAAAAAATAATAAATATAAAAGTAGGTCCTATATGCAACAAAGCGAAATGTATCACATTGGCCGTGAGGGTCAGAAGTGGACTGATGAAGATAAGCAGCAATGGTTTTCGCTGCAACAAATTAAACGCAGTTATCAGCAAGAGGTTGTGAGAAAAATAGAAGCATTAGCAACGTCTTTTACTGTTACTCAATATGGTGCGCTATCGTACGATGAAGCTAAATACCCTTTATTTCTTATCAAAGATGAGTGGGATGCCAATAAGCCTGTTGTGCTTGTGACTGGTGGCGTTCATGGCTATGAAACCAGTGGTGTTCAAGGGGCGATTCGTTTTGTCGAAACTAAAGCTAAAGCCTACGCAGAACATTTCAATTTAGTCATAGCACCATGTGTTAGCCCATGGGGTTATGAGACGATCAACCGTTGGAACCCTAACGCAGTCGATCCTAATCGCTCATTTTACCCTAATAGCCCAGCTGAAGAGTCTGCTTCATTGCTTAACGCTGTGTCAGATTTAGGTGTCGATTTTCTTGCTCATATTGATCTGCATGAAACCACAGATACTGATAATTCAGAATTTAGACCTGCACTTGCCGCTAGAGAAGGCAAAGTGAATCATAACTGGAATATTCCAGATGGTTTTTATTTAGTTGGTGATTCTGAAAACCCACAGGATGAATTTCAAACAGCGATTATAAAAGGCGTTGCTGCAGTGACGCACATCGCGCCTGCAGATGATGATGGCAAATTGATTGGTGTTGAATTGTCACAGTTTGGAGTGATTAACTATCCGTGCAGTGAACTTGGCTTATGTGCAGGGTTAACCCAAGCTCAATACAAAACCACGACCGAAGTTTATCCGGACAGTCCGCTATCAGATGACGAAAATTGTATTTTGGCTCAAGTGGCGGCGATTTGCAGTGGTTTAGATTATTTGCTGGCAAAGCGTTAGCAACATAAGCTGCTTGTTTATTGGCTAGCTAGCCAGTTGATATCACCAGCTTTTCGTTTTTAAAGATAAAACCTACCTATTGGTAGGTTTTTTTATGGTGTTTTACGGTGATGCTGTGGCGATCTTGATCACGGAATCCGCCATAAGCATGCACTAAGCAGACTGTGATTTTTTTTGTTAGACACTGATCACACTTTTGGTTGCTCATAAACATTCTTTTTTAAGCGGTCTAGAACATAAAATGCGATAAATGAAACTTTATTACCACACATCGCTCATGGTTATTGTTCGTCGTAATCACAAAAAAGGTATTTGGTGAGCTGTTTGTCACACTGTTAACTTGTTAGGGTGTAATTAATTAACCATAAAACAAAGCTTTATCTTCTTTATGAGTGTGATTTACATTGTCCACATTAAAAAATAAGGGAGGGCGCTTTAATGGAAAACATACCCAATAAGTCACCGACAGAAGTGACTAATAAACGACATTTTATTATTTTGTTTAGCAACATCGCACTATTTGCGTTGTTGTATAACTTTCTGCCATTTGAACAAGGCATTAATACAGGGCTATCACTGCTTATTTTTGCTGCGATTTTGTGGCTGACTGAAGCGATTCATATCAGTATTACGGCGATATTAATTCCTATTTTGGCCGTGTTCTTGGGCGTATTTGATACCCAAACAGCAATGAGCAACTTTGCTAACCCTATTATTTATTTGTTCTTTGGTGGCTTTGTATTAGCGGCAGCATTAAATCATCAGGGTATTGATCGTTTAATTGCCCAAAAAGTGTTGTTGTTCTCTAAAGGTAAGTTAGGTATCGCGTGTCTATTGTTGTTTGTGGTTACTGCAGTATTATCGATGTGGATCAGTAACACTGCCACCGCAGCCATGATGCTACCTCTAGCGCTTGGTATATTGCATCAATTAGATTTTAAAGAGCATAAAACCACTTATTTGTTTGTTTTACTTGGCATTGCTTATTCAGCAAACATTGGCGGTATTGGTACATTAGTCGGCAGCCCGCCAAATGCTATTGCGGCAGCGCAAGTTGGTTTAACGTTTAGTGACTGGTTAGCGTTTGGGTTACCGACAGTCGCGTTAATGCTACCTGCGATGCTGGTGGCGTTATATATCTTTCTGAAACCTGATTTATCAGCAAGGTGCGAACTGAAAGCTGAAGATACGTCACTTTCATTAAGTGGCAAGCTGACCTTAGTGATATTTCTTGCGACGGTTTGTTGTTGGATATTCAGTAAGCCGATTTCTCAGGCCTTAGGTGGAATTAGCAAATTCGACACGATTGTCGCTTTAGGTGCTGTCGTGGTGCTTGCAAGCTTAAAACTGGTTGATTGGAAGAAAATTGAATCAACGACAGATTGGGGCGTACTGATTTTATTCGGAGGTGGGTTAACCTTGAGTGCGGTGCTTAAAGCAACAGGCACCAGTGTATTCTTAGCACATTTTGTGACTGATATTTTCGGTAACGCGCACATGGCATTGTTTATTATTGCGGTGATTGCCTTTGTGGTCATGCTGACAGAGTTCGCCAGTAATACCGCAAGCGCCGCGTTATTAGTTCCAGTTTTTGCCGCAATTGCAGAACCATTAGGCTTGTCACCTGTAATGATTTCGGTGGTGATTGGTATAGCGGCTTCTTGTGCGTTTATGTTGCCTGTAGCAACTCCGCCTAACGCGATTGTGTTTGGTTCGGGCTATATTAAACAATCAGAAATGATGAGAGCAGGAGTCATTATTAACTTTATCAGTATGTTTGTGCTCTTTATGATCACTAACTTCTTTTGGGGTTTTTAAGCCATAGACAAAAATAGCGTTAACCAAAAAGCAGCTTAGGCTGCTTTTTTGCTATTTGCAGTTTAATTAACCGCCAAAAATGTTAATGAATTCTTGCAATTAGTTTTGTAAATTTACCTATTTTACGTTTGTAACAGATAGCTTTTGAATTTTGTATTTAAAGCAGGTCTAATGGCCTATTAATAATAATTTAAGATCAATTTCATGTTCGAACTCACCCTACAGATCGCAGTCATTTTATTCTTTGTTGCCATTTTAGCAGGCTTTATTGATGCCATTGCTGGTGGCGGTGGTTTACTGACTATTCCTGCATTAATGTGGGCAGGTTTACCTCCTGCAGCGGCGCTTGGTACCAACAAACTACAAGCCTGTGGTGGTAGTTTTTTTGCCAGTTTGTATTTTATACGCAAAGGCATGGTTGATTTAAAGCAAGCTAAGTTGTCTATCGTCTGTGCTTTTGCTGGCGCAGCAGTGGGAACTATCATAGTTCAAATGATTGATGTGTCCGTGCTTGAGTTAGTCTTACCATTTTTGATTCTGGCTATCGGTTGTTATTTTCTATTTTCTAAAAAAATATCCGAAAACGATAAACAGCAAGTATTAACACCGACTGTATTCGCTTTTACAGCAGCGTTAGGGGTAGGGTTTTATGATGGTTTCTTTGGGCCTGGAACGGGCAGTTTTTTTGCATTAGCATTTGTTTCGTTAGCGGGCTATGGCCTTGCTAAAGCAACTGCTCACGCCAAAATCCTAAACTTTGCTACCAACATTTCATCATTGATTTTCTTCTTGATTGGTGGTCAAGTTGCGATTGTACTTGGTCTGATTATGTTGGTAGGCCAAGCCATAGGGGCAACGTTAGGCTCACGACTTGTGATGACGAAAGGGGTAAAAATTATTAAACCTTTAGTGGTTACTATGTCATTTTTGATGAGCTTTAAGTTACTGTGGTCTCAATACGGTTAGGCGTATCCTAACACTAAGGTATTCGCTTTCAGGTATATCCTGTTACTACACATTCAACAGTTATTGAAATAGGTCTTCATGCGCATTATTCACACTTCAGATTGGCACCTTGGGCAAAATTTTTATGGTAAAAGTCGCGCACATGAACATCAATTATTTATGCAGTGGTTGCTTGAGCAGATTGGTGAACATGATGTCGATGCGCTAATTGTAGCGGGTGATATTTTTGATACTGGCACACCACCAAGTTATGCCCGCAGTTTATATAATCAGTTTATTGTCGATATACAAAAAACTGGCTGCCAGCTTATTGTATTAGGCGGTAATCACGACTCAGTGGCAACACTTGGCGAATCAAAACAATTATTGGCTTGTCTCAATGCAAGTGTTATCCCCGGCGCGTTAGATGATGTTCGTGAACATGTATTGTTAGTGAAGGATAAAAGCCTGCAAGCTTGTGCCATTGTTTGCGCCTTACCTTATTTGCGCCCTAGAGATATGGTATTAAGTCAATCAGGTGAATCTAGCTCAGATAAACAGCGCAAACTAGGTAACGAAATTGCTGCGCTTTATCAATCCTGCTTTGAATACGCACAAACATTGAATAGTGAACAATCACAAGCTTTACCTATCATTGCGACCGGCCACCTCACCACAGTTGGGGCAAGTACGAGTGAATCTGTACGAGATATCTATATCGGCAGTTTAGATGCGTTTAATGCATCGTTATTCCCTGCAGCCGATTATATTGCGCTTGGGCACATTCATCGACCTCAAAAAATCGCCAAAACGGAGCATATTCGTTATAGCGGTTCTCCGATCCCTTTAAGTTTTGATGAACTTGCAGGTCAAAAGAGTGTGTTTTTAGTGGATTTTGACAAGGATAAATTAGCTCAGGTTACACCACTTGAAGTGCCTCGCTTTCAACCTATGGCAAATATTAAAGGTAGCTTGACTGAAATTGAGCAGCAATTGTCTGAGTTTTCGCTAACACCAACAGATGGTTGTCATCAGGATATTGAGTTAACTTGGCTTAGCATTGAGGTGGCGCAACAAGACTTCTTGAGTGATTTACAAACACGTATTGCGGATATTACCGAGCCTTTAGCGGTTGAAGTCCTGCAATTAAAGCGTGCAAGGCAGCAACGTCATCAACAAATTGAGCAACTTGAAAATGAAACGTTATCAGAGTTGTCCGTGAATGATGTATTTGAGCGACGTTTAGCACAAGAGGACTTTACTGAGGCTGAGCAACAACTGCGGCTTAAAAGAGTGAAGTCACAGTTTGCCCTAGTGGTATCTCAAGTTGCCGAGCAATCAACGCTGGAGGATAAATAATGAAAATCCTCAGCCTGAGATTTAAAAATATAAACTCATTAAAAAATGAATGGAAAATTGATTTTACTCAATCGCCATTTAAAGAAAATGGACTGTTTGCGATTACAGGGCCGACAGGTTCGGGTAAAACCACGATTTTAGATGCCATTTGCTTAGCGTTATATCATCGCACCCCCAGATTAAAAGTGATTTCAAAATCCACGAATGAATTGATGACCCGAGGTACCAGTGAGTGTTTAGCGGAGGTTGAGTTTGAAGTGAAAGGGAAAGGTTATCGTGCCTTTTGGAGTCAACGCCGCTCACGTGGTCAAATTGATGGCAATTTACAAGATGCACAGGTGGAATTAGCTGAACTTGATTCTGGTAAAATTATCGCTAGCCAGGTAAAGCAAAAGACCGAGCTAACTGAAGCTATAACCGGATTAGATTTTGCTCGTTTCACCAAGTCGATGATGTTATCGCAAGGTCAGTTTGCCGCATTTTTAAATGCGGATGCTAATGATAGGGCTGAGTTACTCGAAGAGTTAACGGGAACTGAAATTTATGGTCAGATTTCAGAGCAAGTGCATGTTAATTTTACACAAGCGAAACAAGCCTTAAGCTTACTTGAAGCCAAAACTGATAATGTAGAACTGTTATCTGATGTGGATATTGCTGAAAAAAACAAACAGCTAAGCGAAGGTGAGCTGCAATCTGCTAAGTTACAAAGCCTGTTAAATCAGCAACAGCAGCAACTTAATTGGGCAAAACAGCTTGAACAAAACACCGCTAAACTGGCAGAAAGTGAACGTGAACTGGACGTTGCACAAAGCGAATTGACCGCCCAAGCAGAGTCACTCGCTAAACTAGAAGCAAGTGAGCCGGCTCAGATGCTTGCTCCATTATTTGAAAGCTTAACCAAACTCGAACAGCAGCAAACTCAACTGCAAACAGAGCA
This sequence comes from Shewanella sp. MMG014, assembly GCF_018100775.1. Lineage (NCBI taxonomy): Bacteria > Pseudomonadati > Pseudomonadota > Gammaproteobacteria > Alteromonadales > Shewanellaceae > Shewanella > Shewanella sp. MMG014. The sequence continues at coordinate 72,960 of NZ_JAGJDZ010000013.1, forward strand.
ACTGACACTATCCCAAGCGCAGCAACAGTCGCAATTATACCTTGAAGCCGCTAAGACAGAACATCTAAAACGACAAGAGCACTTTGATTCAGTAAAGCTGCAACACACAGAGTTGCTCACCTTGATTGAGGAGCAAGTTCAACCGCTTGATAATAAAATTGAGCAACTGAATTTTCAATGTGATCAACAGTCGAAAAATAAGCATCAACAAACAATTCAACAGCAAAAAATAACAGCGTCTCAGCTTGAGCTAACTCAAAACTTAAATCAGTTAAATCAATCACTTTCAGATAATGACAAAGTGATTGCTCTGTATCCTCAAGGGCAATTAATTCAAAGCAATATTGCAGCTTGGCAGCAGCAAGCAATTAATTTGTCAGGATTACAGCTGAAAAAAAATGAATTATCGCAGTTAATTTCAACGCTATCTCAGCAAGACATGTTTAACCAACAGCAGTTGGTGCAGCAAAATGAGACTTTAGCGTCACTTAACGCTGAATTACAGACAAAGCAGTTAGCATTAACACATAGTGAGCAGCAATTAACTCAGTGTTTAGGTACAAGTTCAGAAGCGGATTTACAAGCTCAGTACCAAAATTTGATTGAACAGCAAGTCTCCCGTACTAGATTACAGCAGTTACAAGTTGCACATACTGACTTAGTGACGCAAAGTCATAACACGACTAATGAAAATCAGCATTTTGCTGCGCAGATCTCTGCGATTGCTCAAGAATTACAGCAAGTACGTAGTGCTTGGAGTGAAAAAAATCAGCAGGTTAAAGATTTACAAATGCTGCTTAAACAAGAGCAGCAAATCGTTAATTTAACCCAAGAGCGAGCTAAACTCATTCAAGGTGAGCCTTGTGCCTTGTGTGGTTCCAAAGAGCACCCTTTAGTTGAGCATTACCAAGCGCTTGATGTTTCTGATACCGAGGTACGCTTTGAAGCCAAGTCCGCAGAACTTGAATCAATTAAGCGTCAAGGTGAGCAATTAAAGCTGCAGCAAAGTAAGTTACAGCATCAACTTGAACTGTGCGCAGATAAACAATCGATGTTACATCAGCAGATTCAAGATTGTTTGGTTGAGTACCAGCAATTAGCTGAGCAATTATCTAAGCCAGAACTGATCGCCACAAAAGCTGAAATTGATAGCGCACTATTGACTCATTTTGTTGAACAATCAGCTAGTCGCCAACAGTATTTGCATCAGCAATTAACTGATATTCGAGAACTTACTCAGGTTAAACAATCCTGTGCTGAGCAATACCAGCAAACACTGACTTTACTAGAGCAGCAGCAACATCAATTACAACTTTTTACTCAGCAGCAGCAAAATCAGCAACAGCAATTAACTGAGTCAAAGCAGCAGCTTAGCCAAATACAGCAAAACATTACTGAGCTCGAATCTAGCTGTCAGCAACAATTTTCTCAAGCTGGATTAGCTTTAAATGACTTTTCACAACTGGAAACCTGGTTAGCAGATTTACAAACCGATGTCGGTCAATGGGCTGTGGCAGTTGAGCAGCAAGGAAAATTAACTCAGCAGCAACAGTTATTAATGCAACAAGCTCAAACACTCACTCAGCAGCAGGATGAGTTATTTCAGCAAATATCACAACTCGATGAGTTATTGCAGAAAACGGATCTTGAGTTTACGAGTGTAAAGCAGCAACGATTCGCTGTTTTTGGCGATAAACAAATCAGTCAAGAAAAGCAGCGTAGTCAGCAAGCGTTGCAGCAATCAGAGTTACAATTCACTCAGCAGGCTCAAGTGCAAAGCAAGCTACAGCAGGAGTTCGATAAACTCGCTGCACAAGAGCAAGCCGTCACACAGCAGCTAGAACGCACAGTCAATGAAGTATCCGAAGCTAGAAACACTTTTACCTTGGCTTTATCAACCAGTCCATTTGGTGATCAAACTGAATTTGAACAAGCATTGATGCCTGTAGCGCAAAGACAAGCACTACAGCAACTTAAGCAAGGGCTAGATACTCGTATTTTGAAAGCTAGTACGGTTGTTGAGCAAACAAGGGCTCAACAGGCTGAGTTAGTTAAGCTGGGTGATGAATCTGAATATCATCAGGCAGATATTGCTGATGTTGCCATCATGCATGAGCAAACAGAAGCCCGTCTTTCAGCCATGAAAGAGCAGGTTTGGCAGTTAAAACACTTATTAAGTGAAGATGAGAAAAAGCGCACCACTCAACAAACCTTGGTGGCTGAGCTTACTCAAGCTAAACAGGACTTTGATGATATAGCTTATTTACACTCATTGATTGGATCGCAAAAGGGTGACAAATTCCGTAAGTTTGCTCAGGGACTCACTCTTGATCACCTTGTGGTGTTGGCGAATCGACAATTAGATAGGCTACAAGGTCGTTATTTATTAGAAAGAAAACAATCAGAAGCACTCGAGCTACAGGTACTGGATACTTGGCAGGGTGATGCTGTGCGTGATACGCGTACTTTGTCTGGCGGTGAAAGCTTTCTTGTAAGTCTTGCACTTGCGTTGGCATTATCGGATTTAGTCAGCCATAAAACCAGCATTGACTCGTTATTTTTAGATGAAGGTTTTGGTACACTTGATAGTCAAACACTAGATACTGCCCTTGATGCGCTCGATAACCTGAATGCTTCTGGCAAAATGATTGGGGTTATCAGTCATATTGAAGCGATGAAAGAGCGGATAAGTGTGCAAATTAAAGTAAATAAGATGAATGGCCTTGGGGTGAGTCGATTACAGGCTGACTATAAGTTCGATTCAGCTGAGACATAATTTGTAGCTCAAGCCCGATTTATTATGACAATTGATTAGCTATTACGGCGAAAGCAAATCTCTCACTTACTGAAATATTCGTGCTGATTTCAGTAAGTTGAGGGTAATAATTCTACCTAGATTTCATTAATCGTCATTAAATATGCACGACTTATGCAGTCTTGATATGGTTGCAAACTTCTAGTAACAGTCCCTTCCCATGCCATTTACTTTCGCTTTAGAAGTGTTCATTTGAACTGTGCAGAGTTCAAATTTATGCAGTTCAAACGACAGTTTATATTTTTATTCGTCACTATTTTTGATATAACAGTTCGCTAATATATCTTCTAGTGCTTAAGTACCCATTTTTAATATTCTATCGGTTTAGCTAAAAGGTATTATTTTTTATTCAGTATTAAGGCGGATGCAAGATTGCTTTCAGCAAATAAAAGCAGGGGCCAAGCTCGATTTAATAAGGTGCAAGCCTTACCTGCAATACACAGAAAATTATTACTTGCCAGCGTATTCGTAGTGGCAGCAGCTTTGTTGTGGCCAACACCGCAAGAGTTCTCTTCTCAACGCATTCCTGTGGCTTTAGACATTGAATCATTGATCCCGAATTTATCTGATTCTGCACCAATAGATGTTATTGAGCCCGAAAAACCGAGTTTCGAACGTATTATTGAAAATGGCGACACATTAGGTCATTTATTCGAGCTTGCGGGCATTGGTCAGCAAACCATGTATAAAGTGCTTGAAGCTGATTTGAATGTACTTGCGTTAGATACCTTAGCAGTAGGTAATCGGATACAATTTTTTCAAGATGAGCAGCAACAACTGACTAAGTTAGAACTGTATTTTAATCCTGCTTATCAAGTTGTTTTTACTCGTTTTGACGATGGTAGTTTTAGTGTTGAAGAAATCAATATCGAAGGTATTTGGCAAAATAGGATTATTAGTGGTGAAATCAATGGCTCATTTTACCTCTCCGCTCAACGTGCGGGGTTAAATGCTCGTGAAATTCAAACCATTGAAAACCTATTGTCGAGCAAATTAGACTTCTCTCGTGATCTGCGTGCAGGAGACACCTTTAATGTACTAATGAATGATCAATACATCGAAGGTGAGTCAACAGGTGCGACACAGTTACAAGCTGTAAGAATTAACACTCGTCGTAATAATGTGAATGCGTTTCAGAACGTGGATGGAAATTATTATGATGAACGTGGACAAGGGTTAGCGAGTGCTTTCCAACGTATTCCATTAGAGCGTCAATACCGTTTATCTTCCCGCTTCAATCCGACGCGTAAACACCCAGTGACTGGACGTGTTTCGCCTCATAACGGTACAGACTTTGCCACCCCAATTGGAACTCGAGTCGTCGCTCCAGGTGATGGTGTTGTGTCTATGGTCACCAATCATAGATTTGCTGGAAAATATATCGTTATCGAGCATGATAACAATGTGAGAACTCGCTACTTACATTTATCTAAGTTTCTTGTGCGCAAAGGCCAGCGGGTTAAACGTGGTCAAGTTATTGGTTTAACAGGCAATACAGGTCGAGTGACAGGGCCTCATTTACATTATGAGTTTCACGTGAACGGTCGACCAGCCGATCCAATGCGAGTGAGCATTGTTGAAGCATCGGTACTGCCAAAAAATCAAATGGACCAATTTAAACAATTGGTCAGCAGTAAAAAAATGATGATGGATCTAGGTTAATCTTTACAGGATTAAGACCTCTGTATTAATCCAATATAAACCACTTTTAATTCGATATTAAAAGTGGTTTTTTATGTTCTCCAGTCTGTTTCAAACCTGTCGGATTTACCTGTATTACAGTGCTCGCAAAGAATTTGTAGGTTGTTTATGTCTAATTCGAGTTCTGGATGCTTTGATCGAGGTTTGATGTGGTCTACATGCATAATGACATTATGCTCAGGAGAGCGGCCGCAACAGGCACATTTATTTCCGTATCGCTCAAAAGCCTCAGCTTTTAAGTCATTCCATTTTTTGCTGTTATAAAACGAAAGTATTTTGGGTTCATCAAATGGTATCAGTTCCCACTCATGGTATTCAGTTGGGGAAATGTCAGGCCCCATTAACCCTACAGAATACCCCTGTTGGCTATGTATTTTTAACCAGGAACGGATAGACTTTAGTGCAGCCTTTTCTGATTTATACTGCTTGGTTCTGCGCCCTTCACCTCTATAGGTTGCTACATACATGATAACGCTCCAATACTTTATTAATTAATTAGATTAATACGGTGACTTGCCTAACTCAATACATGTCAATAATAATCGTAAATCTAACTCAAGTTGGTGATAATCCGCTGTCATATATTCACAGAGTTGGTAAAAGGCTTTGTTGTGCTCTTTTTCTCTTAGGTGTGCAAGTTCATGCACGACCACCATTCTCAATAATGGCTCAGGGATAAACTTAAGTTTTGATGAAATTCGAATTTCATTTTTAGCTTTAACTTTACTGCCCTGTACACGGTTAGCATAAGTATGAAGGCCTAACGCTTGATGGCTTAAACTGATTTTTTCATCAAAAATGACCTTTGACAAAGGATCTGATTGTTTTAGATAAGCCTGTTTATATCCCATCGCATAGTCATATAACGCTTTATCAGTGCGAATATCATGGATCGTGGGGTAGCGTTTTATTAAAAGCCTGCCGAGGGTATCGTTGGCAATATGTTGTTTAACTTGTTCAATTGTGTTGGCTGAATAGCCTTTGATGTATTTAAGCTGCGCCTGTTGTTGTTGTTTGGCTTTTACATCTTTACTGGTAACTAAGCTTGCCAGGGTATCTCTTGCGGCTGCCACTTTTGCAGAACTTACCTTAACGGGCATTTGGGGAGGTGCTTTTCGAGGCGATTTAGCTGGTTTGTTTGAGCTCATTGAGTTAGCTCGCTTGATAGGGATGAATAGGGTGTTCTAATTATGAAGCCTACCCATTGATAATTAACGTGTTTGTTAAGTTAACAGGTAGGCTCGCAAATTTGTCTAGAGTTTAGACTTTACCGTACATACGACGATTTTGCTGTGCGTAAGCGGCTTCAAATGCTGGTAGCTGAACACGCTTTAGACCTAAAGTATCTAAATCTGCTTGAGGCGGGTTACGCTTAAGCTCTTCTTTGATAATAACAGGGCTAATTATGCCAACAGGCAAGTCAGTGATTTGAATAGCGGTTTCGAGTTTAAAACTGGTCGCAGAGCCGGCAAACTTACCTTTTTGCTCACGTTCAATGATGACAATTTCATCTACTTTGTAATCTTCCATTAATTTGTGGAAAGCAAAGTGAAACTCACGGATTGATTCTGTTTCAGCTGATTTTGAAATGCTGAAAGAAATTTGACGACACTCAGGTACGTTGAATGTTTCCACTTCGTAAGTTAATAAGCTAATGATGGCTTCGCCACCTTTTAATTCCACACCACAAATTTTCATGTTTCACCTTACTGTTAATCTGGTTTAAATCTTTATCATGCCGATTTACTGTTAAAACAGCATGATGTTTTAATGAGGTTTACTCTTCGCCAAGCTCGTGTTCATTGTCTTCAACAATGCTGTTGTCGTTTTCAACAATTTTGGCTGGCTTGGCTTTACGACGCATTGGCGCATCACCAATATCGACGCCAGTAATAAAGCGTTTATCGCGTTTAGGTGCAATTTTAGGCTTTTTAGCCGTGTTACGCTTTTTATTGGCAGCTTTAGGGTCATTGGCCTTGGTATTTTTGTTACCCGTTTTTGGCTTATCTTTTAACCCTTTAAATTTTCCTTCAAGACCTTCTATGGTCGAAAAGTCGAAATTCTTGCGTAAAAATACTTGGATTTTCTTAAAGCTGTCCCAGTCTTTAGGACCGACTAAAGAAATCGCATCACCTTTTGCGCCTGCTCGACCTGTACGGCCAATGCGATGGACGTATTCTTCGGCAAATTTAGGCATGTCAAAGTTAATCACTAATGACACGTTTAATAAATCTAGGCCACGAGAGGCGACATCCGTTGTAACTAATATTTTCTGCTGACCACGGCTAAATTTGTCCATGATCTGATTACGAGCTGATTGGTTTAAGTCACCACTTAATGCGGCAGTTTCTAATCCTTGCTCAGCAAGTAATTTAGCTAATCGGTCGGTATCAGCACGCGTCGCTGTAAATATGATGACCTGTTTATGCTGCTCGGTTTTGAGAATGTGCTGCAATAGGGCTTGCTTGTGATCTAAGTGGTCAACTAAATACACACGTTGCTGAATGTCTTTATGCTCGTTATGAGATGCCCCAATGGCGACATGGCTCGGCGTTTTAAGTAATGTGGCAGCAATATCATTAATATGGTCATGATCTAACGTGGCTGAAAACATTAATGTTTGTCGACGTTTGTGATCAGCAGCTTCGTTAATGGCTTTTAATTGCGGCGCAAAACCTAAATCAAGCATTCGGTCGGCTTCATCAAGAATAAGGAGCTCTAAGCCATTTAAGTAAAGATGACGTTGCTCTAAGTGATCAGCGATACGTCCGGGTGTAGCCACAATAAAGTGAGGGTCACGAGATAAGGATTTAGCTTGATCATTAAAGTTTTCCCCTCCTAAAATACTCACCGCTTTATACTGGGTATTTGCCACTAATAAACGTAATTGACCGTATACTTGCTGAGCCAATTCCCTTGTAGGTAGTAATATCAACACACGAGGGTCTTTTTTAGAAAGCGCTTTTGTTGAAATAACACGCTGAAGTGCGGGTAACAAAAACGCCAAGGTTTTACCTGAACCGGTTTTTGAAGATGCCATTAAATCTTTACCTGCTAAGGCAATTGGCAGGGCTTGCTGCTGAATTTCGGTTGGCTCAGAAATGCCCATATGCTTTAGACTTTCAAGTAAGCGTTTGTCTAAAGAAAAATCGGTAAATAACAAAGGTAAATCCCCTAAAAAATGATAGCCAGATATTATAACGTGTATGCTAGGCGATAGCCAACAGCTAAAGGCTCAGTTATGCTGAGTTTATAAGATTAATTGAGTCAAATTAAGCGACAAGGGATGTAAAAGATGTCGGAGCATGAAAATGAGCCTGCGGTGAATAAACCATTAAGAGTCGGTGTGGCACTGGGTAGTGGCGCAGCTAAAGGTTGGGCCCATATCGGTGTGTTGAAAGAACTGGCTGAAATGGGAATACATCCAGATAAAATTGCAGGATGTTCAGTTGGTGCATTGGTAGGTGCAGCGTATGCCAATGATCATCTTGATGAGCTAGAAGCGTGGGTGCGTGGTTTTTCCAGTTGGGATGTTTTAGGTCTGATGGATTTAAGCTGGCGTAAAGGCGGGCTGATAAGCGGTGAAAAAGTTTTTGATGTGCTGGCTGGCCGAATTGGTGAGCTAAAAATTGAACAACTGAAAAAACCATTCTCAGCGGTGGCAACTGATTTATACTCCGGACAAGAAATTTGGTTTAAAGAAGGGGATTTACGACACGCTGTTAGAGCATCATGTTCAATGCCAGGGTTTTTACCACCTGTTCAACTAGAAGACAGATGGCTAGTCGACGGCGCTGTGGTGAATCCTGTTCCAGTATCAATGTGTCGTGCGATGGGAGTTGATGTGGTCATTGCTGTTGATTTAAACGGCCATCGCCGTAACAGTATGCATATGTTGCCACAACAGATGAAAAGCCGTGCTCCTACAGCGTTAGAAAAACAACAACAAGAAGCCAAAGAGCCAGACTCTGCTTTTATGGATATTCTGGGTAAAGGTAAAGAGTACATTGCTAGCTTTTCAGAGAAGTTTTCGATGTCGACTAAATCCCATCCAGGCATGATTGCAGTGATGTCTCAGTCAATGGATATTCTAGAGCAGCGCCATAAACGTGCCAGACTGATGGGCGATCCACCTGATGTTTGCTTAGTTCCTCAGCTTGCTGATATAGGCACCATGGAGTTTCATCGTGCGGCAGAAGCCATTGAAGCTGGCAGGCAGTCTGTGCGTCAAACTGCTCATTTAATCAACTCTGCTTTAGGGCGATAACGTTTTTCAATTACTCGGTCAAGCTCTGTTTTGCCAAATAGTGCAGAGCTTGGCAGTAATATTTTTCATTTCACTTCTCCTCATCAAACTATGATCCAGATCATAGATTTCTAGTCTTCGTTATAGCTTAATGCACCATATCTAGTGTTTATTGGTTTTTTGTTGTGGATATATAGTGTTTATATCCTGTGCATAAATGGAGTAAAAGTAATGCCTGTAGTAATTAAAAGGGACGGTTGTCGGACTGTATTTGATGAGTCTAGAATTAGGGATGCCATCGTTGCTGCTATGGCGACGGCTACAGGTCATGCTGATGTTGATTACGCTGCTACCATTGCGGGTGTAATCCGAAATCAAGTCGCGAATGAAGAAGAAGTACAAATTCACCATTTACAAGATTTAGTGGAAAATCTATTAATGGAAGGGCCTCATAAAGAGGTTGCACGTCATTATATTGAATACCGTCACGATCGTGATATTTGCCGTGAAGCAAAAAGTAAACTTAACTGTGAAATTCGTGGGTTAGTTGAGCAAAGTGATAGCTCAATTTTGAACGAAAATGCCAATAAAGACGCTAAAGTTATTCCTACACAACGCGACTTACTCGCGGGTATTGTAGCCAAGCATTATGCTAAATCACACTTGTTACCAAAAGACATTGTAGCTGCTCATGAATCGGGTCAACTGCATTATCATGATTTAGATTATGCGCCTTTCTTCCCGATGTTTAACTGCATGTTAATTGATTTAGCAGGCATGATGACCCATGGCTTTAAAATGGGTAATGCCGAAATTGATACACCAAAATCAATTTCAACTGCCACAGCGGTCACTGCGCAGATTATTGCCCAAGTTGCTAGCCATATTTATGGCGGCACAACGATTAACCGTATCGATGAAGTGTTAGCGGAATTTGTGCAAAAGAGTTACCAGAAACAACTGGTGATTGGTAAAGAGTGGGGCGTGAGCGATGTGGAAGCATTTGCTATGGCGCAAACTGAAAAAGAATGTCATGACGCATTCCAGTCTTTAGAATATGAAGTGAACACTCTGCACACTGCTAATGGTCAGACTCCGTTTGTGACGTTTGGTTTTGGTCTAGGTACCAGCTGGGAGTCACGCTTAATTCAAAAATCAATTCTAACAGTACGTATGGCAGGCCTTGGTAAAAACCGTAAAACCGCGGTGTTCCCAAAACTTGTATTTGCTATTCGTGATGGCGTTAACCATAAAGCGGCTGACAGTAATTACGATATTAAAAAGTTGGCTTTAGAATGTGCCACGATGCGCATGTACCCTGATATTTTAAATTACGAGCAAGTTGAACGTGTTACTGGTTCGTTTAAAACGCCAATGGGCTGTCGCTCTTTCTTAGGTAAATATGAAGAGAATGGCGAGTTAATTCATGAAGGCCGTAATAATTTAGGTGTGGTTAGCCTTAACTTACCTAGAATCGCAATCGAAGCTAAAGGCGATGAAAAAGCCTTCTTTGCATTACTTGATGAGAGAATGACTTTAGCGCGTAAAGCGTTAGATACTCGTATTGCTCGTCTTGTCGGTGTTAAAGCCCGCGTAGCGCCAATCTTATATATGGAAGGCGCATGTGGTGTTCGTTTAAAAGCTGATGATGATATTTCGGAAATCTTCAAAAATGGTCGTGCGTCTATTTCATTAGGTTATATCGGACTTCATGAGACAATTAATGCTCTTTACGGCACAGAAGAGCATGTATTTGATAGTGAGCTACTACGTACTAAAGCCGTTGAAATTATTAATGTCATGAAGCGTGCCACGGAGTCGTGGAAGGCTGAAACAGGTTATGGCTTTAGTTTATATAGCACGCCAAGCGAAAACCTATGCAGCCGTTTTTGCCAGTTGGATGCTAAACAGTTTGGTGTGGTTGAAGGTGTGACTGATAAAGGCTACTACACCAATAGTTTCCATTTAGATGTGGAAAAGAAAGTAAACCCATACGATAAAATTGACTTTGAATTGCCATATCCTGAGCTAACAAACGGTGGATTTATTTGTTATGGCGAGTTCCCTAATATGCAACATAACGTTGAAGCATTAGAAAACGTTTGGGATTACAGCTATAGCCGAGTGCCATACTACGGTACCAATACACCTATTGATGAATGTTATGATTGCGGCTTTGTTGGTGAGTTTAACTGTACAAGTAAAGGCTTTGTCTGTCCTAAATGTGGCAACCATGAGCCAAGTAGAGTGTCAGTAACTCGTCGAGTATGTGGTTACTTAGGTAGCCCAGACGCCAGACCGTTTAACCATGGTAAGCAAGAAGAAGTAAAACGCCGCGTTAAACACATCTAGTACTCGTTCTATGTCATATCAAAAACAATAAGGCGCTGAATAGCGCCTTATCTTTTGAGTGGCTAAAGTCTTAAAAGGTCGAGATCAAATAAGGCGAGTTGAAATAGGACTACTAGGAAAAAGTCACTAAGTGCTAGATATGGTATTAAACAGCATATTTTAAGACAGTTGACTACAGTGCATTAGCTTTTTAAAGGGTTAAAGTTATGAATTTTCATCAGTATTACCCAGTCGATGTGGTAAATGGACCTGGTACGCGTTGTACCTTATTCGTAGCTGGATGTGAGCACCAATGTCGTGGCTGTTATAACCAATCAACTTGGGATCCACGCTCAGGTAATGAATTTACTCACGCGATGGAAGATCAAGTGATTGCAGATTTACAAGATACACGGATTAAACGTCGTGGTTTGTCTTTATCTGGTGGTGATCCTTTATTTGCGGATAATTTGCCAGCCATGTTAGCGCTAGTAAAAAGAGTGAAGCGTGAGTGCCCAGATAAAGATATCTGGTTGTGGAGTGGCTACCAATTAGCGGAAATGTCTTTAAAGCAGCAACAAGTACTAGCTTACGTCGATGTGTTAATTGATGGCAAATTTGAGCAAGATCTTGCCGACCCAAGCCTTAAATGGAAAGGTAGCGCTAATCAAGTGGTTCACGATTTGAGCCAGTTGATTGTGCTAAGTTAATCGGCATATTTAACAACCGGTAATCGTTTCACCGATAATGACATTATTGTCTGTTCTGTCAAATACATAGTAAGCAAAGCATTGGTCACTTACGCTGTAAGAAGGGTAATAAACTGCGACAGAGTTACCGGGGATATAGGCAACTCCAATGCTAGTGGGGCCACTGGAGCCTTCAAATAGCATGAAGCAAAAATCACTATTGGTAACACATTCTTTATCAGGTTGATTCTGGCCTTCATTTTGTAAGCTCGCATCAAGTAAATACGTCAATGCATCTTGATTATATAACCAAGGATGGCCAAATATGGTTTGGACAAATTCACCTGTTTCTAAATAAAATCCACCTTGGCTGTCAGTAGAGCTTGAACTACTATTTCGATCATTTTTCTCGATTCCTAATATGGCAGACTTGGCAAATACTAATTCATCAAAGCCTTCAAAAGCGGCAGATACACCTTGTATTCCTGATGCGTGAGCTTCATCAGCAACGGATAAAAACCTCGGTGCAGCAATAACAGCAATGATCCCCAATATAATGATGACCACAACTAATTCTATTAAAGTAAAACCTGCTTGATGCTGGGTTTGATTAGATAGATTTTGATGTAAATTATTATTGTTATGCATATTAAAGAATATCCCTAAAGGAAAATTGAGTCCGTTAATCACTTGGCCACAGATCCATCAGGCTCAATTAATGATAGTGCATTTAACACCTTATTGAACTTAAAGGTCAATTTAGCTGCAGTAATGCACAAAATTATGCACTGTAACAAGTTTTGAAGTTAGCTTATTCAGCCGCTTTAGGTATATAATTTGCGTTCGAAAAAGTGTTGTTCGATAACAAAACAACTTTTTGCTATCGATAGCATGAAAGAATTTAAGGTAAAGAAATGAATTTAAAACAAGAACTGCAAACACTAAATGATAAAGCAGAGAAGTTTCGTCGTAAGCTTGCTGCCGCTGAAGCTCGTGAAGACAAAGCCGTTATCATGCAGTTTAAGAAAGAAATTGCGACAGTGACTAAACGTATTGCCAGTTTGAAAAATCAGCAGTCTCGTTTATTGAACAAGCAAGGCCAAGATATCAAAGGTTTGAAATTTAGCCGTGAGCTCACCAAAGCTGAACAAGCTGACATGGGTAAATTAAAAAAATCGGTAAAAGGTCTAGTGGTTGTTCATCCTATGACGGCTGTAGGCCGTGAAATGAATATCAAAGTTGTTACTGGTTTTGCTCCTGCAAAATTCTAATCCAGTATTCGAAGTTTTCATGACATAACGTCAGTTCAAGGATGATCAGTCTCAAGGATTGAGCGTTGTCTTAAAGGTTTATCCATGTCGATTAAATATATCGCCACTTCTAAGTTACCTACGCCTTGGGGCGTATTTGCTATGCATGGTTTTGAAGATACAGAAACTGGTAAAGAACATGTGGCGTTAACTTATGGCGAACTTACCTCAACTGAAGCCATGTTAGGCCGCATTCATTCTGAATGCCTGACGGGTGATGCGCTATTTAGTTTACGTTGTGATTGCGGGTTCCAGTTACAAACAGCAATGCAAAATATTGCTGAAAAAGGCCAAGGCTTTATTTTATATTTGCGTCAAGAAGGGCGTGGTATAGGCTTGCTGAATAAAATTCGCGCCTATGAATTACAAGATCAAGGCGCGAATACCGTCGAAGCTAATGAACGTTTAGGTTTTGAAGCTGATATGCGTAAATACGACATGATCGAGCCAATGCTGAAACAAATTGGGGTCAGTAAGGTTAAGTTGATGACTAACAACCCTCGCAAAGTGAAAGCGATGCAAGCCGTTGGCATCGAAGTTGTTGAAAGAGTGCCTTTGCAAGTGGGTAAAAACCGCTACAATGAAGATTACTTGAAAACAAAATCTACTGAGCTGGGTCATATGATGACTGAGCACCATTTTATCGATGATGAGAAATGAGAGTAGATAATCATTCTGGACATCATCGTTAACCCATGGTTGTTACAAAATTGAAATCTACCTGTTCAGACACATCAAGAAGCGTTGCAAAAGCATTTGCAGCGCTTTTTATTGGTTTGTCGGTTTGTGTAACGTGTTATGCCGCTGACACGAATAACCCAGATGTGAACCATTATGCGTTTGCTAACTACATAGGTAGCGGTATATACCGAGCCTCTGGGCAAAATGCTGCAGTAGTCAATATTCCCTTTGCATTTGATATTGAAGAATCAGAAGACCATGTTTTAACGTTAAGGTTACCTATTTCGTTAGGCTTTTTTGATTATTCTTTCAGCGATCTTCCTGAAGGTGAATTACCTGACAATGTTGGTACCATGACCATTACGCCAGGTATTGAGTATAAATGGTTTTATGATGAGCAACTAACCTTAGAGTCATACCTTGATTTAGGCTATGGCCACAATTTTTCTAATTCCAGTAATGTTGGCATATTCTCAACAGGTATATCGGCTTTATATGAAGTCGCCGAACCCAAGTATACGCCTATTTGGGTAAATCGTGTTTACTACGCCGGCTATAAAAGCAGTATCAACGATAGCTCAGAAAGTTATTCAGTGCTTCAAACAGGTCTAGATTTTGGTGTAGGGCAACATTGGGATTGGGGCGAGTATACCGTTGAACCACGGTTATTTGTTGCGGGCCGCTGGTACTTCAATAAGCTAAAATTTATAACGCCATTAGATGATGATTTACAAACATCAAGCACTTACGAAATCGGTGCGACATTGGCTCTGTCTAAGCCGCTAGGTTGGGGATGGTTTAGTACAGATAGATTTGGGGTAAGTTACCAAACGGATGGCGAGCTACAAGTCTGGCGTTTAATATTCGAATTTCCGATGTAATAGTGAGTGCTGTGGTGCTTTCTGGGTTACGCTTTTATTGGTGGCGATATTCACAGCGTATCCGCTGTGAATGTAATGCAAATGAGTCATCGTGAACCGTACCGGGCTTATCTGAATGCGATAGCATTAATCACTTTCAACGAATATCACTTCGTACCTTATAATCACTTCGTACCTTATAATCACTTTGTACCTTATAGCCGCTCCAAGTAAATTTAGCGCCAAATATTGAAAACAGTGCGGTACGTGTTAGGCTCGCTGTTACTTTCCCCAGATGTCTGCATTCACGCCAGCAGTGCTCTTATTAGTGTGTGTCGCGTTTGTTGCGGGTTTGTTGTCACTTTTTTCGACATAAGGTTTAGGTGCGGGTAAAGGCAACTTATTCGTTTTAAGCCACAGGTATTCAACTTTATCGCGAGCCCATTGCGTTTTACGTAAAAACTTTAGGCTAGACTTGATACTCGGGTTATCGTTAAAGCAGCGGATATTGATACGGCTGCCTAGTTCTTCCCACCCATACTTATCGACAAGCTCAGTGACGATAGTTTCAAGTTTCATACCATGAAGTGGATTGTTAGCTTGTGTCATGACTCAGAGTTCACTCAGATTAAAATCTTAAAATTAGCCTAATGATACCATTAACTCGATAACTTTACTTAGGCACAAGTGAGGTATATGAGAGTCGAAAGGGAGGTTTTCATTGATTTCATTTAGGTTGTCTTTTGTTGCACTTATCGTTAAGGCATAAAATAAATAATATTAAATGCATAAAACAATGAGATTAACCGCTTAAAACTCAAAATTATTATCAGGTGGAATAGCAAATAACTCTTTCGCGATTGCTCGAATTTCTTGAGCCGCTTTTCCTTCAGGGTCAACTTCAAGCACTGAGGCACCACTTTCTTCGCTGTCATCATAGATATTACGGTTAAAGGTAATGGCATCAAGGGCTGTTAAGCCAAATGATTTAACCACGTCTTTAGCTTCTAAAATACGCTTAAATTGTGAGGGTAAAGAAGGGCATTGACTGATAACAATAGTGGCGACCATTTTCGGGTTGACCATTTTACAGGTGCTTAGCATATCTTCCATATGCGGTAAGGTTTTTAAATCGCGGCGTTTAGGTCTTAATGGGATGACAACGTAGGTTGCAACAGACATTGCTGCTCGCATCGCTAGGTTATCTTGGCCGCCACAATCGACAATGACATAATCAAAGCGCTCGCCGAGACTAAGTAAATCATTGCGGATTTTACCGTAAAGTTGAATGCAATTAATGGGTTTCAGTTCGGCTTTGGTATTACGGGCTTGTATCCAATCTGATGTGGTGCGTTGAGGGTCACAATCCACCATTAACACGTTAGCGTTAAATGTCTCTGTTACATAGACGGCTAGGTTTTGTGCTAAACAACTTTTTCCACTACCGCCTTTTTCTCCACCAACGAGTATTATCATAACCTTGCCTTTATTAAGATGATGGTTAACGTCTTCTTTATCTAAGGATAGTTCAATAATTACTTTTTAAATCATCAGTTTTATATTTATTGCGCAATTTAAATCAACATCAATTTAAAGCAATTGCATCGCAATATGATAACTATGTTCAGACGCTTGAGTGCATCGACAAACTTGCCCCTTAATGGTGTTTTGCTTGTCAGTTTGATGGTTGAAGGTAATTGCGATTAAATCGCCTAATGAGAATGCAGTTTTATAGTCGATGAGAATGCCTTTTCGGGCTAAATCGATACATACACCAAAGTCTTCATGTGACTGACCATTTGCATCAATCCAATGCAGTAAAATACGCTCTGCTTCCATGTCGACGCGTAAAGATTGACGTTTTTCTTCAAATCCAGTGTGTTCGTTAGACATGAGATTGCAACTCCGTTTTATGTTTGCTCTGTGTTATTCAGTTTGTAGCTAATTCATACTAATCAACATCGACAAAAAAAGCGATAAGTTAGTCACTTATCGCTTTTAAGGTTACGCTTTATCTCGTGTCATTCTAATGATCTAAATCTTTATTTTTGGGGTAAGGTAACTTCAACTGTCCCCAACGTATGACAATAACGGTACAAGCAAGAACAATGGTTGATACTGAGATTGCCAATATTCGCCAGTCATCCATGCCTTTCATATCAAGAATCAAGTAACGAGCTAGAGCAACAATCGCAATATAAATTGGCATTCGAATAGGTAACTTACCTGACTCGAGGTAGTTAACGACCATGGCTAGTACTTCAAGATAGATAAATAACAGCAGTAAGTCAGCTAGTTCTACAGTTCTTATCTCGAACATGTGCATGATTTCTTCGCCGATAGCAAATACCGTAGCGACAGAAATAATGAACAAAACGACATGTTCGACACTTTTCAAACTTTTGATGCCGATTTGGCGAAGGATAGGGAGCGGCATAATAATGGATATCTCTTATTAGAATCTAATTGATAATTCAGTATATTCTGCTAGGCGAGACTTTGCTCAGTGATCCAGATCATAAAAGGTAAATTTATCTGAAGGTGTCGATACAATTGCGGCAAATTACAGGCATAAAAAAACCGCCAATTACGGATGTAAGGCGGTTTTTAAAAAAGGGATAACGACTAGCGTTTTAGACCTTCATTTAATAAAGGACGCATAATTTTAACCAGTTCAGAAGTCACTTTTGGTGAACCTGCAACAACGTTGCCTGAAGCTAAGTAATTATGGTTACCGGTAAAGTCAGTAACAGTACCGCCTGACTCACGACAAATTAAGTCGCCAGCTGCGATGTCCCATGGCTTTAGACCAATTTCAAAGAAGCCATCTAAACGACCAGCAGCAACATACGCAAGGTCTAGTGCTGCAGAACCCGCACGGCGGATATCAGCACATACAGGGAATACTTCACCTAGGATGTTCATGTAAGTTTCGGTGTGTTGACGAGACTTGAACGGGAAACCTGTACCAATAACGGTATTAGTTAGTTCATTAACGCCAGTTACGCGTAAACGGAATTCGTTTAATTTAGCGCCTTGGCCACGAACTGCAGAGAATAATTCTTCACGAACAGGATCATAAATAACGGCAACTTCAATTTTGCCTTTATATTGAACTGCGATAGATACTGCGAAATGTGGGATACCACGAACGAAGTTGTTGGTACCATCCAAAGGATCGACTATCCATACATAATCTTTATTAGTGCCGCGATTTTCACCGGCCTCTTCACCAACAATCGTATGATCTGGGTAAGATTTACGAATCTGGTATGTAATGGTAGCTTCTGCTTCCTTGTCTACACTTGTTACAAAGTCATTTAGACCTTTTGAATCAACTTCAACTTTGTCGAGTTCAGTATAGGCGCGCATAATAGTTTGGCCCGCAGCGCGTGCAGCGCGCGTGGCAATAGTCAGCATCGGATGCATAGCAATCCCCTGGATGTTAAAGAACGAATAAATCAGCCGCGCAATTATACGCATTTTAGCAGGTTTATCAAATGCAGATTTTCATATAAGGAATTATTTGCAGCTTGTGTTACTATCCGCAAAGTGTTTTTTTGAATGAAAAAGTAGTTTGATGTTAAGTAATATTCGCGTTGTTTTAGTTGGGACCTCTCATCCCGGAAATATCGGCTCTACCGCAAGAGCTATGAAAACCATGGGCTTATCTAACTTATATTTAGCCGAGCCACGAGTTCAACCTGATGGTCAGTCAATTGCACTTGCTGCAGGTGCAGCTGACTTGATAAAAGATATCACCATTGTTGACTCGTTAACTGAGGCGATTAAAGACTGTAGCTTGGTTATTGCGACCAGTGCACGTAGTCGCACCCTTGATTGGCCAATGCTTGTTCCAAAAGAAGCTGGTGAAAAATTAGCATTGGAAAGCGCTAAAGGGCCGGTAGCCATCGTATTTGGTCGTGAGAACCATGGTCTGAGCAATGAAGAACTGCAAGAGTGTACTTATCATGTGTCTATTCCTGCTAATCCTGAGTACAGTTCATTAAACTTGGCTCAAGCCGTACAAATTATTTGTTACGAAACCCGTATGGCGCATTTAGCATTAGATGAGCAAGAGACGATTGAAGAAGAATATCCACTTTCTGAGGATCTACAGCGCTTTTATGTTCATTTAGAGTCTACCCTGACGAAAACAAATTTTATTATCAAAAATCATCCAGGCCAAATCATGACTAAATTAAAGCGTTTATTCAGTCGTGCTCGAATTGAAACCGCTGAGATGAATATTTTACGTGGCATTTTGACTTCTATCGATAAAAAAATGCCACAAGAAAACAGCAAAGACGATAAAGCTTCATAAGCCATTGTTAACTTAAATTTGACGTACAACTGAGTGGTAAAAGAAGGACTGTAACATGGGCGTGATAGCGCGATTAAAGGAAGATATCGAATCTATTTATCACCGCGATCCTGCGGCGAACAGTAGTTTTGAAATTTTAGTAAACTATCCTGGCATGCATGCGATATGGATCCATCGCATTAGTAATAAGCTATGGAATGCAAAGTGGCATTTATTGGCACGATGTTTATCGACCTTTTCGCGTTGGTTAACTGGCGTTGAAATACATCCTGGTGCAACCATAGGAAGACGCTTTTTTATCGATCATGGCATGGGTGTTGTGATTGGAGAAACGGCAGAAATTGGCGATGATTGCACTTTATATCATGGTGTCACCTTAGGTGGGACAACTTGGCAAGCGGGTAAACGTCACCCAACATTAGAGAACAATGTGGTTATTGGTGCAGGGGCACAAATACTGGGTCCAATTACTATGCATGACGGCGCAAGGGTTGGTTCAAACTCAGTTGTTGTTAAAGACGTGGCCAAAGATACCACCGTGGTGGGGATCCCTGGTCGGGTTGTTGCGTCGCCGTCGGCACAGTCAAAAGAGCAAACAGAGCGTCGCAGTGCGATGGCGAAGAAGTATGGATTTGATGCCTATGCGGTATCACCAGATAACCCAGATCCTGTTGCGAGTGCAATTGGCCAAATGCTTGATCATATGCATTTGATGGACTCAAAAGTGCAAGAAATCTGTCAAGCAGTGCAAACCATGGGCGGTGAAGTTTGCACTGAAAAATTGCCGGAGTTGAATGTTGATGACTTTACAGAAGCAGAACAAGAAGCGGCTGAAAAACGTAAACAAGAGATAGACAAATTTGACCCAATTATCTAGGTCATTTTTTGAATTATCTGCAATTTATTTTTGTTTGTTTATTCATTTTGAAGCTTGAAAACGATAAAGCCGATCCCCATATTTTGGGTATCGGCTTTATTATTTGAGCAGATAAATAAGATCAATGTAAATTTTTATGACACAGCGCCGTTTTATCACATTATCGCCTAATAAATGAGTAACTGGCATTGAATCTTGCACTATAAAAAGGTTAAATAGCCGTGCAAATTTTTAGACCTAAAATTGTTAGACGCGAACGAGAGGAAATACTTGAGTAATTTAGTGGGTTAAATACTTGACTAAAATACTCAGGTATGATGAAATTGCCCTATAGTTTATGGGAGCAAAATACGTTATGAAACTGACATCAAAAGGTCGCTACGCAGTGACAGCTATGCTGGACGTTGCTATTCACTCAGCCACCGGGCCAGTTCCCTTAGCGGATATTTCTGAAAGGCAGGGAATATCGCTTTCCTACCTTGAGCAACTCTTCGCTAAACTTCGTAAACATGGTCTCGTATCTAGTGTTCGTGGTCCAGGTGGCGGTTATCGCCTAGGGCAAGAAGCGAATGATATCTCTGTTGGCATGGTCGTGCATGCTGTAGACGAGTCAGTTGATGCAACTCGTTGTCAGGGAAAAGGGAATTGCCAAAGTGGCTCCCGCTGTCTCACTCACTCTTTGTGGGGAGATTTAAGTAAACAGATTTCAGAATTTTTAGATGGCATTACCCTTGCTGGATTAATGGATAAACGCGATGTGCAATTTATCTCATTAAAGCAAGACGAAATGCAGAATGAGCATAGAGTTACTTTGTAATTTTGTGTTGATGTATCGATAACAATTATATGTACGTTGTAAGTGGTCGCACAGATGACTGCTCAGTACGGAGTGTATGATGAAGCTTCCTATCTATTTAGATTATGCCGCAACAACCCCTGTCGACAAACGTGTTGCCGACAAAATGGTTCAATTTATGACAATGGACGGTGTGTTTGGTAACCCAGCATCTCGTTCTCACCGTTATGGTTGGCAAGCCGAAGAAGCAGTTGATATTGCTCGTAACCAAGTAGCTGATTTAATCAATGCTGATCACCGTGAAATCGTTTTCACTTCTGGTGCGACTGAATCAAGCAACCTAGCAATCAAAGGTATTGCACATTTCTATAATAAGAAAGGCAAGCACATCATCACCAGTAAGACAGAGCATAAAGCAACACTTGATGCTTGTCGTCAACTTGAGCGTGAAGGTTTTGAAGTTACGTATTTAGAGCCAAGTGACAATGGAATTATCCCAATGTCTGTGCTTGAAGGTGCAATGCGTGACGACACTATTTTAGTGAGCATCATGCACGTGAACAACGAAATTGGTGTCATTCAAGACATCAATGCGATTGGTGAACTATGTCGCTCTAAAGGTATTTTCTTCCATATGGATGCTGCGCAAAGTGCAGGAAAATTACCGATTGATGTTAAAACAGTTAAAGTTGATCTGATTTCTATTTCTGGCCATAAAATGTATGGACCTAAAGGTATCGGTGCACTTTACGTACGCCGTAAACCACGTATTCGTTTAGAGTCTCAAATGCATGGCGGTGGTCATGAACGTGGTATGCGAAGTGGTACATTAGCAACTCACCAAATTGTTGGTTTAGGTGAAGCCGCTGCTATCGCTAAGCAAGATATGATTGAAGATAATGCGCGCATTCTGCGTCTACGTGACAAGTTATGGAATGGCATTAAACATATCGAAGAAACTTATATTAATGGCGATATGGAACAGCGCTACAGCGGCATCTTTAATGTGAGCTTCAACTTTGTTGAAGGTGAATCATTAATGATGGCCCTTAAAGATTTAGCCGTATCGTCTGGTTCAGCTTGTACTTCTGCAAGTTTGGAGCCTAGCTATGTACTACGTGCATTAGGCTTAAATGATGAAATGGCGCACAGCTCAATTCGTTTCTCAATTGGTCGCTTTACGACTGATGAAGAAATCGAGCATGCAATTAAAGTAATTGATGATTCTATCGGTAAGTTACGTGAAATGTCTCCACTTTGGGAGATGTTTAAAGATGGTATCGATCTGGACCAAGTTCAGTGGGCACATCACTAATACATTATTATCGATAGCGATAAACGGAGCAGAATTGTTATGGCTTACAGCGAAAAAGTAATCGAACATTATGAAAATCCACGTAACGTTGGTTCATTTGATAAAAATGACCCTTCAGTGGTAACAGGTATGGTTGGTGCACCAGCATGTGGTGACGTGATGAAGCTTCAACTTAAAATTGGCGAAAACGGCATCATTGAAGACGCTAAATTCAAAACTTACGGTTGTGGTAGTGCAATCGCGTCAAGTTCGCTCGTAACTGAGTGGGTTAAAGGCAAAAGTGTTGATGAAGCAGCAACAATTAAGAATGCTGATATCGCAGAAGAACTTGCTTTACCTCCTGTTAAAATCCATTGCTCTATTTTAGCAGAAGACGCTATTAAAGCAGCATTAGATGAGTACAAATCAAAGCAAGACAAGTAATACCGGAGTTAAGATGGCAATTACAATGACCCCAGCTGCGGCTGAACGAGTGAAATCTTTCCTAGTTAATCGAGGAAAAGGCTTGGGTTTACGCCTAGGGTTAAGAACATCTGGCTGTTCTGGTATGGCTTATGTGCTTGAGTTTGTTGATGAAGCAAACGACGATGATGAGATTTACGAAATAGAAGGCGTTAATATCATCATCGATGCCAAGAGTTTTATTTATTTACAAGGCATTGAATTAGACTTTGTTAAAGAAGGCCTGAACGAAGGTTTCCAATTTAACAACCCTAATGCCAAAGGTGAATGTGGTTGTGGTGAAAGCTTTACTGTGTAATCTAATACACATAAAGCTTTACTGTCATTTACCCAAAAAGAGCATGATATCTGCCAATGAATTACTTTGAATTATTTCAAATAACACCTTCCTTTGATATCGACACCGCCAACCTTGCAGAGCGCTATCGCGAGCTGCAAAGGGCGGTTCATCCTGATAAATTTGCCAGCGAGTCTGAACAACAAAAACTGTTATCAGTGCAACGCACTGCGCAAGTTAACGACGGATACCAAACGCTTAAAAACCCATTAAAACGCGCTGAACACATGTTAAGCCTTCGTGGTGTTGATATTAGCCATGAAACTACAACAGTGAAAGATACTGCTTTCTTAATGCAGCAAATGGAATGGCGTGAAGCGTTAGAAGATATTAAAGATAGCCAGCAAGCTGATGACTTAATCGAAGATTTATATCAATCATTTGCTGACTACGAGAAAACCCTATCGCAATCCCTTGCCCAATTATTAGCCACTAATGCAGAAAATGATGATTTATCTGCAGCTGATCAGATCAGAAAGCTGAAATTTATGGCAAAATTGCAGGATGAATTAGCAAGAGTTGAAGATTCATTGCTAGATTAACGCTGAGCTCTGTCAATTACAGAGCTTTTTGCTATCTACAATTAATGGTTCTTTTTCCCTCAAAATAACTGGATTAATATGGCCCTTTTTCAAATTGCAGAGCCCGGCCAAAGCGCCGCACCTCACCAGCACAGACTTGCAGTTGGCATCGATTTAGGTACAACTAACTCTTTGGTTGCAGCTGTTAGAAGTGGTGAAGCGTCAACCTTGCCAGATAATGACAATCAACACTCACTTCCTTCTGTGGTTCATTACGGCTCTGATAGTGTCGAAACGGGTTACGCGGCACAAGTTAAGTCTGCACAAGATCCTAAAAATACCATTGTCTCAGTCAAACGTTTTATGGGGCGCAGCTTAAAAGACATTCAGTCTGCAGAGCAAAACTTGCCATATGATTTTACCGCAAGTGAAAACGGGCTACCTGTATTTAACACGGCGCAAGGCGCAGTGAATCCAGTCCAAGTTTCAGCTGAAATTTTAAAGCCGTTAATCTCAAGAGCCGAAAAAACGCTTGGCGGTGACTTAGAAGGTGTTGTCATTACAGTACCTGCTTATTTCGATGACGCGCAGCGTCAAGGCACTAAAGATGCAGCAGAGCTTCTGGGAGTCAAAGTTTTACGTTTATTAAATGAACCCACGGCTGCTGCTATTGCTTACGGTTTAGACACTAAACAAGAAGGCGTTATTGCCATCTATGATTTAGGTGGGGGAACCTTCGATATTTCTATTCTTCGTTTGAATAGAGGTGTATTTGAAGTATTAGCTACTGGCGGCGACTCCGCGCTTGGCGGTGATGACTTTGATCATCTGTTGCGTAATCACTTGCAAAGCGCAATGGGGTTGACTGAATTAACTGCTTCATTAAATAGACAGTTATTGATTGAATCTAGACGAGTCAAAGAGCAGCTAACTAATGATGAAACCAGCACGGCGAGTATTACGTTAGAAAACGGTGACGTATTAACTGCTGACGTTTCTAAAGCTGAATTTGAAGGGCTTATCGGTTCACTTGTTAAGAAAACGATTGCCAGTTGCCGTAGAACATTACGTGACGCTGAAGTCACCACTGATGAAATCATTGAAACGGTTATGGTTGGTGGCTCTACTCGTGTACCTTTAGTACGTGAGCAAGTCGAACGTTTCTTTGGTAAAACGCCATTAACATCAATTGATCCCGATCGTGTTGTGGCTATTGGTGCTGCGATTCAAGCTGACATTTTAGTGGGCAATAAACCTGAATCAGATTTATTATTGCTTGATGTTATTCCACTGTCGTTAGGCATTGAGACTATGGGGGGACTGATTGAGAAAGTCGTGACCCGTAATACCACTATCCCTGTTGCACGAGCTCAAGAGTTTACCACATTTAAAGATGGCCAAACCGCCATGGCTTTCCATGTGGTCCAAGGTGAACGTGAGTTAGTGGATGACTGTCGTTCATTAGCACGTTTCACTTTAAATGGTATTCCTGCACTAGCGGCAGGCGCTGCGCACATTCGTGTCACATTCCAAGTCGATGCTGATGGTTTACTGAGTGTCACAGCGATGGAAAAGTCGACGGAAGTTAAGTCAACGATTCAAGTAAAACCTTCATTTGGTTTATCTGATACTGAAATCGCGACTATGCTGAAAGATTCAATGAAGCATGCTAAAGATGACATCACGCGCAGAATGCTGGCAGAACAACAAGTTGAAGCTTCAAGAGTGGTTGAAACGTTATCTGCTGCATTAGCAAAAGACGCAGATTTACTTAATACCGAAGAACAAGCACAAATTCATGCTGCCATTGAACAGTTACAAATAACCGCTCAAGGTGATGATACCGATGCTATTGAAAAAGCGATTGAAGCACTAGATGAACAAACCCAAGAGTTTGCTTCACGTCGTATGGATAATTCTATTCGAGCAGCACTGAAAGGTCAGTCTGTCGATAATATATAGGTGATAAAATGCCGCAGTTAGTTTTTTTACCCCATGAAGAGCTGTGCCCAGACGGTGCTGTGTTAGAAGCTGAAGTAGGTGAAACTATTTTAGATGTTGCACTTAAAAACGGTATCCATATTGAACATGCTTGCGAAAAGTCATGTGCATGTACTACATGTCATTGTATTGTTCGTGAAGGCTTTGATGAGCTTGAAGAAAGTGATGAGCTAGAAGACGATATGCTTGATAAAGCATGGGGGTTAGAGCCAGAAAGCCGTTTATCTTGCCAGGCTAAAGTTGTTGACTGTGATATGGTGATTGATATCCCTAAGTACACCATTAATATGGTAAGTGAAGGGTAATCCTCAGTCGGCTACAGTGATTCATTATAGTTAATAATGAATCAACCAAGGAAGTCATAATGCTTCCTGTTAAAACCATAAAGCAATGACATGTGTCGTTGCTTTTTTTTTGTGACTAATGCTTATGCGTTGCTTTTTGAGATTCGCTTGGCGATCAGGGCATCAAGATTATCGTTGGTGCTAAATCTTATATGTTAGAGTTTTTGCATCATAAATTGTATGATGCAAAATAGTCTATCAACCTCTGTTTTTTTCAATGGAAATATGAATGTCAGCACCAGATTTACGCCCTAAACAAAAACGTAGCCAAGTCACGCATGACAAGTTTTTACAGTCTTTGCAACGGGCATTGAAGGTCAAGTACTTTGAACACATCAGCATAAAGGAACTGGCTGAAGGGGCAGGGGTTTCGGTTGGAACGTTTTATCGTCGCTTTGAAAATAAAGAGGCGCTATTGCCATTGTTATATGATGATTTTGGCCAGGAGCTTGGCAACTTTATCACAGAGCTCGAATGCCACGACTGTGATGGGTTAGAACAACAAGTAACACATCTTTGTCAGGCAACATTCCACTTTTTAGATGAAAGAAAAAGCGTTTTTAGAACGATACACCTTAACGCTAGGCTTCACCCTGATACCATTTTCACTAACCCTTCATTAGATAGAAATGAGGCTTACCAGCGCCTATCACAATTGCTACTTAATTTTATGGCGTCGGATGGCAAGGCGACCAAAGTGCAACAAAAAGCCGCTGATATGGTCATTTTTATGCTGATAAACAGTCTGCTTGATAAAATATTATATCCTTCTCTTACTCCTGCGATTGCTTGTTCAATGCCCAAAGATGAATTTGTTAAAGCTCTTGGGGTCATGCTGGGGAGCTATTTACAGTCTCAATTACACTGTAGTTGAACAAAGTTGTGAGCCTAGCGACTCACTGCAACCTTTGAGTTATAGTCGTGGCTTTAATTAGCTTAGTTTATGGCTAAATTGGCTTGAGGCTTATCACAATTTCTGTATTACCTAGGTCACAAGGTTACATTTTGATTATGTGACGCTATTAACCCTATGCATGTTGGCGTAAATTTCGTATAATCCGCGCGAATTTAAAACCCGTATATTTAAGAAGGAAGCTTTTCATGGCTATCGAACGTACTTTTTCTATCATTAAGCCTGATGCTGTTGCAAAAAACCACATTGGCGCTATCTACAACCGTTTTGAAACTGCTGGCCTGAAAATCATTGCTGCTAAAATGGTTCACTTAAGCAAAGAGCAAGCTGAAGGCTTCTACGCTGAGCACAGCGAACGTCCTTTCTTTGGTGCTTTAGTTGCATTCATGACTTCTGGCCCAATCATGGTTCAAACGCTTGAAGGCGAAAATGCTGTTCTAGCTCACCGTGAAATTTTAGGTGCAACTAACCCAGCTGAAGCTGCTGAAGGAACTATCCGTGCTGATTTCGCTGAAAGCATCGATGAGAACGCTGCTCACGGTTCTGATTCTGTAGCATCTGCTGAGCGTGAAGTTGCTTACTTCTTCAGTGCTGAAGAGTTATGTGCACGCACTCGTTAATTCTTAATTGAATGACGCTAAAAGGAGCCTTATGGCTCCTTTTTTGTTGTGCAATGTTGACGAAGACTTATTTTACTTAAATTAAATGGTATCCAATGTCAGTTTAAGAGGAAGTAAGCAATCCCATTGCTGCATTATCTTATCTGGCAGCTTTAATTCCTCTTTTCATCACAACCTTGTTACTTTTTGCATAGTTATTCTTGTTTAATTCACTTTATATGCAGCTATTCTTTGGCTGTGAATCAAACACACACTGATTTTTCATATTCTTTGCTTTTAATATGCCTAAAAATGCACATTTTTATAATTTACTCGTCAAATTGTGTACGAATAAATAAATATTTTTAAAATTTAATTTGTTACTTAGGTTAATTGTTTGTTAAATATTGTCTCATTAATGTTTATTTATTTTCTATATTTTAAATTGGATTTAACCTTTTTGATCAAATAACACTCATAATTAATGTTTGTTATTACTTTTGCTTAACAAATATATCATGTAGGTGTTACATATGGTGTTCTATTTTGTTTAAATTGCTGATAAGTAACGATTTAACATATTTATAACAGATGTTAAGTTTTTAGTGTAACCATTCTAATTTCAAACGTTATTAATTTGTAATAGATGTTGACTAATGTGATTTTATTTAACAATAATGCTCTCGGTTAATTAAATGTTTAACCTAAAAATAAAAAATATAACGTTATGACTTTATATATGGCATAGCGAAGGGAGTATTATAATGAGTTCAGTATCTTTAACAGCTAAGGCTATTCGCCGTGGCTTATTGACAATTGCAGCAACGACTGTAGCAACAGGTTCTGTTTTTTCAGCTAGTGTAATGGCTGAAGAAGCACAAGCAGAAAAAGTAGAAAGAATTGCAGTAACCGGTTCACGTATTAAACGTACCGATATGGAAACTGCTAGCCCAGTAAGTGTTATTGATGCTTCATCTATTATCGCATCTGGCGCAACTTCTATTGATGACGTACTACAGAAGATGACTTCTTCTGGTGGTGCTATGACTAACGCAGCTGTGAACAACGGTTCTGGCGGTAACGCACGTGTTAACTTACGTGGTCTAGGTTCAAACCGTACACTAGTTCTTGTTAACGGTCGTCGTATGATTGCATCAGGTACAGGTGCAGCATCTTCAGTTGATTTAAACACTATCCCAGTTTCAATGATCCAACGTGTTGAAGTACTTAAAGATGGCGCATCAGCTGTTTACGGTACTGACGCTATCGCTGGTGTTGTAAACGTAATCTTAAAGCGTGATTTTGACGGTTTTGAGATGAACGTTCAAACAGGTATGTCTGGTCAAGGTGACGCTGATGAAACGAGCATCGACTTCACATTAGGTAACACATTCGATAAAGGTAATGTTGTTATTAACGCTCAGTACACTAAGCGTGGCGATGCAAGCCAAGCAGACCGTGATTTCTCTGATTGTCCAATAGCAGAAGGTGCTGATGGCCTATACTGTGCTGGTTCTTCTTACTCAGAAGGCGGTCATGTATGGGGTGATAACAATTTTGGTATCACTGGTACAGGTGAAGACGGCGCTTATGCTATCGGTGATTCTGGTTTCTACGGTGAATATGTAGACGACGGTGAAGGCAAACCAAAATTCCAGTACTTCGATGGTAAATCTGCTGCTGACTTAAGTGGTCGTGGTGGTGAATATCATGAATTTAGTAATGAAGACAGATACAATTACTCTGCTGATAGCTACCTTTCAACGCCAATGGAGCGTTTGAACTTAAGTATGGCTGGTACATATGAGCTTTCAGATACAATTATTTTCTTCTCTGAAGCAATGTACTCTAAGCGTTGGTCTGACCAACAAATGGCACCACAACCAATCTGGAACGCTGCTGCATGGGAATACAAGCCTATGTCAGACGGTGGTTTCATGACTGATGATTTACTTCCTTGGGTACAACCAGGTGAAGAAGTTAGCTACGGTCGTCGTATGGTTGAATCTGGTACCCGTGACTTTGGTCAGGTAGTTGATACTATCCGTTTAGTTGTTGGTCTTGAAGGCGAGTTCGATAACGGTTGGACTTGGGATGCTTCTTACAACAAAGGTAAGAATGATTCAGTTGATACTTTAGCTAACTTACACAACATCGGTTCGATTAATGATGCTGTTCAAGAAGGTGAGTTTGACCCATTCCTACAGTCTTCTTGGATGGGCGACAGCATTGCTCCATTCGTATACACAGAAGTTAACGCTGGCGGTAGTGAATTAGATATTGCAGCAGCGACGCTTTCTGGCGACATCGTTGACTTACCTGCTGGTACCTTAGCTTTTGCTGCTGGTGCGGAATACCGTAAAGAATCTGCTTACTTCACTCCAGATTCATTAACTGCACAAGGTCTTGCAAATGACCCACGTGTAGAAGCAACATCTGGTTCATTTGATGTTAGCGAATTCTATGCTGAATTAGCTATTCCTTTATTAAGTGACTTACCACTAGCTCAACAAGTTGATATGAGCGCTGCAATTCGTTACTTCGATTACAGCACATTCGGTGATGATAGCACTTGGAAATTGGGTTTAACTTGGCGTTTATTTGATGACTTAATGGTTCGTGGTGTGCAATCTACCGCTTTCCGTGCTCCAACTGTTGATGAGTTATACGGTGGTAAGTCTCCATCATTCGACCAAATTGTTCACCCTGCAACAGATCAAACTCAAGCAGAAGTGACTGTAGGTGGTAACCCTAACCTTACTCCTGAAGAAGCTGATATTACAACTCTTGGTTTAGTTTACTCTCCAAGCTTTGTTGAAGGGTTATCTTTAACTGTTGATTACTACGATATTGCAATTACAAATACTATTACTTCTGTTGATTCTAACTATGTTGCTAATCAGTGTTTAGATGCAAATGGCAACAAGATCAATGAAGGTACAGCACTTTGTCAATCAGCTAATATCTCTATTGATAACACTGGTCGTATCGCATTTGATAATGGTTTACAAAACATTGGTGAAACAAACACTTCTGGTTTCGACATTAATGTAGCTTATACCTTCGAAGGTTTAGGTTTAGATTGGAAAGCGGGTCTTGATACTTCTATCCTAGATACTTATGAAGAATTTGACCAAGACGGTAATGCAGTTGATTACACTGGCTACATCACAGGTGGTGTAGGTGCATACGCTGAGTTAAAAACTAACTTTAACTTAACTGCATCAGGTGACGATTGGTCTGCTACATATGAAGCACGTTACATCGACGGTATGGATTCATTTGCTTGTAAAGATGACCCAAGTGACTGTTACGCGCCTTCAGTTGACTCAATCGTTTACCACGACATTTCTGCATCTTACGATATTAACGAAACTGTTAGATTGTCAGGTGGTGTGAATAACGTATTAGATGAAGAGCCTCCATACTACACAGGTAACAACGATTCAAATACCGATCCGTACACTTATGATGTATTAGGTCGTTACTTCTTCGTTCGTGCTAGCGTGAAGTTCTAAATCACAAAATTTACCTTGTAAGTTAAGGTTAAATGTTAAAAATCTCGGCCAATTGGCCGAGATTTTTTTTGTTTCGCTCTTAAAAGTGCACAAAATTTACCATGTTATTGAGTGTTAACAAAAAGTAACCTTACACTTTCAATGGTTACTGGTTGTAACCGCTTTGGGCTGTTTAGTTGTAAAACGGTTGTTTTAATATAAGCGCTTGTAATATATGGCTTTGTGATAGTTACCTTTTGATACTATTTGCTAATATGTATTAATTTGTATCCCGCTCGTTAAATGGTTGTGTCTCTTGTTGAAGCTTTTGGGTTGTTTTAACAGTATCAATGTGAGGTCTTAACTTCACTATAACTAAATAAAACAATAAAAAGTCAATACGTTATCAGATTTAACGTTCAGGGAGATTTACATGAGTTCATTAACGCTAACAGCTAAGGCGATTCGTCGCAGTATTCTAGCTGCAACAGCAGCATCGTTGGCTTTTTCAGGTATCGCTTTTGCTGAAGAAACTGAAAAAGTAGAAAGAATAGAAGTGACAGGTTCACGTATTAAGCAAGTGGATATGGAAACATCTTCACCTGTAACAGTCTTAAGTGCTGCTGATATTGCACTGACTGGTGAAAAAACAGTTGCTGATGTACTTAACAACTCATCTATCAACGCATTTGGTTCATGGCGTGGTACGTCTGGTTATGGCTCTGGTGCAAGTGCAACTAGCTCAATTAACATGCGTGGCCTTGGCTCACAAGCTACCTTGGTATTATTAGATGGTCGTCGTATGCCAGGAACGAGTTCTAGTTCTGGTTCTACTGCTGATACATCACAAATTCCAATCGCTATTGTAGAACGTATCGAGATTTTACGTGATGGTGCGTCAGCTGTTTACGGCTCGGATGCGGTTGCTGGTGTAATTAACATCATTACGAAAAAAGAGTTTGAAGGTGTTCAATTAGATTACAGCATGGAAATGCCAGATGTTGAAGGTGGGGATGCAACTCGATTCTCAATTGCAACTGGTTACAATACGGATAAAGGTAATATCACTTTTACCTATGAGTATTACGATACTAAAGCTGTGATGGATCGCGATATCTGGAACATGGATGATGACTCTTATGGTGATTATAGCTCATTCAGTTCAGTTCCAAACGGCTATTACAATACTGGTAGAGTCGATGAGGATGGTGAAGACATTTATGAGTTCTATTCAAACTCAGAAATGTGTGATGACACAGAAAATGTCGTAAATGGTACTGATGGTAATAACAACGGTCGCTGTTATTACAGTTATGGCGAAGTAACAAAGTTATTTGGTGACATGACGCGTAACTCGTTTATGACCAACTTTAGTTATGATATTACCGATGATATTCAATTTCGTGGTCGTGGTTCTGCATCATTAAGTGAAACCAACACTCGTTATGCCGGAACACCAGTTTCTACCAATTACCCAGTCATGTCTGCGGACAATGTCTATAACCCAACGGGTGAAGACATGACGCTTTACATGCGTTCAGTTCAAATAGGTGAGCGTGATACGTTAACTGAAACAAATAACTACGACATGTTAGGTGGCTTTGTTGGTTTTGCTGACATTGGTAATGGTATCGATTGGGAGATTAATGCCCAATACTCAGGTTCTACAACTAATTCATTTAACTACAACTTGATTAATGATGACATTATTCAAAGTGAAATTGACACTGGTAACTACGATATCTTTAACACCAGTGGCATGAGCTATGATGAATGGGATCAAACCATGACTGCTCTTTATAGTGCAGCAAATCATACTGGTGTTTACCAAGGTAAGTTCGATAGCACTCAAATTGATGGCCTTGCTTCTACAACGTTTATTGATAGCGACAACTTTACACTGGCTATGTTAGTGGGTGCAGAGTACGAAATGATCAACTTCAAGCAAACATCAGATCCTGAGTCTGCTGCGGGTATCATTTCTGGTGGTTCGGGTGGTGATGATGTCGATGCAGAGCGTGATCGTACAGCTGCATACACTGAGATCCAAATGGGCTTACCTGCCAACGTTGATGTATCGTTAGCAGTACGTTATGAACGTTATGAGCAAGAAGGCTCGCTAACGGGTGCTACGGGTGTTGTGACTAATTCATCTACTTTTGATGCCGTCGTACCTAAAATTGGTGTTAGCTGGCGTCCTGTGGATAGCTTATTAGTCCGTGCAAGTTATGGTGATTCATTCCGTGCTCCTAATATGGGCGAAATGTTCTCATCTCAATCTCTAAGTTTTGAAACTGCTTATGACTCAGTATGGTGTGAAGCTAACAACGGTTCTGATGAAAACTATTGTGCAACGGGTAATCAGCATAAAACATGGTTTGGTGGTAACCCTGACTTAGAAGCTGAAGAAGGTAACTCTCTTACTTTAGGTGCTGTTTGGAATGTAACTGATGCTTGGAGCGTTGAGCTTTCTTACTACGACATTACTTACGATAACAAGATTGAAGCAGTAAGTGCTACAGATGTTATTCGTGACGAAAAGCTTAATGGTAGCTCAGACTTTGTGACTCGTGGGGCAGACGGTAAAATCGAATACATAGAAAGTGGTTACATTAATATGTCATCGGTTGTGACCAGCGGTTTAGATTTTGCTACCTCATATAATTTAGAAACCGGTTTCGGTGACTTTAACTTCAAAGTTGATATGACACACGTATTAGAATTTGAAGAACAAGCTGATTCAGAGTCAATTGCAATCGATTACGCAGGTATTCAAGATTATCCACAATGGCGTGGTAATTTAGCTGCTGCATGGTACTACAATGACTTTAATGCAGCGTGGACTACTGTGTATATTGGTAGCCAATCTGGTCAATACTGGCGTGATCTAGGCTATGATTATATTACAGATACACCGGATTACTTTAAGCATAATATCCAGTTCGGTTACACCCATGATTGGAACGGTACGATTACAGTAGGTATTAACAACGTATTTGATGAAGAAGCACCAACTTGGTACGACTTCTCAGGTTACCGCGATGTCAATACTGACTTGTATGATGTTCTAGGTCGTACTTACTACCTACGTATTAATCAAAAATTCTAAAGTGAATTTACGCTAAAAAAAACCTCCGCTAGTCGGAGGTTTTTTTATATCTCAAAAGCGATACGATTGAAATCGAGCAGTATTAAGATGATGGGGAAGGTGACTTTTATGAATCACTGTATATACGAGTGACTCTCGATATTTAAGTGACACGCTATATTTTAATGGCACTTTATATTTTAATGGCTTAGTCGCAACTCTTGTCGATGTTCATTACGATGTTTCTCTGCACAGCAAGCACATCGCTGCTCGGTGGGATCTGCTGCTAGTCGCTCAGGTTCAATATCGGATTCGCAATCTGAACATAAGCCATACAAACCTAACTCTAATTGGCATAATGCAGCATCTAGGCGTGTTAATTGACCAAATAGCGGAGTGTCAGTTAAATTCTGCTGACTCATTAATTCAATAAGCTCGGTTAAGCTCATATTAAAGTGGCTTTGTGAGGCACTTTGCACATGACCTTTTTGATTTAATTGATGCACTAGCTCATATTTAAGCTGCGCTTCTCTTTGCATTAATGATTGCTGTATTTCTTGAATACTCACAAAATGACCTAATTACTTAATCGCTTATCTGGGTATTTAGTCTAACGTCATCGGCCAGTATTGTTATGATGGAGATCAATTCAAAGCTTCATTTAAGCAAACAAATATTAAGTTTCGTTAATATTAATACGTACTAATGAAGCTTTTTTATGAAATTAACGATTTTGTTGTTCGTAGGTTTTTTCTAGTATGGCGACAATTTCATCTGTGGTTTTTAATACACGTAGGTCTCTAAATAACGCATCGGCTTCTGGGTATTGTTTATTAAGGTAGGTAAACCACTGCTTAACTCTTGCAGGGTAATAGTCTGACTTCTTACCAATTAATTGTTTTTGGGTGTAACGTAGCAACAAACTTAACGTTTGAGCCCAAGTATAAGGTGTTTGCTCGCCTTTAATTGCTGCAGCCAAGTTTGGTAATGACATTGCTCCGCGCCCTAGCATGATGTTGTCACAGCCAGTGACATCCATGCATCTTATTGCATCTTCACGACTCCAAATTTCACCATTGGCAATTACTGGAATAGGTAATCGTTTACGCACTTCAGTAATGTACTCCCAATAAGCTGGTGGCTTATAGCCATCAACTTTACTTCTGGCATGAATTGCAATTTCACTGGCACCAGCTTCATAAACAGCTAACGCATTTTCCATAAAGAGTGACTTGTCTTCAAAACCTAAACGGATTTTAGCTGTAACAGGTTGCTCATTCGGTACAGCGTCACGCATGGCTTTAACAATATCGTGGATGGTATCAGGGTATTGCAATAATACTGCGCCGCCTTTACTTCGATTAACCATTTTTGCTGGACAACCGAAATTAGCATCGACACCTTGTGAGCCAAGTTCAACTGCTCTGTGTGCATTTTCAGCCATGACACTTGGGTGTTGGCCTAACAGTTGAATACGTACCGGCGTACCAGAGGCGGTTAAGCCGCCATTGCGCAGTTCAGGACATAATTTGTAATAGACTTTTTCTGGAAGTAATTGGCTGACAACCCTAACAAACTCAGTCACCACCAAGTCATATGGGTTAATTTCAGACAATATTTCTCGCATCAAGTCATCAATGACGCCTTCCATAGGGGCTAATACTACGCGCACGGTTCAACCTGTAATCAGTAAAAGGAGCGCTATTCTAGCGACTTTGATTTGTTATACAAATTCATTTATAAATCATCAAAAAGTAGCTGGGTACATGATTACTTAATTTTAATGATAAATATCAGCTAGATAAATCCTATTTTTACACTATGCTTACAACTATAAATTATTCTCTAGCAAGAAATTTTGAAAATAATTATGATTTAGATCAAATTATGTGAAATAAAAGTAAACGTGATTAGGTCTATTAAATTGTAAGCCAGCACTGTTAGTTGTTGGTCACCATTATAAAGTTTGAATATAAGGAAGATTATTATGAACTCAGTAAAGCAAACTACAGTAGCAATGGCGTTAGGTGCAGTGGTATTAACAGCAGGTGTTTCTACTCAAGTCGAAGCTAACCCATTTGGCTTCGAACAAATGAATGCCGGCTACCAACTTGATGGTGGCGAAGAAAAAGCCAAAGAAGGTAAGTGTGGCGAAGGTAAATGCGGCGGCGACATGAAAGCCAAAGAAGGCAAGTGTGGCGAAGGTAAATGCGGCGGCGATATGAAAGCCAAAGAAGGCAAGTGTGGCGAAGGTAAATGCGGCGGCGATATGAAAGCCAAAGAAGGCAAGTGTGGCGAAGGTAAATGCGGCGGCGACATGAAAGCCAAAGAAGGTAAGTGTGGTGAAGGTAAATGCGGCGGCGACAAAAAAGCCAAAGAAGGCAAATGCGGTGAAGGTAAATGTGGTGGTGCTAAGTAATTCATTTACTAGCATATAAACTTTACATCCATAACATTTTTTTACCCCATTGAATGTTTAATGTGAATGTAAAGTACGTCATGATAAGGCCTGTTATGCAGGCCTTTTTAATTGATAAAAAGTAACAGACGGAGTGTTGTAATGGCAGAGCAAGCAAAAGTTGGACTGGGTTTACGCCGAGAGATGCTTGATGAGTTTTGTCAGCAAGTGCCAGATGAGATTAACTTCTTTGAAGTGGCGCCAGAAAACTGGATGACTCTGGGAGGAAAGTTTGGCAAACAGTTTAGGCAACTCACTGAGCAGCATGATTTCTTTTGCCATGGTTTGTCCTTGTCAATTGGTAGCCCTGAAGAGCTTGATACTGAATTTGTTAAACAAATAAAAGCGTTTCTCGATTTACATCAGATCTCTATTTATTCTGAACATTTAAGCTACTGTTCCGGTACGGGTCACATGTATGACTTGATGCCAATTCCGTTTACTGATGAAGCAGTCACTTACGTCGCTAAACGTATAAAACAAGTTGAAGACATTCTCGAGCGCCCATTTATTCTTGAAAATGTGTCTTTTTATGCAGCGCCTGGTGCGCAGATGAATGAACAAACCTTTGTGAATGCGGTATTAGCTGAAGCTGATTGTAAATTACTGCTTGATGTAAATAATATTTACGTTAATTCAATTAACCATCAATATGATGCGGCTGAGTTTTTAGCTTCTATGCCAACTGAACGTATTGAATATATGCACATAGCAGGGCATTACGAAGAATCGTCAGACCTGATGGTCGACACTCATGGTGCAGATGTTATAGACCCTGTGTGGAAATTATTACAGCAAAGCTATCAGCAGCATGGCGTATTTCCTACCTTGTTAGAGCGAGATTTTAATATTCCTGAAACGCCAGAGTTATTAATTGAAATTAATCAGATTCATCAATACCAACAACAGGCATTATTACAGGCTAAGTCAAGGAGTGCCTAATGAGCTTTATTGATACTCAATATGAGTTTATGGATTACATTCGCGACCCCAGTAAACCCTTGCCTGAGGGAATAAGCCTTGAACGGATGACGGTTTATCGGGAATTGTTTTTTAATAACATTAATGGGTTCGTATCGAGTGCTTTTCCTGTTCTTAAATCGTTATACACTGATGATGCTTGGCTTAAATTAATCCAAGAGTTTTTTGTTAGTTTTGACTGTAAGACACCTTTGTTTGTTGAAATTTCACAAGAATTTATCGCTTTTTTACAAACGGATTATCAAGCAAAAGATTACGATCCGCCGTTTATGGTGGAGTTGGCCCATTATGAGTGGTTAGAGCTTTATATTTCGGCTGTCTTTGATAACGACAAGCAAGTGGCTATTGCTAGAGATATGATTACCGAGCTGCCGCTCACTCTGTCAGACACAGCGATCATTGCACAATATCAATACGATGTGCAGCACATCAGTCTTGACTATCAGCCAACAGAGCCGAGTGAGCTACCACATAGTTTTTGTATATACCGAGATCAAGCTGATGAGGTAAACTTTTTACAGTTAAACCCATTAACAGCGCAAGTGCTCGCATACATTAATCAAGCCGAGCAATGTTATTTTTCAG
The DNA here is from genome assembly GCF_018100775.1 of Shewanella sp. MMG014. NCBI lineage: Bacteria > Pseudomonadati > Pseudomonadota > Gammaproteobacteria > Alteromonadales > Shewanellaceae > Shewanella > Shewanella sp. MMG014. The sequence continues at coordinate 110,691 of NZ_JAGJDZ010000013.1, forward strand.
ATATAATAGAATGGCTTAAACAATCTTACCCGCAAATGACTTCAGAAACCTTAGCCAGCGGCTGCTTACAGATGTTACAACAGTTGGCTGAAAAACAGATTATTTGTCGAGATAGTAGAGGATAAACAGGATAATAAATGGCTTAAAATTTTTAGGGTTTTTATTGTAGGCCTTTTTACTTACAATGGCGCGGATTTTGTGATCTACTTCACGCTGCCGGTAGGTGGTCAACTTAACTCTTAGGAATCAAATAACATGAGTCAGCCGTTTAAAGACCCATTTAACATTTTGTATTTTATTGGTTTTATCCTTGTTTTACTTTTACCAACATTACCAGCTTCTATTTCTGCGTTGAGACTTGCAGGCTTAATTTAACTGCTGATCTCAGTTATGATATCGATGTATTTTTATAGCATCGGTAAACTAAAAACCATTCTATTGAATGGTTTTTTTGATTGAGTTTGGAGAATTATGCCCCTAAAACGTGGCTTGTTTTTAATTACTGGGTTAACCAGCGTCACGCTGGGAACGATTGGTATTGTGGTTCCTTTACTACCGACTGTACCATTTATCTTGCTTGCAGCTTATTGCTTTGCCCGCTCAAGTGACAGGTTACACAATTGGCTGATGACACATCCTTGGTTTTCTCAAGGGCTCAATGACTGGCAAAATAAGCGATCAATTAACAAACGCTTGAAGCGAAAAGCCATGATTATGACGACGCTAAGTTTCGTGGTCAGTATCGCCATCGTGCCACTGCTTTGGGTGCAAATCATGTTAGTTTGTATGTTATGTATACTGTTACTTTTTTTGTGGCAGATCCCAGAGTTAGATTAAAAGTTGCCGGAATTTTGCTCTCGAGTTGCAACTGTATTGAAACATGCTTACTATCACCTCCAATCGAGTGATATGTCAGATACTATTTTTGCATTTTAAGTGTAATCAAATACCAATAACTGGCTATTAATCCATTCCTTTTTAAATAGACAATCTATTATGACTATGAATTCAGCAAGTTTAGCGTTAATCAAAGACAGTATTAAAGCCATTCCTGACTATCCCATTCCGGGCATTATGTTCCGTGATGTCACCAGCTTATTAGAAAATGCTGAAGCCTACCAAGCCACGATTGCGATGTTTGTTGAGCATTACAAGTCACTTGGTTTTACTAAAGTTGTAGGTACAGAGGCTCGTGGTTTTTTGTTTGGAGCGCCGCTGGCTTTAGAACTCGGCGTTGGTTTTGTTCCGGTTCGTAAACCAGGAAAACTACCACGCAAAACAATTGCGCAAACTTACGACCTTGAATACGGAAAAGATACCTTAGAAATTCATGTTGATGCCATTCAGCCTGGTGATAAGGTGCTTGTGGTTGACGACTTACTTGCTACTGGTGGCACAATCGAAGCCACTGTTAAGCTAATTCGTGAACTCGGTGGTGAAGTCGAGCATGCTGCATTTGTTATTTCGTTGCCTGATATCGGTGGCGAAAAACGCATTGAAGCATTGGGTATCGAAATTTTGACCCTTTGTGAGTTTGAAGGTGAGTAATCGATTTACCCAATGACCTCGTCATTATATCAAGGCAGTGCTTGCATATTCATTATCAAGCGCTGCTTTTTTATGTCTGTAAATCAGGATTAACGTCAATACAGCGAAATGGTTAGTGTAATTCTTGGGCAAACCCGCTCGCTAAATTGTGTATCAATAGCGCAGCATTGACTTGCATGTTATTGTTAAATTTATTTTTGGGTAAAATGAAGCTTACTCAACCCGTTTTATTAAAGCTTGGGGAATTCCATGTCTTATCAGGTGTTAGCCCGTAAGTGGCGGCCTGCAAAATTTGAAGAGATGGTAGGGCAGTCACATGTCTTATTAGCTCTAACAAATGCATTAACTCAGCAGCGCTTACATCATGCATATTTATTTACAGGCACCCGTGGTGTCGGTAAAACCAGTTTAGCTCGACTATTTGCTAAAGGGCTTAACTGTGAGCAAGGGGTGACCTCAGCACCTTGTGGAGTGTGTTCGAGCTGTGTTGAAATCGCTCAAGGTCGGTTTGTAGACTTAATTGAAGTCGATGCGGCATCACGAACTAAGGTCGATGACACTCGTGAGTTACTGGATAACGTTCAATACAAACCATCTCGTGGGCGTTTCAAAGTTTACTTGATTGATGAAGTGCATATGTTGTCGCGAAGCAGTTTTAATGCTTTGCTTAAAACCTTGGAAGAGCCCCCTGAGCACGTCAAATTCTTATTGGCTACAACGGATCCTCAAAAGCTACCAGTCACCGTTTTATCTCGGTGTTTACAGTTTAATTTAAAAAGCTTGTCGCAAGATGAAATCAGTCAACAACTGGATTTCATTTTAACTCAAGAGCAGCTTGAGTATGAGCCTCAAGCGCTGACTTTATTGGCTAAAGCGGCTAATGGTAGTATGCGCGATGCACTTAGCTTAACCGACCAAGCCATTGCATTTGGTAGCGGCCAAGTCATGCATCAGCAAGTACAGTCGATGTTAGGCAGTATTGATACTCAACAAGTGCTTGCTTTACTCAAGGCGCTTTGCGATGCCGACGTCGGGCATTTAATGATGACAACCAGTCAAGTGCTCAGCTTTGGAGCTGACGCTGATGAAGTGCTAAGAAGCTTACTTGAATTACTCCATCAAATTACGTTAAGCCAATTCGCCCCTGCAGCTGCGCAGCAATCACTTTATAGTGAACAAATTCTCGCTTTTGCTCAACAACTCTCGCCAGAGCAAGTGCAGTTGTATTATCAGCTGTTACTCGCTGGGCGCAAAGAGTTATCGTTTGCTCCAGACCCTAAGTCAGGGCTTGAAATGGCGCTATTAAGAGCGATTGCCTTTGTACCGGAAAAGCCTGTAAAACGTTGGCATACTGATGAAGCTGCAAAGATTACATTACCTGAACCCTCAGAGCAGAACACCGCTGCTGAAGCGCAAAAGCATGATGTTGTAAAACCTGTTACGCCAGTGGTTGATACACTCGTAAATACCGGTAATACGCTCAATGAGTCAGCTAACAGCAAGGTTGCAGATGCTAACTTACAACCAGTTACTCAGCCTGAGTCTACTGAGTCGAATCAAGGTCAATCTGATGAAGCGATAGCTGCCGAACAAGCATTGCTATTAAGCCAAGCGGACAGTTTAGGTTTTGGTCAACAAGATAAATCATTATCGCAAAGCACACCAACGAAAGCGCAAGCGTCATCGGCTAATGCACCGCAAGCGAGTGAGGATAAACAAGCGGCGACGCAGGCGCTTGATATTGATTCGGGCGAAAACATACAAACGCCACCTCAATCAAAGTCAGGCTCTTTAGCTTTAGAGAAAATTGCCCCTGCAGATAAGCCAGAAGTGAGTGCTGAGCCCCAAGCAGTCTATTCATCTGATGATGGGATGCCAATGGATGCTTATGAGCAATTTTCACAGGCTGACAGTGACGATAATAATGCTGAATATGGGCTAGGTGATATGGCGTCGTATCACCCTGAGCAGCCTGTCGCTGCATCGACAAATGATTCACAGGTTGAGGCCGCTAAAACAACAGAAAGTACTGAAAGTAGCGATGATTTAGATGCGCTACTGGATGCCGTTTTAGCAACTAATGATTCCTTGAAAGCAGAGTTAAACTTACTCACAAGTCAAGGAGAGCAAGCAAAAAAGCAACAGGCGGCAGCGAGTCCTAGTATTAAGGTACCCGCACCACGCAGTAACCATGCCGCAGAAGGACAACGTGCAACTCAAGATACAGAGCAAACACATAATAGCCAGACGGAACAGCAATCACTCAATCAAGCGTCTCATCATAATGACAGTATAGGCTCAGCAAGCACTGACGTTATTGATAGTGCGAACGTTACAGATAAAGGCGCGCAGATTGAAGAGCAAGCACCTTGGAATAAACCTCAAGATGCAATTGAACCGCCAATGGCCAATGCACAAGCAATAAAAGATACACAAAATGCGGTTGCTGATGCACAGGTTACTGATTTGCAAGCTGGCAATGGTGAGCAGCAAAGCCATGATTCAAGCCCAAATCTAGGCGTTGTCGAGGCAGTGGCTCAAGTCGATACCAACCAGCAGGTGACGTCGATACCTAAACCCACTGCGCTTGCGGTCAATGGCGAACATGAAATATCGGGTGATGAACTTGATTTACACTGGTATAAAGTCATGGCATCACTCAGTATTGGTGGTAGGGTAAGGCAGCTCGCTGTTAACTCAGTTTGTCAAAGCTTGAGTAATCCGATTCCATTACTGTTAAAGCCAGACCAAAAGCATCTTGCAGCGGACATCGCCATTGAGCAACTGCAAGTTGCATTAACAGAACACATGGGCGTGCCGACCACGGTTGAGATTACTGTTGGTGTAGATAAAGCACATGAAACCCCACTTGAGTTAAGAAAAAGATTTCATCGTGAATTATTAGCGAATGCAAATTACGCTTTAATTAATGATGACAACGTACAATGGATGTCTAGTCGATTAGCTGCACAGCTAAATCCAGATACCTTGGTGTATCCAGCGGAGAAGTTACAAGCAATAGGGCAACAAATTCCTGCTTTAGTTGCACAATAAATCAACTAAAGCGTTGTTAACTTCAAAAGTTTGATTGCAATAAACGCAGTTTTATTGCCAATTTATTTTTTTACAGTAAGATTAGCCCCACTTTGGCGGCTTGCTAATAACCTAATTAAGAGAAAAGACTATGTTTGGAAAAGGCGGTATGGGCAACTTAATGAAACAAGCCCAAATGATGCAAGACAAAATGGCTAAAATGCAGGAAGAAATCGCACAAACCGAAATGACGGGTGAAGCGGGTGCAGGTTTAGTAAAAGTCACCATGACGGGTTCACACAACATTCGTAAAGTTGACATTGACCCAAGCTTAATGGAAGACGATAAAGAAATGTTGGAAGATCTTATTGCTGCAGCATTCAACGACGCAGCACGTCGCATCGAAGAAAACCAAAAAGCTAAAATGGCAGAAGTTACCGGTGGTATGCAATTACCGCCAGGAATGAAAATGCCATTCTAAGACTGTTTTAGTCTAGTTAAGTTTAAATGAAAGCCTGAGTCATTGACTTGGGCTTTTTTGTGGGTAATTGGTCTGTTTAGGTTATAGATCAGCTTAACCAAAGTCATGTTAAGTGATTAATTGGGATAAACCAGCGCATTTAATTACATAAAAAATGTGTTGTTATTTTTAGTAGTTTTACAGCATCAGCTAATAATATAGGTATTCAATCTTATACAATCAATATTTCATAAATGGTTTAAGTCTTGTTTTATTTAATAATTTAAAGCAATCTAGTTAGGGTTAAATGTATATAGCAAGCACTTTTAGCCTACTTAATGTGGGCGTAAAATCTTCAGGGGACTATGAGTATATTTCCAATAATTGAGACAGATAGATTGGTACTTAATCAGCAATCAATTGATGACTCCAAGTCGATACTAGAATTGTTTTCTGACCCTGAGGTTACTGAATTCTATGATCTGTCTTTTGCTACCGAGAAAGAAGCTATTAACTTAATTAATGCAGATTTAGCAGGATTTATAGAAGGTAAATCCGTTAGATGGGCAATTAGGGATAAAGAAACATTTAAGTTTATTGGTGGTTGCGGCATTAATCGTTTCGAGGAAAGTAATCATGTTGCTGTTATCGGTTACGAGTTCAAAAGAAACTCTTGGGGCAAAGGATATGCTACTGAATCAGTAAGGAAGGTCATCGAATTTACGTTTTCAGAAAAATGCCCTAAACACGTTAATAAAATTGAGGCTTATGTGATGATTGGCAATAGAGCATCAGAAGTGCTACTTGAAAAGCTCGGTTTTAAATGTGATGGCATACTGAGGCAGCATGGTTTTTGGAAAGGCGCTTATCATGATCTTAAAGTGTTTTCTTTGTTGAGGTCTGATACTCAGAATTTATAAAAAGTCAGTCATAAACTGATATAAAAGAGGGCTTAAGCTTAAACCTCACTTTTTATCAACCATAAGATGACACAAGCTGAATGTCCTATGTAATGATCTAGTCAGTTAATCAAGTCCAACAATTAATTTGGTTTTCATTATTGACATTAAGTAATAAATCACCGCTCTGGGCTAATGTATTGCGCTGTTCAATTGATTAAATAAAACGCTTAACCAATAAATAGTATAAGAGTTTGTTCATGGAAGAAAATATTCATCCTTTTAAAAAGGCTGCAGCGTTATTACTCTTACTGGGTTTGATTGATATTGCGGTAATGATTTTTTGCATTATCAATCAAACTAATTATGCCTCAAGCTTTACCATTTTTGGGGTTATTTCAGGAGTATTGCTACTTCGAGGAAGCCTTAAAACGGTTCAAACATTACGTTGGTTGAGTATTTTTATCTCAGTACTGATTGTTGGTATATCGTTTGACACTTTATTTACGACTCCGCCTGCTTTGCTTATAGCATTAATGAAATTCAGCCCACTGACTGAGATTGGACCAATATGCGTTGCTGCTTTGCTTGTTGCAGTGTTTATTTGGATATACTGTCAGCTATCTTCTCAGGAGTCTTTGCAACTTTTGGTCAAGACCAACTATAAAACAACTCAACCCAAATCAGCTTATTTACTAGGTGCTATCGGTTTACTTGTTACTTTTTTAGGAGCTAGTGAAATGGTCAATGGTGAGTCAGCTAAAAAGGCCATTAAATTAGCGCAAGCCCAACGGGGTTCAGCATATCAATATCATGTTACTCGTTTATATGTTTCACAAAATTCTGGTTATGCTGATGTGATAGCCTATTCAGATAAAGCCGTTCATCAGCTTAACGTGAATTGGTAATCCGTATTTAAATAAAAGTCCTTGCGATTAATCCTACCGTTACTTCTCTCGTTAATCCCCAAATAATCCTTTTATTGACTCGTCACAACAGCTTTTAATTTATTATGCTAACCCTTTTGTTAATCTTGCATTTTTATTTTTAAGGTTCTGTTTTGTAAGTATATTTTATATTTTTAGCTCATCCCTCTAGGTGATGTTGTCTAAAATGATAATTGACGAGCTGTGATGTGAAGAACTGGTTTTGATAAGAGGCATAAGCTTGGTCAAGTGGGTTGATACACATACTAAAGTACTAAAAAGCTAACTTGAGGTTAAAAATATTTGACATGGGTGGTAAGTAAGCATAAATTAACTGCGAGTTAAATATCTTTTACATGGAGTGGAGTGAGGTTAACATGGTCAACAAACAGAAATTATATCAGTGGTTGCAAGAAACTAGCTTTAGGGAAGTGACTTTATCGGTTGATTTACTTGTAACGGGCTATATTTTTTATATTTACTTAAGCCGGATGTACTATGCCAGTGCTGAAGAATTAGCCTCGACAGTGTGGCTATCTGGTGTATTGCTCGAAATCATTATTTACTCAGTTGTTTTGATGGTACTGAGTTATATTGTATTAGCATTTGTGAGTGATGATGAATTAAACCAACCCATGGATGTGCGAGAAAAACAAATAAACCTAGTGGGTTACAAATACTCGGCGATAATTTTACAAACCGGCGTAATTTTAGCCATGGTTCAATATGGAATAGAAAAACAAGCTGAAATAATTTTGTTTGAGCCGATTCCTCATTTACCATTACACATTTTGTTAGTGGCATTTTTAACTGCCGAATTAGCCCATTATGGTGTGCAATTGTATAAAGGCCGCACAGGAGATATTTATGGGTAAAGTGGATCAAGATGGTATGGGGATCAGTAACTCTATTCGTACATTACGATTTTTACATGATGAAATGACCCAAAAGCAACTGGCTGAACTCATCGGTGTCACTAGACAAACGGTAATGGCGATTGAATCAAATAAGTATTCGCCGACATTAGAAGTCGCGTTCAAGATTGCTGAGGTGTTTAATTTACCTCTTGAAGAGGTGTTTCGCTATCGTTCGGCAAACGATACCCTACCAACAGACTAGCTGTTTGTAGGTTTTATTAGGATGATGAGTTGTTGCTAGCGACTAACACTTCTTGAAACTAGTAAATTATACCACTGGCCGCTTGAGGTTATCTGTTGAGGATAATTGGTTCAGTATTAGCGACTCACAATGCTTTAAAGCCCAACCGCGCTTTGGGCTCAGATACTCTTTGCAATCTTTATCGCTTACGATAATAATCACCGATTCATTTAGCTGATAAATTGTTGAGTCAGCTAATCTCATTTTTATAAAGTGCAACAGCACTGTTAAGGCCAGTATTAGGTTATGAAATTTAGTCCGCTAGTTGATGAATTAATTGAATCATTACGTTGCTTACCCGGTGTAGGGCCTAAGTCTGCTCAGCGTATGGCATTTCAGTTATTGGAACGTAATCGTAAAGCGGGGCAAAAACTGGCAAACGCTCTTGAGCGCTCTATGAGTGAAGTGGGGCATTGCCAAGCGTGCCGTACGTTTACAGAACAAGAATTATGCCCAATTTGCAGTAGCCCTAAACGAGGCAACGCTGGCGTTATATGTGTGGTAGAAACGCCAGCAGATGTACTTGCTATCGAAGCTGGTGGCCACTTTATGGGGCGATACTTTGTGTTATTAGGCCATTTGTCACCACTTGATGGCGTGGGCCCTGATGAACTAGGTCTTGAGTTACTTGAACAGCATTTATCTTCAGAAGATGTCACAGAGTTAATCTTGGCAACAAACCCTACAGTAGAAGGTGATGCAACAGCGCACTTTATCGCGGATATCGCACGTCGTCATAATGTGGTTATCAGCCGTATTGCTCATGGTGTGCCAGTAGGTGGCGAGCTTGAGTATGTCGATAGCACGACTTTAGCGTTATCGTTTAATGGGCGTATCCCTCTGTAAAACGAACACGAGTTAATAATAAAAGGGCTAATTTAGCCCTTTTTGCGTTTTTTTTAGGCATCAGAAAAAAATTCCCTTGAAAACTGATTTTCACGCCCCATTTCCTAGGTAACAAAGAATTTTAGTTGCATTGAAACGTCAAATATTAGATTTCAGTACAACTGCTGTATTAACGTTAAACCAAGGGAAATTTTCATGTCTCAACAAGAAACACATGGCTTTCAAACCGAAGTAAAACAACTTCTTCATCTGATGATCCATTCTTTATACTCAAATAAAGAAATTTTCTTACGTGAATTAGTCTCAAATGCCGCTGATGCTGCAGACAAGTTACGTTACCTTGCACTGACTGATAACACATTATTTGAAGATGACACTGAACTTCGTGTTCGCATCAGCACCGATAAAGAAAAAGGCACCGTTACGATTGAAGATAACGGTATCGGTATGACTCGTGATGGTGTAATTGAACATTTAGGGACAATTGCTAAATCAGGTACTGCTGATTTCTTCAAAAACTTATCTGGCGAAGAGTCAAAAGATTCACAACTTATTGGTCAGTTCGGTGTGGGCTTCTACTCGGCGTTTATCGTTGCGGATAAAGTGACTGTTCGTACTCGCGCTGCAGGTGCGGATGTTAACCAAGGTGTGGTGTGGGAATCACAAGGTGAAGGTGACTTTACTGTTGATACCATTACTAAAAACAGCCGTGGTACTGAAATTACACTGCATTTACGTGAAGAAGAAAAAGAGTTTGCTGATGACACACGTTTACGCTCAATTATCACCAAATACTCTGATCATATCTCCGTACCTGTAGAAATGTACGAAGAAGGTACACCTGCTGTTGAAGCGACAGAAGAAGGCGGCGAGGCGATTCCAGCTACTGAAGGTCAATGGAAGCCGATGAACAAAGCCACTGCGCTTTGGACTCGTAGCAAATCTGATATTTCTGATGAAGAGTATCAAGAGTTCTACAAACATATTTCTCACGATTACGGTGATGCTGCAACTTGGTCTCACAATCGTGTTGAAGGTAAACAAGAGTACACGAGCTTACTGTATATCCCGAGCAAAGCGCCGTGGGATATGTTTAACCGTGATGCTAAAAATGGCTTAAAACTGTTTGTTCAACGTGTATTCATCATGGATGACGCTGAGCAGTTCATGCCGACTTACCTGCGTTTCGTTAAAGGTCTAATCGATTCAAATGATTTACCGTTAAACGTGTCTCGTGAAATCTTACAAGACAACAGCATCACTAAAGCTTTACGTAGCGGTGTGACTAAGCGTGTATTAGGCATGCTTGAAAAAATGGCTAAAAATGATGCTGAGAAATACCAAGCATTTTGGGCTGAATTTGGTCAAGTATTAAAAGAAGGTCCTGCTGAAGATTTCGCTAACCGTGAGCGTATTTCTGGCTTATTACGTTTTGCTTCTACGCACACCAACACAGCGGCGACTGACGTGTCATTAGATGATTACATCAGCCGTATGAAAGAAGGCCAAGACAAGATTTACTACATTGTTGCTGACAGCCATGAAGCGGCAGCAAACAGCCCACATCTTGAATTATTACGTAAGAAAGACATCGAAGTGTTATTGATGTCAGAGCGTATTGATGAGTGGTTAATTAACCACTTAACTGAATTCAAAGGCAAGAAACTGCATTCGGTAACACGTGGTGATCTAGAGTTAGGTGAGCTTGAAGATGCAGATGAAAAAGAAGCTCAAGAAAAGCTTGCTGGTGAAGCACAAGCATTAGTTGAACGTATGAAAACGGCATTAGGTGCAAAAGTTGCAGACGTTAAAGTGACTTCGCGCTTAACTGACACGCCTGCATGTGTTGTTGCCGGTGAAGGTGAAATGTCATCACAAATGATCAAGCTTATGCAATCAGCGGGTCAACCAGTGCCTGAAACGAAACCGACCTTTGAAATCAACCCGCATCACCCATTAGTTGAGCGTTTGAACAATGAACAGGATGAACAGTTATTTGCTAACTGGGCTGACTTATTACTTCAACAAGCACAGCTTTCTGAAAAAGGCAGCTTAGCGGATCCTTCTGCATTCATTAAGTTAACCAATGAAATGCTAGTCGCAAGCTTGAAGTAAGCGTCGTCATAATAAACAAGCGGACCGAGTGTCCGCTTTTTATTAGCGTTTATTTTTAGCCAGTGTGATACTGAATAAATAGCACTGCTAACAAGGATCCACGATGGAACATATTATTAATTTAACCAAAGAGAACATACAGCAAGTTGTTGATGCCTCAATGGATAACTTTGTTGTTATGTCTTTTTGGGCTCAACAGCAGCCTGAAAGCGTGCAAATGCTGCAAGTGATGGAGCAAATTGCTAACGAGCAAGCTGGGCGATTCATTCTTGCTAAAGTTAACTGTGAAGCCGAATTAGAGATTGCTAACTATTTTCAAATTCAAAGCTTACCCACCCATTTGGTATTAAGCCAAGGTAAACCTATCGATGGGTTTGCCGGGGTTCAATCACAAGCGCAAGTTTTGGACATGCTCAATAAGCATTTACCTGAATTATGGGTACAAGATGTGAATGCGGCTAAAGTTATTTTAGCTGGCGATACGGTGACAAAAGAGCAATTAGAAGAGGCATTAAGCTTACTAAAAAGTGCTTACGTTGATTCAGGTAACCAAGCTGAAGTTGCATTACTTATGGTCGATGCCTACTTGCAGTTAGGTATTCTTGGTGATGCAAAAACCTTATTAGACACTATTGGGCTTGCCGATCAAGACAGCTATTATCAAAACCTCAAAGCAAAACTGGCTTTAGCTGAAGATGCAGCCGATACACCTGAAATCCGTCAGTTACAACAAGCGTTAGAAGCTGAGCCAGATAATGTTGAAATTTCAATCAATTTAGCCAAGGCCTTAAGTCAAGCTAACCGAGGTGAAGAAGCATTAGAAAACCTTTTTGCGATTTTACAAAAAGATTTATCTGCAGCTGACGGGAAAGTCAAACAGGTGTTCATGGAAATATTGACTGCCTTAGGGCAAGGAAACACCATAGCCAATCAGTATCGTCGTCGTTTATACAGTTTGCTGTATTAAACAGCGCTAAATTTAACAGGTTGCGAGCTATTAGATATTGGTCTAACTCTTTGGTTATTTACCTTCTAAAGATGGACTAAATGTGCGAAAATCGCCGCCTAAAAATATGAAAGCAATAAAGAGGACTTTTGAGATGCGCATTATTCTATTGGGTGCCCCAGGTGCCGGTAAAGGTACACAAGCTCAGTTTATTATGGAGCAGTACGGTATCCCACAGATCTCAACTGGAGACATGCTTCGTGCAGCAATTAAAGCTGGCACAGCATTAGGCTTAGAAGCTAAATCAGTAATGGATGCAGGCCAGTTAGTATCAGATGACCTAATTATTGGTTTAGTTAAAGAACGTATCGCACAAGATGATTGTGTTAAAGGGTTCTTACTTGATGGTTTCCCACGTACCATTCCACAAGCTGATGCAATGGTTGCAAACGGTATTGAAATTGATCACGTTGTTGAGATTGACGTACCTGATGAAGAAATCGTTAAACGTATGAGTGGCCGTCGTGTGCATTCTGGTTCTGGCCGTGTTTACCACATCGTTTACAATCCACCAAAAGTGGAAGGTAAAGATGACGTAACTGGTGAAGAGTTATCAATTCGTCCAGATGATGAAGAAACAACAGTACGTAAGCGCTTAGGTATCTACCATGAGCAAACTAAGCCATTGGTTGAATACTACGGTAAAGTGGCTGCTGAAGGTAACACTCAGTACACCAAGTTTGATGGCACACAAACTGTTGCGGCAGTGAGTGAGCAAGTTAAACAGTTGCTAGGTTAATTAGCTGCAAAATTACAGTTCCAACGACTGTTGTTCATAAAAAGACCTGCATTGCAGGTTTTTTTATGGCATAAATAAAATAGTTGTCACAAAAAGAGACAAAGATTGACATCAGTATTGGTGTTGATTGTTTTTGTGTTAAAATTAGCGTTTGGTATAAAGCATAAAATGCTGTTCAATCCACAATCCTTTTAAGCACGGATGCCTACTCAGAGAGTTTAAGATGAAGTTTCCTGGTCAACGCAAATCTAAGCATTACTTCCCAGTAAATAACAGAGATCCATTACTGGCTCAGTTAACCCAACAAGAGCAATCTTTTTCAACTTACATTTGCGGTATCGATCAAACCTTGGTGGATATTGAAGCCAAAGTAGAAGACGAACTATTAGAGCGTTATGGTTTACCAAAAGGTAACTCAACCCTTATTGATGACCAACAAGCCCATGAACTCTATAACGAGTTAAAAAACAATGAGATGATCAGCGATGAATTTGCTGGTGGTACCATTGGTAACACGGTTCATAACTATTCAATTTTAGCGGATGACCGTTCTGTGTTATTCGGGGTGATGAGCCAGAATATTATGGTAGGGAGCTACGCCTACCGTTATTTATGTAATACCTCATCAAAGGTAGATTTAAACTATTTACAACCTGTAGATGGTCCTATCGGTCGTTGTTTTACGTTAATTTCTGAAAATGGTGAGCGTACCTTTGCTATCAGTAAAGGCTCAATGGATAAGTTAACCCCAGAATATATTAATCAAGAAGTCATTCAGGGGAGTTCTGCGCTAGTTATTACAGCCTATTTAATGCGCGCCAGTGAAGGTGATGGCATGACATCCGCTGCGATGAAAGCAATTGAATATGCAAAAGCAGCAGAGGTTCCAGTCGTATTGACATTGGGCACCCGCTTCCTTATTCAAGAAGATCCAACTTGGTGGCAAAACTTTATTCGTGAAAATGTGACTATTTTGGCAATGAATGAAGATGAAGGCGAAGCGTTAACAGGCTTTAGCGACCCACTATTGGCTGCTGATGCGGCACTTGAATGGTGTGACATGGTACTTTGTACCGCAGGGCCTTTGGGTTTATATACTGCGGGCTACGCAGAAGATTCAGAAAAGCGAGCAACCAGTCATACTCTATTACCTGGCGCTATCCCTGAATTTAACCGCTATGAGTTTTCTCGCCCGAAATTAAAAGCAGATTGTGAAACTCCGATTAAAGTCTTCGCACATATTTCACCATACATGGGCGGGCCTGAACTGATTAGAAATACTAACGGAGCAGGTGACGGAGCATTAGCGGCCTTATTACATGACTTATCTGCCAATACCTTCCATAAGACAAATGTACCTGGCTCAAGTAAACATCAACGTGATGGTTTATGTTACTCGTCATTCTCACAAGTGTGTAAATACGCAAACCGTGTAGCCTATGAAGTTTTGGCACAACATAGTCCAAGACTTTCTCGTGGCTTACCAGAGCGTGAAGATAGTCTTGAAGAGTCATACTGGGAACGTTAAATTTACAGCATAAATTGAAAGGCGAGCATCGTAATATGCTCGCCTTTTTATTACGTAAATTGCACTTAAATTGCATAAGTAGTACTTGGTACCTGTGGTAAAATTCAGTAGGATACCAATTAGAGCGTAAATACCTCATTGTAAGTACCATCGGGTAAATAAAACAGCATTGACTACAGAAATTGGAGAGCGTTGTGAAGGGACAAATCTTAAGAGAAATGAAAGTACTTAAGGCGATTGAACCAGCTTATGAAGTCGAACGTCGTGTCGCATTTTTGAAAACCAAGTTAGTTGAAGCACACACACGTAGTTTGGTACTAGGTATTAGTGGTGGTGTTGATTCATCGGTTACAGGTAGATTATGTCAGTTAGCTGTAGATAGCTTAAACGCTGACAACCCTGATCAAAATTATCAATTTATTGCTGTTCGCCTGCCTTACCAAGTGCAAAAAGATGAAGATGAGGCTCAATTAGCGTGTCAGTTTATTCAGCCATCTAAACAAGTTACTGTTAATATTGCTGATGGCGTTGTCGGTGTACATAATGCGACAGTGGCTGGTTTAGAAGAGGCAGGCATTGAGGTAAGCAACAATGAAAATCTTGATTTTGTTAAAGGTAATGTGAAAGCCAGAATGCGCATGATTGCTCAATATCATATTGCAGGATTAACGGGTGGTTTAGTCGTAGGAACCGATCATAGCGCTGAGAATATTACTGGTTTTTACACTAAGTTCGGAGATGGCGCGTGTGATTTAGCACCATTGTTTGGTCTTAATAAACGTCAAGTCAGACAGGTTGCAAGTTTCTTAGGTGCTCCTGAGATATTAGTAAAAAAAGCACCAACAGCAGATTTAGAAGATGATAAGCCACAACTTGAAGATGAAGTGGCATTAGGCCTTACATACGATCAAATTGATGACTTTTTAGAAGGGAAAGACGTAGAGAGTCATGTTGAAGATAAGTTGGTCGCGATATACAAGCGCACGCAACACAAGCGTCAACCTATCCCAACAATCTATGATTAGTGATAAGTTCAATATTGTTTTAGGTAGTCTCTCACTGCTTCTATGAGCTGGTTAGGAAACTGTCGATAATCTAAATATGGCGCAATAAGGACTTGCTTATGCGCCATTACTTTTTGTTTTTCACCCAGTTCTGTTAACTCATCTTGCCAATTCAGGCCCATATGCGTTTCTATTGAATGTTGTAATCGTTCATAAGTCACCTGGCCACATAAAATATGCACTTCTGCATGCGGGTCTAAACCTGCTGAATTGATGATTAAACATGTTGAGTCATGTGCTTCACTTTTTGTCGTAAACAAATCTGCTCTTCGTTTTTTCCAGCAATCGGCTGAGCTATTCTCGGCGGTAATTTTGGCCATTATGGTAAAGATTTTACGCCAATGATTACCATTAAGTTCGATTATCTTACTGGTATCAGCCAGCGTGAGTTCAGTGTCTGTAGGGATGATAGGTGCAGTTGGTAAATAAAACGCCATTTTGGCATTTTTATGGCCAAATTTTATTTGTTCATTATTGGTTGGTGACAGGTCTGATGTCATTTTAATGTCTGTTAATTCACTCATTTTTACTAGATTATCATGATTAATCTCTAGACTCGAATAGGCTTTTAGGCAAACATGAGTCTATAGAATCGGATAAGTGTAACGATATCATTAAGCAGCGAGATGTGTCTTTTAGCCACAGATTTACAAAGCGCTTAGTGTTCAAGGAAAGATCAATGAAAGCGATAGTGATCGGCTCAACAAAGCAACTTCTATTTTTTGCTGTTTATGGCTTTATCGGCAGTATTATCGTTTTTATTGCGATTTTAGTTTGGTTATTAAATGCCAGAGCCGAGTTAGATATCTGGCACACAACTGAACTAAAACACGAATACCATCAGCAGTTGGGGTTAAAAAACTTTGCTGGATATCTGTCGCTCGAAAGTGACTTGTTCAGTGAAATTGAGAATAAAATTTATCAAAGTTACTCGCCAGAAACGCCTTCTGTCATTAACCGGTATGAAACTGGTAGCTTATCTGATCCCAATGGATGGAATTATAACTGGAATCGCTCGTTTGAATGGAAAAAAGCCGATGCTGAGTTTGGTGTTTTACTGATCCATGGTATGTCTGACTCACCCTATGCAATGTCTCATCTTGCTAAACACTTTAAGAAAAATGCTCATGTTTTGGGGTTAAGGCTACCTGGACATGGCACCATTCCCGCAGGATTAACCGGTATTACTTGGCCTGATTTAGCTAGCGCTGTAGATTTGGCGACGCAGCATATGAAGCAACAACTTAATGGTAAGCCGTTATACGTGGTTGGCTTTTCAACGGGGGCAGCCTTAGCGTTAAACATTGAGTTAGAAGCCATTGCCAGAGGCAATGAAACGCACTATCAAGGTATGATTTTTCTTTCCCCTGCAATAGGGCTACAACCCATTGCAGCAGGTGCTAAATGGCAAGCAATGTTAGGCCGGTTTTTAGGTTATGAAAAGTTATTTTGGAACAGTATTTCAGTTGAGTACGACCCGTTTAAATATAGCTCTTTTGCAGTTAACGCTGGTGATGTTGTTTATCAATTATCTCAGCGAAACCATCAAATTATTGAATCATTTTCAACTGAGCAATTAGGCTCTTTAGCACCGATTTTAACTTTCCAGTCGCTCGCTGATGATACCGTTTCTTCCAATGCAGTGGTGAATAACCTCTATCAATACTTACCTTCAAAACAACACGAGTTAGTTATTTTTGATATTAATCGAAATCCTAATAATCATCAGTTAATTATTAATGACCCAATGGATGAAATGGCAAAGCTATGGTTACAAGAGCCAATGGGTTATCAACTGACCTTGATTGAAAATGATACTGACCGTGAGCACTTTGTAAAAGAGACAAGATTAGCTTCTGCTGAATCCTTGACAAGTGAAGCGCTACCATTTGAATGGCCACGTGGGGTATATTCCTTATCTCACGTGGCTTTACCTTTCCCTAAAGCGGATCCTTTGTATGGTCCAGATTTTTTGAAAGAGGTGAGCCACATTCAAATTGGCCAAGCTATTTTTACTGGCGAACGTGGCTTATTTGGGATCCCTGCTGCTGAAATGTTACGTCAGAAGTGGAATCCATTTTACCCGTATATGCTTAATAAAATGGATGAGGTTATAAACCTATAGGTATAACCGACTTACTCATTAATCACATTAATGATAACTTTATTTCGACCTTGTTCTTTGGCCGTGTACAGATTATCGTCGGCCACTTTAATCCATACATCAATGTCAGTTGAAAAGCTGGCATTAGCAGTAATTGCACCAATACTGGTGGTCACAGAAAACTGCTGTTGATCTGTTGGAGAAGTAATCACAAGCGCTGCTAACTTTTGTTTGAATTGATTTAAATGATGCTCAATTTTAAGGGCATTTGATATCGGTAAAATAAGTAAAAACTCTTCCCCACCATAGCGAGCTACAATATCCGTATCACGCTTAAACTCTTGCTTAAGTAAACTTGAAACGGTACGTAAACATTCATCTCCTGCTAAGTGTCCATAGGTGTCGTTGACCTGCTTAAAAAAGTCTAAATCAAGAATTGCTATGGTAATTGCATGTTCACCACGTAAGCAAAAATCTAATAAGCCATCAAATTTATCTTCAGCATAACGGCGGTTTTTAAGATCCGTTAATGGATCTTTATCCACTAAGGCAAGTAACTTTTTGTTGGCTTGCTCTAATTCATCAGTGCGGATTGCCACTGTCTCTTCAAGTTCTAGCTGATGTGTTAGCAGTTCACGCTTACTGTTAGTGAGCCGCTGGTAGAGGTTAAATACTTCTTTAGACGAGTTTTCATCCAGCACTTGGCTTTTTAAATCATCATTATTGATATTACCAAATTGGTTAGCGACGATTTCGAGTGGCGCTGTTAATAATTGGCACACCTTTCTTGAAATGATAAAGGTGAAAATAATTGAAATAATCAGCATCAAAAAGGTGCCTAACATTTGCTGCTCGGCAGTTTTAAGCAATGGTGAGAGGGGTTTTAATACATATAACTCCCAACCATTATTAAGGCGTTTTTTTACAAATACATGTTCTGGCGAAGTGGATTCAAGATCACGAATATTGATGGTATTTAACGCAATATGGTATGCGCCTTTATCATCAGAGTAAGTAAATTCATCTTCTTCATTGAGATCAAGTTCTGAGGATGCATAAATGATTTTTTTATTGTCATCTATAAGTACCAGCAACTCTTTTTCACCATAACTATTTTGATTATCGATATTAGCGAAAAACTGTAAATTCAAGGAACCTTCAATTATACCAGCAACTTGTGCTTGATTATTATTTTGGTAAAACGGCGCACTGATAGCGATGATTGAGTCACTACCAAATCCACGCCCTTTGAATACGGATGAGACATATAATTGGCGATTATGGAAGGATTGAATAAAGTAATCCCGGTCACTAATCGACATATTTTTAATATTGTTTTTTTCGTCCAGCATCATAACACCAGGGCTACCTGCTTTGACTTGCGCATTGCTATCGGCAATCAACATGGTAATGAAACTAGGATAACTTGTGTGCAGTTGACTCAGCATTGGCTGCCATTCGTCGTTCGTGGTATTGGCTAAACTGAGAAAGTTGGCTGCGTATTCAATCACTTTTTTGTGATCGTCTATGTATTGCTCGGTTGCAGAGCTTAAATGTTGCGTCGTATCAGTTAAGTTTTGCTTTAATAGCTGTTGCTGCTTTTCTAAAAACAGATAATTAAAACTAAGGGCAGAGATAAGTAAGCATAAGGTGATCATCAATGTCATAAAGTAGGTTACTTGAGCATTGAATGAACGCCTTTTTTTTGCTGTGACTTGGCCATTAAATTGCCAAAGTTTAGGGACCAATACAATAATTAAAGAAGCTAAACAGGCATATATCAGACCATTAATACTTTGCTTAATGATGGCAAACGGCATATGACTTGCTGGTAAATCACTGACTATTTTCATGTATAAATACGTCAGTGGCATTCCGATAAGTATCCAGTAAATGGCACTGCCGTATAGCGGGTACCCCCCTTTACGGCGAATAAAACCTATAAATACCGCTTCGATACAAAACAGTAAGTAAACATGAGGACTTCCCCAAGTCACCATTAAACCTGTTGCACTGAAAACAGCTGTTAATAGGGCATACCAAGGGCCTAAAATAACGGCAGATACAACCGTAAAGGTATTACCCATGACCAGCTGGACGTTGGCAAAAATAGGAATGGGGTAACAGTTGACGATAAAGCCAATGATACCTAGAACCAGTGCTAAAATAAGGTGTTGTAGATTGATGGATTTTTTATTCAATGAATCATCCTTGTCATTATTATAAAAAAATATTACCTGCCTTATTCAGGTAGCACAAGCCTTTGACCTATTAAGGATGAATCATTCTATAAGCTTTGACTAAACGTGAGTGAGCTTATTCTTGATTATGTACGCACGACAAACTGCTAATGACACCGTTTCTCTATCTTCATATGCATACCCACAAGCTCTTTTCTTCAATTTTTAATTCGACCTTGGTCTAACTCAGATAACTCTCTTGTATACCATTTATTTATACTGTTCCGTTATAAGTTTCTGTTTTTAAATTGATTTGTTGTTGACTTCCTTTTTTGATTTTGTTCACCTTTAGACTAAGGTCGTGATTGTCGTCACATTTTTAGTTGCTAGATTAACTAACGACTTTAAAAATAATTAAGACAGGGGAGTCACAATGGCTTTTGAAAATGAAGACAAGGCAACGGGGTATTGGCGTGAAAATTTACGCTTAGTATTGGGGTTACTCGCAATTTGGGCATTCGTGTCTTTTGGTTGCGGTATTTTACTCGTAGATGTTTTGAACGAAATTACCTTTATGGGCTTTAAATTAGGTTTTTGGTTTGCACAACAAGGTGCCATGTATGTGTTTGTTGCACTGATTTTTGTGTATGTAGCGAAAGCGAATGCTTTAGATAAAAAATATAACGTACACGAAGACTAAGGAATAAATCATGGATGTTCAAACGTTAACTTATCTCATTGTTGGGGTCACATTTGCCCTATATATCGGTATCGCCATTTGGTCTCGTGCTGGTTCTACTAAAGAGTTCTATGTTGCTGGTGGTGGGGTTCCACCTGTAATGAATGGCATGGCAACTGCTGCCGATTGGATGTCAGCGGCATCATTTATCTCGCTGGCAGGTATCGTGTCGTTTACTGGTTATGATGGCTCAGTTTACTTAATGGGTTGGACGGGAGGCTATGTTCTGCTAGCGCTGTGTATGGCTCCTTACCTACGTAAGTTTGGTAAATTTACCGTACCAGACTTTATTGGTGACCGTTACTACTCACAAGCTGCACGTACCGTTGCGGTCGTTTGCGCCATTTTCATCTGTTTTACCTATATTGCAGGTCAAATGCGTGGTGTGGGTGTTGTATTCTCCCGCTTCTTAGAAGTTGAAGTAGAAACGGGTGTTTATATCGGTATGGCAGTGGTGTTCTTTTACGCTGTACTTGGTGGTATGAAAGGGATTACTTACACTCAAGTTGCACAGTATTGTGTGCTTATTTTTGCTTTCATGGTACCAGCCATTTTCATCTCAGTGATGATGACAGGCCATATTTTACCTCAAATCGGTTTTGGTGCTGAGCTTGTTGATGCTGCCGGTAATGGGACTGGGGTTTACCTCTTAGATAAGCTCGATGGTTTATCAGCGGAACTCGGTTTCTCCCAATATACGGAAGGCTCAAAGAGCATGATTGATGTGTTCTTTATTACGGGCGCATTAATGTTTGGTACTGCGGGTTTACCGCATGTAATCGTGCGCTTCTTCACTGTACCTAAAGTAAAAGATGCACGTTTATCTGCTGGTTGGGCGCTTGTATTTATCGCGATTATGTATACAACAATTCCTGCACTTGCTGCTTTCTCACGTGTAAATATGATTGAAACAATCAATGGTCCAGAATCTACAGGTGTGTCATATGAAAGCGCACCTAACTGGATTAAAAACTGGGAAAAAACAGGCTTAATTACTTGGGATGATAAAAATAACGATGGCAACATTTATTATTCTAAAGGCGATACCAATGAAATGAAGATCGACCGCGATATCATGGTACTTGCTACGCCTGAAATTGCTTCACTTCCAGCATGGGTGATTGCATTAGTCGCAGCTGGTGGCTTAGCGGCGGCACTGTCTACATCGGCAGGGTTACTATTGGTAATTTCAACGTCTGTTTCTCATGACTTATTGAAGAAAAACTTAATGCCCAATATTTCTGATAAAGAGGAGCTTAAGTATGCCCGAATTGCCGCAGCGTTAGGTGTTGTCATGGCGGGTTACTTCGGAATTAATCCTCCAGGCTTTGTGGCTGCGGTTGTTGCGATTGCATTCGGTCTGGCTGCATCGTCATTATTCCCGGCAATTATTATGGGTATCTTCTCTAAGACTGTGAATAAGGAAGGGGCAATTGCTGGTATGTTAACGGGTCTACTGTTTACTGCTGGTTATATCGTTTATTTCAAATTCGTGAACCCTGCAGCTAACGTCAGCGATAACTGGTTCTTAGGTATTTCACCTGAAGGATTCGGTATGGTAGGTATGTTCATTAACTTTGGTGTCGCATTCGCTGTTAGTAAAGTGACTAAAGATGTACCACAAGATGTTGTTGAGATGGTTGAGTCTATTCGCTTCCCTAAAGGAGCTGGTGGCGCTCAAGATCACTAACAAGATGAACTTGAACGGTAAAGAGCGCTTCGGCGCTCTTTTTGTTTTTAACCAAACATTATTTTACATCAAGTTACTGGCCATAAGTCGAATAGTGTCATGCAGTGGTTTTTCATATAGTGAATTCATCGAGGTGAGAAAATGATGGAGTGTTATGAAAGACGCAAGCGAACTTCAACCGATCACACAATTTATCAGTGGGTTAATTCCATTTGATTCTTTATCTTCATCAGACTTAGCTCGATGTTGTCAGCAACTCTCTATTGGCTATTACAGCAAAGCTAGCCGAACGGTCCCGTTAGATGAGTCTCATCCACAACTATACATTGTTCGTTCTGGTTCCTTTGAAGTACGGGATCAAGAAGGTGAGTTGTTAGATAGACTTGGAGAAGGGGATTATTTTGGTTTTCCATCTTTGTTATCGGGTGAGAAAGTCAGTAATCAGGTTCAAATTCTCGAAGATAGCCTGGTTTATCACTTAAACCCTGAAACCTTTAATTACTTACGAAAAGAAAGCCGAGAGTTTGATCGCTTTTTTAATCGTGCTTTTGCTAAAAGGTTACGCCATCAAGCTCGTTTTAAGGCAAAGGATTTAACAACGACGAGTCGGATTAACAGCTTGATGTCACCTGATCCCCTAACGATTAATGCTTATGCTAGTGTAAGTGAAGCTGCAAAAAAAATGCGTGTCGCTAGGGTATCGTCGGTACTTGTGATAGATAACGGCAAACTAATCGGGATATTAACTGATAGAGACCTGCGAAATCGGGTTTTAGCTGAGGGGTTTGACGGTACATTAGCAGTGCATCAAGCAATGACTGCAAATCCCAAAGTATTGTTTGAAAACGATCTCGTATTCGAAGCCATGCTATTGATGAGTGAGCACGGTATTCACCATTTGCCGATAATGACGAATGAAGTGAACGATGATGAAGTTACTAAACCTGTCGGCATTTTGACCAGTACAGATATATTACGTGGTCAAAGTTCGCAACCTCTTTTACTAATAGGAGAAATTGAGCGGCAACATGACATTGCTAGTTTAATTCAGGTCAGTAAACAAATCCCTGTTTTACTGCAAAACCTCATAAGTGCCGATGCGCGAGCTGAAGAAGTTGGTCGGGTGCTAACTTCAGTCACCGATGCGTTAACTCGTAGGCTAATTGTGTTAAATCAGCAAATTCTAGGGGCTGCGCCGATGGCTTTTTGTTGGTTAGCATTTGGCTCTCAAGGGAGACAAGATCAAGCTGCTTGTTCTGATCAAGATAATGGATTGTTACTTGCTCATGAACCTGATGAACATGCTAAAGGTTATTTTAATGCGCTAACCCATGCGGTTTGTGAAGGGCTTGATAAATGTGGTTATGTTTATTGCCCCGGGGATATTATGGCGCAAAACCCTAAATGGCGTTTACCTCTTGATAAATGGCAAAAACATTTTGAAAGCTGGTTAAATTCTCCTGAGCCTAAAGCGTTAATGCATGCCAGTATCTTTTTTGATATGCGTGCCGTGTACGGTCCACAAAGCTTGTTTGATCAATTGCAAAGTCATGTACTTGAACGTACTAAAGATAACGATATCTTTCTTGCTGGAATGGCAGGTAATTCATTAGTGGAATCGCCGCCATTAGGTTTTTTTAGAAAGTTTGTGCTTGAGCGTGATGGCAGTGAAGTGAAAGGAATGGATTTAAAGCACAAAGGCGTCGCATTAATCAATGATATTGCCAGAGTCTATGCACTAAGTGCGGGGATTGCCGAAGTGAATACACCAAAACGAATTCGTGCATTAATGGATGCCAATATCATAAACCGTAAGGATGCACTCAACCTCGCCGATGCGCTTGAATTTATTGCTCATATGCGTCTTTCAAATCAAGGAGAGCAATATACAAGCCAGCAAAACGTCACTAACTATTTAAAACCACAACAAATGTCATCACTAATGCGTCATCAGTTACGTGATGCCTTTAAAGTCGTTCACGATGCTCAATCAGGTCTTAGAATGAAATTTATGCGGAGTTTTTAACCTGTGAATGAACTCTGGCTTAAAGCACGTTTACATTATGAAATGTTTGGCCATAAAGATAAGCTTTATGACTATCAAAAAGCGTATTTAAATGTGATAAACAAACCACTTTCCACATCGAGATTGATGGCCGTGGATCTCGAAATGACGGGGCTTGACCCGTTAAAAGATGAAATAATCAGTATCGGAATAGTGCCTATTGAATTAGATACAATCCCATGTTCAATCCCTTTAACAAAAGCTCAGCAGTGCATGGTTAATATTGATGGGAGTGTAGGGCAAAGTGCAACAGTACATGGCATTGTCGATCAGCATGTGTCTGAAGGTGCCTCACTAATTGATGCGATGGAATGGTTTATTGACCGTACTCAGGGACATATTCTGGTAGCTCATCATGCACCAATGGACATTAGCTTTATACAATCTCATTTGGCTAAAGTGTATAACAGGCAAATTCGGTTACCCTTTATCGATACTTTAGCGACTGAAAAACAGCGGCTACTTCGTCAGCATGATGTATTAAAAGAGGGAAGCTTACGTTTAGATGCTTGCAGGCAGCGATATGGTTTACCTACCTATTCAGGTCATGCAGCATTGGTTGACGCAATTGCGTGTGCAGAGCTTTTTATTGCTCAAGTGAATTCCATTGGTGATACTCAAAAACTTGCCGTATCGGAGTTCATATCAATTTAACTGTAGTTATTTGTGATGATTAAAATAAAAAACCAGCACTTGGCTGGTTTTTTTAGTAATGAGTTTGGTTAAATACTTAAAGGTTAAAAATGCTTAACGCTTAGTAAAAAACTCTACTGCAGGTTTAATTAATTCAAGTGCAGAAACTTCACACGGAGGCAGCTCCGCAGTAGGTGCATTAATCGGAGTTGTTCGCTCACCCCATTTTAATAATAGAGCAGCTGATGTTAATCCTGCACCAAATGCACATGATAAAATAGTTTGTCCTGAATTAATGCGGCCTTGTTCTAACGCATCACAAATCGCAATAGGAATAGTCGCTGCAGACGTGTTGCCGTATTTCGCAATGTTGACGAAGGCTTTTTCTTTAGGGATCTTCATTCGACTGATTAACGTATCAATAATACGCTCGTTTGCTTGATGTGGAATGACCAAATCAACGTCTTCTTTGGTCATGTCGCAATTAGCTAAGACCTTAGTACTTAACCCACCCATACCATGAATCGCGCGTTTAAAGACTTCTTGTCCGTTTAGGTTAATAAAGAAATCCAGAGATGCAGAATCAAATCGGTCCATCTGGGTGCCGAAACCTGATGATAAGATATCACGTGCAGCAGGATCATTATTAAGCTCGTAACCTAAAACACCACCTGGTTCATTACTAGCTTCAATAACAACAGCGCCTGCACCATCGCCAAATAATACGGCGGTTTCACGTCGTGACCAATCTAGATAAAAAGATAATCGCTCTGCGCCAATAACAAGCACTTTCTTGTTCTGGCCACTTTTTATCATAGAGCTGCCCATACCAAGGGCATATAAGAAACCACTACAAGCAGCGTTAATATCAAAAGCGCCGCATGTTGCCCCTACATTAGCTTGAACAGTAGAAGCAATATTAGGAATCAAGGTGTCTGGGCTTGCTGTTGCAAGTATGATTAAATCCAGTTCACTACCGTCAATACCTGCAGCAGCGAGTGCATTTTTAGCTGCAACAGTCGCTAACTCAGATGTGTTAACGTGAGAAATATGTCGTTCGCTGATCCCAGTACGTGTCTTAATCCACTCATCAGAAGTATCCATGAAGGTGGCTAAGTCGTCATTAGTCAGTTTTGCTGGTGGGACGCATTTTCCCCAACCGGTAATATGAGCATACTGCATGTGGTTTTCTCTCAAATAAATTTTAAATTAATCTTTTGATAAACGACGTAGAGGCAATAGTTAGTCTATTTGTTGAATCACTAGCTTCTTAATTGCCTTTGCTGCACCTAAAATGTGCTGGCGTAAAAGTTGGGTCGCTTTATCGATATCTTTGTTTTTGCACAACTCAAACAGTTCGCGATGTTCGCGTTCTGCTGTTGGAATTCCGCCTGTTAATAATAGCTGTAAGCGTATATAGCGATCGCAGCTATTGTTCAGTCCATGAACGACTTCAAGTGTATGCGGTTTGTTAGCGGCTTCGTATAAACAGGTATGAAACTGAGTATTGAGTTCGCTCCATGTGGCCACAGAGTCTTTTTCCTTTAATGCAGTCTCTAATTGAGATAGCACTTGATCAGCTTGTTCGAAATTTTCATCTTGCAAGTTGGGAATGGCTTTCGCGAGAAGATCTGTTTCAATCATAGCCCTTAATTCAAATAATTCTGTGACTTGTTCAACAGAAAGTTCAGTGGCTGTTGCACCTTTGTGTGCTTCGAATTTAACTAATCCTTCAGCTTCTAGTTGAACAAGCGCTTCTCGCACAGGAATTCGACTAACATTAAGCTGCTCAGCTATAGCTGATTGTCTAAGTGGCTCACCTGCTTTGATAAAGCCAGATAATATGCGCTCACGCAAGACTTCTACCACTGCTTGAGTTCGTGTTTTATGAATTATTGGTGTTATTTGACTCATTACTTCTTAATAAATGCCACAAAATATCTACGGAAGGGTAACCTTTACTGAACGCTTTATAAAGTACAACCTTAAAAAATCTTCCTTTTATAATACAAGTGCATAATTTTTCCAGTAATGGGATAATCAAAATAATAAAGAATTTAGGAGTAATAGTACCGTGAATAAAGCCGTGTTCTTAGATCGTGACGGAGTCATTAATATTGATAAAGGTTATGTACACCTTGTTGATGACTTTGAATATATCGAAGGCGTATTTGAAGCCTGCCTGGCATTCAAGAAAATGGGTTATAAAATCGTGGTGGTGACTAATCAGTCTGGTATTGCTCGTGGAATGTACTCAGAGGATGACTTTCACCATTTAACCGAATGGATGGATTGGAACTTTGCAGATAAAGGTGTTGAATTAGATGGCATCTACTATTGTCCGCATCATCCAGAAAAAGGACTTGGGGAATATAAGCAAGATTGTGATTGCCGAAAACCTAAACCGGGAATGATGCTTGATGCAGCAAAGTTTTTAAAAATTGATATGGCTAATTCAATTATGGTGGGTGATAAAGCTGATGATATGAGAGCTGCAAAAGCAGCGGGCATTAACACAGCTATATTAGTGAGAAGTGGTAAAGTCGTTGATGAAGCGGGTATTGAGCTTGCCGATGGAGTAGTAGACAGCATTGCCGATGTACCAGCTTTCTTAAAGTCGTAATAAAAACATCTCTTAGTTAACGATAAAATTGCCATGAAAGGTGCTGTAACGAGCTTTTTTGATGGATTTTAGTTCGAAACGTTTAAAAAGTGTGCTTTTGAGCGTTTTTTTATAAATTAATTAAGAAAAGCACTTGCGGGATAAAATGATTTCCCTATAATGCGCAACCACTGACACGGAACAAGGCGTCAAACGCTAGTTACCGAGTCCGCTCTTTAACAATTTATCAAGTAATCTGTGTGGACACTCACAGGTGTTGAGTT
>NZ_JAGJDZ010000014.1:0-136148 GCF_018100775.1 Shewanella sp. MMG014
AGTCGAAATTTACGTGCTGCGTTAAACTTAAATTCTATTACGCTTTAATTGAACGCTGTCATCGTTTGTTCTTGTTAGCTTAAAAACGGGCTATTGTGTCGTGCCACTTTTTTTGCATATAGCTTAACTAACAGAAATATCATTGATAGTTAACGCCATATAGCGCCATCACAATGCATTGAATATCAGGTTATAATTTCTACGTAACTCTCATTTTTTACTTAAAGATGTATTTTGAGTGCGTTTTATAGAAAAGATGATTCTATATTAGCCATTAGTAAGATATATTGCTGCTTTAACACTTAGGTACTTTTATGGACTGCCGTCTTGGTTGTGGTGCTTGCTGCATCGCACCTTCTATTACAAGCCCAATTCCAGGAATGCCAAATGGTAAACCTGCTGGAGAACGTTGTACTCAGTTAAATGATGACAACCTTTGTAAACTGTTCGGCGATCCCTCTAGACCTAAAGTATGCTCGGATTTTACTGCCACAATCGATGTGTGTAGTACGTCAAATGAACAAGCGCTTTGGTTGATTACTGTTCTTGAATCATCCACTTGTTGATTATGTATTTAAATGTTGGAACTAACTCATGCAACTAACTCGCTATACTGATTATGGCATTCGTATTCTAATGTACCTTGCTGCACAGCCAAAAAGAGAGACATTATTTCGTATTGCGGAAGTGACTACGGTGTTTGAGTTATCTTCAAACCATGTTGCGAAGATTATTCATCATTTAGGCAAGCTTGGCTACATACAAACCATACGTGGTAAGAGTGGCGGATTTAAACTGGCAGTGGCGCCAGCTGACATTAACTTGGCTAAGTTGGTCGGTGAACTAGAGCCATCATTAGCGCCAGTTAATTGCACTGAGCCTTATTGCCGATTTACACCAGCATGTAGCTTAAAAGGTATATTGGCTAAAGCGGTAGCGGCTTATATGGCGGTGCTTGCTGAATCAACGTTGGCTGATATTGTCGCAAATGCAGATGAATTACTAGAGACGTTACCTGATCTCTCTATCTCAGTACTTGAGTTGAGCTAGCCCCCTCGCTTTTTGCCATTGTGACAGGCAGTAATGTCGATGTATGAACTAGGTTAATGCCTTTTGCCTCTAATCGATATAAGTTTTGATTTAAAAAGCGTACCGTTTCAGGGTAAGGGTGCGCTATAACAACTAGACTTCCTTGCTGTTTTGCTTTCTCAATGATTTGTGAAAATTGCTTTTCAAGTGCAACTTCACTGACATCGTTATCTAAGAATATCTCTCTACGTAGCAGTGGTACACCGTGTTTCTCTGCCTTACTACTGGCTTTGCTGTAACGTGTAGTCACACTATCGACAAAATAAAGCTGTTTCTGCTTTAGGCTTTCCATTAACCAGTTCATCGGGTTGTCTAACTGAGTTAGCAAGCTGCCCATATGGTTATTTGCACCTTTGGCATATGGGATATTGGCAAGCGATGCCGTTAACTCTTGTTTGAGTTGTTGTTCGCTCATTTGATTAGTCAGTCCACCATTACCCAGTTTTTTACCGTTCAAGGCCTGCATCGGAATATGCAGCATGATTTCATTTCCTTGATGATGTCCTTGCTCGGCCAGTTTTTGGCCTAATGGTGTATGAGGTAATACTGACAGTGTCACGCTATTTGGAAGTGACAACACAGCCTCATCTGATTGACGATAACCGATATCGTCAATGATGATTGCTATGTTGACTGCTTGAACTGGACCAATAAAAAGTAACGTTAATAAAAAAAATAAGTAGCGCACTGAATCTGCTTTTTAGTTATGTGTTGTTATCCATGCAATAGCTGAAGAAATCTGGCCATCCTGTGGCTCATCATATTGCGCAGTTGATTGCTCAATTATATCCAGATATTCAGAATTTAGAATAGCTTCGTTAGAAATTTTGATGTCAGGTTCAATTCCTTTGCTGTGGATATCATTACCATCTGGCGTACTATATTTGGCGATGGTGAGTTTAATGGCATTGCCCATTTCTAACATAGGGATCAGGCTTTGTACTGTGCCTTTACCAAAACTTGTTTCACCGACTAAAGTTGCGCGGTTATTTTCTTGTAGTGCCGCAGCAAGCACTTCTGATGCAGATGCAGAACCCTTATTAATTAATACCACCATAGGAACGTGCTTAAAAATGGCTGGCTGGGATGCGTAATACACTTCGTTGGCATCAAAAAATCTTCCTTCGGTAGAAACAATGAGCCCATTTTGTAAAAACAAGTCAGCGATACTGATGGCCTGTCCTAATAACCCACCAGGATTATTACGCACATCCAGAATAAGCCCTGTTAACTCAATGTCCTTCCAAAGTTTAGAT
This sequence comes from Shewanella sp. MMG014, assembly GCF_018100775.1. Classification (NCBI taxonomy): domain Bacteria; kingdom Pseudomonadati; phylum Pseudomonadota; class Gammaproteobacteria; order Alteromonadales; family Shewanellaceae; genus Shewanella; species Shewanella sp. MMG014. The sequence goes on from NZ_JAGJDZ010000014.1 coordinate 2,346, forward strand.
TGTCTAATGATGGCGCTTGTTGCATCTTCTTGAAATGAATTCAATTGGATATAACCAATATTACCTTTGAGTATTTTGGCATTGATCGATTCTATATGAATAAGTTCAGGGTTAAGTGACAACTCGAACGGCGCATTTTCTTCACGCTCGATGGTTAAATTAATGGTTTGTTTGGCGTTGCTGTTCTGTTTAATATCCATTAACACATCAGTTAAATTCGCACTGTCTATGACAGTATCGTTTAGCTGAAGTACTTTATCACCAGGCTGCAAGTTGGCTCTAGCTGCAGGAGAGTTAGGGTAAGGAGTAATAATCGTGATTTGGTCATCATCGGTGGCTACTTCGAAACCGTATCCAAAGTATTGGCCACTATTATTGTCATTGATGCTTTGGTAATCGTTAGCGTCTAAAAAGCCTGAATATGGGTCGAGATTTGTAAAAATGCCATCAATGGCAAACTCGATCAGTTGTTCGCGATTGACGTCATTAAAGTAATAAGTGTGGATGGTATCTATCACATCAAGTAGCAGGCTGTAGCTGTACTCAGAATCTGATTTATAATGTTGCTCAGAGCTAGACAAGCTCATCGAAAGTGCAACTGAAATACCCAAGAAAAAACATAATAAATAGCGTGCAAATTGCATCATAACAGCCCCTTAATACCGTCAAGGTACATACAGGGCTTCGGTTAGTTCAGCGAGTTAGGCTTCCTAGCCAGTTGTTTATCGACAATATTTCGCTGGGTTAACGGCTTGCCCTTTGTGTCGTATTTCAAAGTATAGGCCAGATTCTGTCTGTCCGCCTGAACTCCCGACAAGAGCAATAGATTCTCCTTTCTGTACAGTTTCTCCTGGCTGAATTAACAGTGCCTGAGCGTGACCGTACAGGCTCATGTAGCCTTCACCATGATCGACAACCATGACCATACCAAAACCACGTAGCCAATCAGCATAAATGACGGTACCTGGCGCAACAGCGGTAATACTCCGTCCTTCTGGTGCAGCGATAACGACGCCTTTCCAGCGTATTTGCCCTGAGCGGCGACTGCCAAATTTAGAGGCTAAATGCCCTTTAGTAGGCCAGTTTAATTTGCCTCGTCGTTTAGCAAGCCCGTCCATTTCAGGATTGTCTTTAGCTGCAAGTAACGCTTGCTCGATAAGCCGCTTTAAGCTGGCTTCTTCGATTTGCATTTGCTCAAGTTCAGCCCCTTTACTCGTTAAGGTTCGCTGAATTTGTGCTAACGTTTGTTTACGTTGGCTTTGCTCTTTACTCAGTTGTTCAGCTTGTTGCTTTTGCTCAATAATAAGTGCATTAAGCTTTTGTTGTTCAGTGACTTGCTGCTGCTTGACTGTGTCTAATTGCTCTATGGTCGCCTTTAAATCTGTAATGGCTTTAATTCGAGCATTATTAAGGTACTGATAGTAAGCCAACATACGTTCAACAGTCGCTGGATTCTGCTGGTTTAACATCATTTTTGAGTAGTCATGATTACCAGCCAAATAGGCACTAGATAATTGCTTTGATAAGGTTTTTTGTTGCGTAGTTCGGCGCTTGTCTAATTGAATCGTTTCAGTCTCTAACTCACTAAGTTTACTGTTAACTTGAGTTAGTGAAGATTGGGTTTGATTGACTTTTTGAGCTGCATTTGAAATAGCTTGCTCATCACGCTTAAGCAGCGAGATGAGCTTTTCTCGTTGACGACTGGTGTCTTTCAAAGAGTTTTGTTGTTGATTGATCTGCGCTTGAATGGCTTTAAGCTCTGACTGACGCTTATTCAGATCGGCACTTTGAACTGATGATGAAATTATCAGAAAGCCAGCAAATATGCTGGCTTTGAACAGTTGTCGTCTATTCACGAGTGGCTATTTACTCTTTGAGATTAATAATTGAGCGGCCTGTCATTTCTGATGGCACGTCTTGTTCCATCAAGGTTAACATAGTTGGCGCGATATCGCTCAATCGGCCACCATCTTCAATTGTCGCGTCACGACCGACGTAGATAAATGGCACTAACTCACTTGTGTGAGCAGTATGTGCTTGGCCTGTGGTTTCATCAGTCATTTGCTCAGCATTACCATGATCGGCTGTAATTAAGCATTCGCCGCCAACTTTTTGTAATGCATCAACAACTCGGCCAATACAAGCATCAACCGCTTCACATGCTTTTACTGCAGCATCGAAGTTGCCAGTATGACCAACCATATCGCCATTAGGGTAGTTACATATGATGACATCAAACTCGTTAGACTCAATTGCAGCAACCAATTTATCGGTTAATTCAGTTGAGTTCATCTCTGGTTGAAGATCGTAAGTTGCTACGTCAGGAGACTTAATTAACTCGCGGCTTTCGCCTTCAAACGGCTGCTCTTTACCGCCATTAAAGAAAAATGTTACGTGAGCATATTTTTCGGTTTCAGAGATACGTAACTGAGTCTTGCCTAGGTTTTGTAATGTTTCACCTAAGGTATTTACTAAGTCAGTAGATGGGAAAGCGACGGGAACTTTAATGTCGTTGGCATAGTTCGTCAACATGACAAAGTTCACACTAGGCGTGACCTGGCGCTTAAAACCGTCAAAATCGGCATTAACAAAACTGCGAGTGATTTGGCGAGCTCGGTCAGCACGGAAATTCATAAATATCAGTGCGTCATTGTCTTCTAATGACACCGTATCACCGATGGTCGTAGCAGCTACAAACTCATCGTTTTCATCACGCGCATATGCCGCCTCTAATGCATCGACAGCACTTGAGAAGTTAAATTCAGCTTGGCCTTGGGTGATAAGGTTATAAGCCTTTTCAACACGATCCCAGCGGTTATCACGGTCCATTGCATAATAGCGACCAAGTAGTGAGGCTATTTTACCGTGACCTAGTGATTTAAACAGTTCGTCAAAGTGCTCTAATGAGCCTTTAGCGCTGCGTGGAGGCGTATCACGGCCATCTAAAAATGCATGCAAGTACACTTTTGTGGCACCACGCTCTACAGCCATACGACACATAGCTTCAATATGCTCTTCATGGCTATGTACACCACCTGGCGACATTAACCCCATGATATGCACAGCGCCATCTTTACTGATGGCTTTATCAATGGATTCGCACAGTGCAGTGTTTTGTGCAAACTCATTGTCAGCAATAGACTTACTGATACGAGTCAGCTCTTGATAGACAATGCGGCCAGAACCAATATTGATATGGCCGACTTCTGAATTACCCATTTGGCCGTCAGGTAGGCCAACATCCATACCTGAACCAGAAATCAGGCTATGGGGGTAAGTAGCATTAAGTTTATCTAGAACAGGGGTGTTGGCATGATAAATCGCATTATTATGCGTATTTTCACGGTAGCCCCAGCCATCTAAGATAAGTAATGCCAGTGGACGCTTTTGAGTCGCCATGGAAGTACCTCTATTTTTAAAGTTAAAGTGTAAAGTTTATGAGAAAGTAAAATTTAATTGATATGGATATTACTACTTATGCTGGCGCTGAAAAAGATATTTACCTTATATAGCCTGTTCTTCATGCCGATTTATATAGCAATATCGGAGCTGGTATACCGGTTAGCCAAGATGAATTTTTTGCAATGAAAGCGAAATCATCATGATTTTGGCGCTGGCTTGTTAATTTTATGCAACCTTTAATGTGTAAAGTGTCACTAATAAGCTCCCATCGGTGATGATTAAGCGTGAACTTGCTGCATTATAAAGACGCAGTCGGTATACTCTGTGGCTTATTAATTTTAGCCAATCTAAAAGTAGGCAGAGAAGATGCAAGAATATATTGAATTTTTTCAGGCGAACCCAGTTTTAAGTATCGCTTGGGTTGGTTTGTTCATCGCTGTAATTGTAACGACAATTAAGACAGCAACATCTAAAGTTATCAACGTCAACACACAAGAATTGACCATGCTGATGAACAAGCAAGGCGGTAAAGTGATTGATGTTCGTTCGCAAGAAGAGTTCCGTAAAGGGCATATCGTAGATGCGTTAAACGTGCCTTTGTCTGAAATTAAAAATAATAAAGCCACGGCCCTTGAAAAGTATAAAAGCAGTCCCATTATTACTGTATGTAATGCTGGAATGACATCTGCGCAAGCAGCTCAACTTCTTGTTACACAAGGCTTTGAAAATGTCAGCAACTTAAAAGGCGGAATGGGCGACTGGACTGCTGCAAACTTACCAACAGTAAAAGGTAAGAAGTAAATATATCCAGCGACTTGCTAATGAATGTTAGCGGGTCCAACAAGATCCTACTTGTATAAAGGGCTTTAAGGCGTTTTGTTAACTAGTTAGATCAACTTTAATCGGGATGGACTAATATCTAGGCTTTGGCTAGGTTTTAGGAATAAAAGCCCAAATTTAAAATTAGCCTCACAGAAGAGCTAAAACACATTTGAAGGTAGGAAATCATGGCTGAAGTAGCAAACAACGAAGAACAAGCACCACAATTCAACATTCAACGCGTATTCACTAAAGATGTTTCATTTGAAACGCCAAACAGCCCAGCTGTTTTCCAAAAAGAATGGAACCCAGAAGTTAAGCTAGATCTTGATACTCGTAGCAACAAACTTTCTGACGACGTGTATGAAGTTGTTCTTTCGTTAACCGTCACTGCACAAAATGGCGACGAAACCGCTTTCTTATGTGAAGTACAACAAGCTGGTATTTTCTCTATCACTGGTTTAACTGAGCAGCAATTGGCTCACTCTTTAGGTGCATACTGCCCTAACGTTTTATTCCCATACGCACGTGAAACAGTAGGTAACTTAGTTTCTCGTGGTACGTTCCCACAGCTTAACCTTGCTCCAGTGAACTTTGACGCGTTATTCGCTCAATACGTTCAACAGCGCCAGCAAGAAGCTGCTGCAGCACCAGCTGCTGAAGAAAACGCTTAATATTTATGAGTAACGCTACCGAAATTACGGTATTAGGGGCGGGGTCTTATGGCACCGCCCTTGCCATTTCTCTCGCCAGCAGTGGTCATAAGACCTTGCTATGGGGTCATGAGCCTGAGCACATGGAAGCCCTTGCTAAAGACAGAGCAAACAGCGCATTTTTACCAGGGATCGCTTTCCCTGATACGCTTGAGCTAGAGTCTGACTTAGGTAAAGCATTAGCAGCGAGTAAAAATGTGTTGGTTGTGGTACCAAGCCATGTATTTGGCTTAGTTCTCAGTCAAGCTAAACCATTGCTTCGAGATGATGCTCGCATTGTCTGGGCAACTAAAGGTTTAGAGCCAGAAACAGGTCGATTATTGCAAGATGTTGCTCGAGAACAATTAGGGGATGATATTCCTCTCGCTGTGTTATCTGGGCCAACATTCGCTAAAGAGCTTGCTGCTGGAATGCCTACAGCAATCTCAGTTGCAGGTACCTGTGCCGACTTTACCAGTGATTTAGTAGAGTTATTGCATAGTCCTAAACGCTTACGTGTTTATGCAAATGATGACTTTACCGGTTTACAATTAGGTGGCGCGGTTAAAAACGTTATCGCAATTGGTGCTGGCATGTCTGATGGTATTGGCTTTGGTGCCAATGCGCGTACAGCATTAATCACTCGTGGTTTGGTTGAATTGACTCGTCTTGGTGTGGCACTGGGTGCCGACAGTAACACCTTTATGGGAATGGCAGGTTTAGGTGACCTAGTGTTGACCTGTACCGATAACCAATCACGTAACCGCCGTTTTGGTTTAGCGTTAGGTAAAGGCAGTGATGTCGATACTGCGCAAACAGAAATTGGCCAAGTGGTTGAAGGTTATCGTAATACCAAAGAAGTTTACACATTAGCGAAACGACTTGGTGTTGAAATGCCGATAACTGAGCAAATTTACCAAGTGCTTTATCAAGGTAAAACGCCAGTTGAAGCGGCTAAAGAGCTACTAGGGCGAGACCAAAAGTCTGAGACCATCTCTGAGTAGCGTGAGTGTGAATACGACTGAAAGGGTGCTAATATAGCGCCCTTTTTTGTGTCTGATGATAAAGTAGTCTGTTATGAATAGCGCTTTATTTTCGGCAGATAGTTAACCCGGCTTGTTGGCCAATGTCTTATTAGCACCACCCAAAGTGAGAGAGTAAACAAGTGATACATCATGACGTAATTATTATTGGTGCAGGAGCTGCGGGCTTAATGTGTGCGGCAACTGCAGGCTATCGAGGTCGTGACGTACTGGTATTGGATAATGCCAAACAAGCGGGTAAAAAAATTCTGATTAGTGGTGGTGGGCGTTGTAATTTTACCAACCAAAAAGTTGAACCGCACAATTTTATCTGTGGTAACAGCCACTTTGTAAAGTCTGCACTGGCAAGGTATCGTTCTTCAGATTTTATCGAACTTGTGGAACGTCATGGTATTGATTATCACGAGCGAGATCATGGTCAACTGTTTTGTAATGACTCAGCGAAAGACATCGTCAATATGCTGATGACGGAATGTGAATGGGCTGGCGCAAAAGTGCAACTACGTACAGAAATGACCAAAGTGAGCAAGAATGCTCAAGGCCAATTTGAAGTGCTGACGTCAAATGGTGACTTTAGCTGTGACTCACTGGTTATCGCAACGGGTGGGTTATCTATGCCGAAACTTGGTGCGTCGCCATATGGCTATAAGCTTGCTGAACAATTTGGATTATCGGTGCTGCCAACGCAAGCGGGTTTAGTCCCTTTTACATGGCATAGTGATCAAAAGGCACGTTTTGAGCCGCTATCAGGTATTGCTGTACCGTCAACGATTACAGCAGAAGACGGCACGCAGTTTAGTGAAGCCTTGTTGTTTACCCATCGTGGTTTATCAGGGCCAGCTATTTTACAAATTTCAAATTATTGGCAAGCGGGTCAAGCTATTAGTATTGATTTATTGCCTAATGAAAGCGCGGCTGAAAAGCTTGAAATTGCTTTAGCTAATAGCCCTAAGCAAAGCTTACGCAATACCATTAGCCAATGGTTACCAAAGCGTTTGGTTGAGGCGTTATTTGATGCCGCACAACTTGATAAAGCCCTAAATCAATTAGGTCATGGCGAGCGAGATCAAATAGCTAAAGACTTAAATGAGTGGTCAATTGTGATGAATGGCACAGAAGGTTATCGTACTGCAGAAGTGACGTTAGGTGGCGTTGATACGAATGAATTGTCATCGAAAACCATGGAAGCGAAATCGGTTGCTGGTTTGTATTTTATCGGTGAAGTCATGGATGTCAGTGGCTGGCTCGGAGGGTTCAACTTTCAATGGGCTTGGTCATCTGGTGTTGCAGCTGGAATGGCTGTTTAGTCATTTCAATCGAAAAGTCACCATTATTTCAATGAGTAATGACTAAACAGCTATTGCTTAGGTGACAGACATTAAGCAATAGCTCATTATTCCTTTTATGATGCTGGTTTTAAGATTATGGGGATTTATTTCCATAACATTATAGTTTGATTCATCGTTATTTCCTTGGTTTTTAATATCGACATTTGATGGACTCAAGTGCGTTAATACAGCTAAGTGTCATGAATAAAATTGAATCGTTAAGTGATTAATCAAACTTTGCTAATCGCTCAATATGGATTGGTTTTAATATTAATGATTAAAAAATAACATGGGTGATGTGGAAGAAAAGTTATTGAAATTGATCGTGATTACTCAATCGAACCTGTGTCAATGACTGGTATGAAGAGTGTTTAGTCGTAGCTATCATCTCGAAAATTGGTTTTAATGAATAGTCGGTTAACTCGCTATTAATCTTTATGGTGTATGAGCTGGTTAGCTGATATGTACGCTTTATGCATTGAAATTGACAAAGATACTGGCTGTAGTCTGAATTAAGTTACTGCTGCCGCAAAAGGATTTGGAGCGTGGTCATGGAATTAGAAATATATGTCGTAGATGCTTTCACTGACAAACAATTTAAAGGTAATTCAGCCGCGGTCGTCCCTTTAACCGATTGGCTTGATGATGAGTTAATGCAACATATTGCAGCAGAAAATAACTTATCAGAAACGGCTTTTATTAAATTCTTTTCTCACAATCGCTATGAGATCCGCTGGTTTTCTCCATTAACAGAAATAGACTTCTGCGGTCATGCTACTTTGGCTGCCTCCTTTGTTTTATTTGACCATTTAGGCTGTGAAGGCGAGCTGCAGTTTATGACGACCCATGCTGGCAGTTTATCCGTGACGCAATTGGCTGATGGTCGAATTCAAATGAGCTTTCCTAACAGGGCGCCCGCACCGCTTAATAAAGTCCCTGAAGCATTAATTGCTGGTTTGTCTATTACGCCGCGAGCTGTGTTAAAAAGCGGACAGGCTTATTTTGCGATCATGTCATCAGTTGATGAGGTAGAGCGGCTGCAATATCAATCTGACATTCTAAAAACGCTTGCGCCCTTAGATGTTGTGGTAACAGCACAAGTCGATGTTGCTGAGTCCGAGTATGACTTTGTTTCTCGTTACTTTTGGCCTGCAAACGGCGGTGATGAAGATCCTGTCACAGGGTCTATTCACGCTGGTTTAGTTCCATATTGGGGCGCTATTTTAGAGAAGCAAACCTTAGTCGCAAGACAAGCCTCTGCACGAGGAGGAGTGCTTTATTGTCAGCTTGAAGGTCAGCGAGTATTGGTATCAGGTTACGGGGTGTTATACCTGTTAGGTACCATTTATGTTTAGTATGAGCTTGGCGATGAATTGATATTGAGTGTCGCCGTAATTATATGAGGCCAATGCTGGTGGCAGTAAGGTGTGGGCTCTACATCAGTTGATTGAATTGATATTAAAAAGGCCATCACAAGATGGCCTTTTTTGATTGTATAGCGTTATTGCATCAAGCCGATAAAATAAGGAATGATTAACGCATTAGCGAGATCGATAAAGAATGCACAAACCAGTGGCACAATAATAAAGGCTTGAGCTGAATAGCCGTAACGCATAGATACGGCTGACATGTTTGCCATTGCGGTAGGAGTAGAACCTAATGAAATACCGCCAAAGCCAGAACAAATAACGGCAGCGTCGTAGTTTTTACCCATTGCAGGAAATACGACAAATAGATTCACTAATATAGCGACAATAAACTGCATACCTAGAATGGCGAAGATAGGGCCTGCTAAATCAACAAGCGTCCACAATTGCATACTCATTAATGACATAGCTAAGAAAGTACCCAATGCCATATCTGCGATTAAATCGACAGCCGCAGTACGTGTAGGCCAAGCTGTACCTGTTAGTCTTGGGTAACTTTTTGGGGTTAAGTTGGTGACCACAATACCTGCAAATAAGCAGGTAACAAATAAAGGTAAATCTAAACCAAAATTACTGACGACTTCATTAAGAATAAAGCCGAGGATGACACAAATATGAATAGCAAGCAGGGCGTCTAAAAAATCAAAAGATGTCATTTTGACTGGTGTTTCGGTTTCTTTACCTTGCGTGTTTGATGCATCTAAATCAACCGAAGGTTTTAATTGGTGCTTATTAATTAGGTATTTAGCAATCGGACCACCCATTAAACTGGCTAATATTAGGCCAAATGTTGCACTAGCGATACCGATTTCCATTGCGCTGGTTAGGCCGAACTGTTCTTGAATTTTGGGCGCCCAGGCGATAGCGGTGCCGTGACCACCAATTAACGAGACACTGCCTCCTAATAAGCCAACAACTGGTTCTTGGTTAAACAATGTGGCAACGCCAATACCTGTTAAGTTTTGCAAAATCATGTAGCCAATGGTCACTACCAGTAAAATGGCTAAGGGTTTTCCACCTTTCTTTAAATCCCCTAAGCTTGCATTAATCCCAATCGTGGTAAAAAAGTACACCAAGAGAATATCTCGAGCCATTAAATCAAAAGTCACCTCAACACTGGCGATGGCGTAAATGAGGGTAAACATTATCGAGAAAACAATACCGCCAGAAACAGGCTCCGGAATACTGAACTCTTTTAAAAAACCTACGACCTGATTTAAGCGTCTGCCAACAAACAGCACGATAATACCGATAGTGACGGTAAAAAATGAATTCAGCTGTAAAATGCCGTCAGAAAAGTCCATATAACTTCCTTGTGATTTATGTGTGGTGTGTCAGTGCCTAACGTATAACAGCACCAATACTCAATGTAATTCTGGCTCAGTTGCTCAATCCTGAATTACAGCCAGTAAGGTGAAACAATATTTTTACATACCTTGGTAATCAATTGATACCACGATTGATTATTAATCAATAAAAAAGCTTCACCCTTACAAGCTTTCAATAAAATGAAGCTTTGTAAGGGTGAAGCTCAAAAGGGTGACACCTCAAAGGTTTGTATATTAATGACAACCCATGAGGCTGTTGTTTACGTTAGCAAATGCTTACTGAGAGCTAAGACTTCAACAGCTGTTTTACCCAAGGTATAACGACCAGCAATCGCATATTGATGGTTATAGCGGTTGAGCCATTTTTGCAGTTGGGTATTGAGCTCTTCGATATCGGTAATGCGATGATTTTTTAAAAAAGGCGCATAAAATTCATCGTAAGCGAGCTGTTGAAAACGTGCCGCTAAACCATTAACTACAGGTCCGTTATATGCACGCATTTGAATATGGTTTATCTCGGTTTGTTCAAGCAGCTGCTTAAACGGCGCCGCCGACTGTTTGCCTGAAAACTCCGCCCCTCTATCGGTCAGTAGACTATTGATGGGGATCTTGTGTTCTTGATACCAAGGCATAACCGTGGTTGATAAAAATTCAGCCGCAGTCGCAGACTCTTTATTATCAGTCACAATTGCAATGGCATATTGGCTGTAGGCATCGATAAAGGTGTGCTGAAATAGCTGACCGATAGGCTCAACAACTCCGATACTAAACGTATCTTGTACACACACATCGCCAGGATATTTACAGTCTAAAGCCGTTTCATTTTGTTCAAGCTTGTAGAGCTGCTCCATATCATGCTGGCTTTTGAAGCTAAGCTGGTTTTGTTGTCGTAGGTGGCTGTTTAAAGCAACTAAGCGATTTTTTTTGGTTTCAAGATTATGCCTAACCCAAATAGTGCGAACGCCACTGGCTGAAATCGTACACCCTCGAGCAGTTAGCAGCTCAGCGGCTTTTGCTTGGCCGTAATTAGGGTAATCGAGTGCAATCTCAATCACTTGATCTTCAACTTCTTGAGAGACTCGATTTTTAAGGGCTGGTTTTTTACGAGAGAGGTTTTTTAACCCTCGCTCACCAGCCTCTTCGTATTGTTTTTTAAAGCGGTAATAGCTATCACGGCTATAACCCATAATATCGCAGGCTTTACTGATACTGCCAAGTTCAGTTGCTAGCTGAAGCAGAGCAAGTTTACTGCGAATTTCATTTTTATTTGAATTCATATCTGCTTATTATCATTAAGTATTTACCATCTAAAAACATCTTACCAAAAAACGCCGTTAGGGGTATAACCTAACCACCTAAACCAGGTTTCACCCATTAGAATGCTGGTGGCCCAGCCTATCATTAACATCGTAAAGCCAAACTTAAAGCTATCGCTCAGACTGTAATGATCTGTTGAGTAAAGTAACAAGGCTGGTTTACTGTTAAAGGGAAGCACATACACATGCTCAATCAATAACGCGACAGGCAATGCCAAGCTCATGATTGGGAAATCAAATCGCTGTGCAATCCCAATTGCGATAGGCACAAACAACATGGTTCGCATCGTTTTAGACTGAAATACTAGCGAGCTCAGTAACATGGCGCCAGTGAGGGCAATGTAAAACACACTGAATGGGGTTGATTCATCCATGCCAAAATATTCTAGGCTAAAATTTACTGCCAGATTAGGTAAGTCAGTTTGTTTAAAACCTGCGCCTAAGGTGTAAGCACCTGCAGAGAATAGGAGTAAATGCCAAGGGACATCGACTTGGTTCCAGTTCACCACTCCAATACGTGGGCATAAGGCGACGATGGCACCAATAAATGCTATCGCTGTTGCGCTCACGCCATGATATTTATCCGTTGCCCAAAAAACCAAAATGGTGACGAAAATGACGATCGATTTTATCTCACGGAATGAGACTTTCCCCATTTTTTCTAGTTCTTCTTTTAAGCGCTCCATACCGCCTTCAATTTGCGGTAAGCGTTCTTCTGGTGCCAACGGAAAGAATATTTTTGTTGCTAGCAGCCAGCCAATAACAATCATACAAACCACAATGGGTAATGCGACAATCATCCAGTCAGCAAAGAAAAAACTTCCCCCTATCGCGCCAGCAATTAAACTTGCTGCTAATAAGTTTGCTCCTGAGCCAGTAACAAATGCACCTGCACATAAGTTGATTTGTAGTAAGTTTTGCAGCACTAAGTTACGGCCAAAATTATTCTTATTGTCACCGCCTCTGGCACCATACACCGCAGCGATTACCATAAAAATGGGCATCAAGATGGCGGCTTTTGCTGTGGTGGCTGAAATGAATGCAGATAGCACTAGGTTGATCACCATAAAACTATAAAAAATGGGTGTAGCGCTTGTGCCAAAGCGGCATATAAACCATAAGGCGAAACGCTTGGCTGCGCCTGAGGACACCAACATAGATGCCAAGATGAAAGAGAGAATGTTAAGCCACATAATAGGGTGGCCTAATTGAGCGTATGCTTGACGCTCGGGCAGAACGCCAGTTAACACTAAGGCGATAATGACCATTAGCGAAGTAAGGTAGTTAGGAATAGGCTCGGTAATCCATAGAATCACCGCCGCACAAAAGATAGCTAACATGGCTTGGCCGTGCCAACTAAACTCCGTTAAGCCCACTTCATGAAAGTGTTCTGCTGCCGAATGACTTAGCATGGCGGGATCAAATTGAGTTAAAAATGAGGCTGGAGCACCGGTTAATATCGCAACAAAAACCACCAAGGCAATCCATATACCGCTTCGTGCTAGCCACAACTCAAAGTTTGATTTTGATCTGACAGGCAACCTTTCCATTCGATATTGATTCATGTCAAGGGGGTCTATCCGTTCCGTAACTTCTTTGCTCATTTTCTTATGACCTTTAGCTGAAATCCTTATGGGCTAACCATACCCCTTAACGTGAGGATAAAACTGGATCAAGATCAATAAAATAACCAATTAGTTTTCAATTAATATTTTTTACTTTTGTTTATGTTAACTTTGTGGTTTGTTTAATTTGTTGATTTTTATAGATTATATTTATTTGAATATGTTCTTTTGATTTATGTTTGTAAGATTAGGTTGAGACTAAAATTAATAAAAGTTGATCTAGATCTGTTTTTTTTGTCAATCACAGGAGTACTGTAAAAGGGTACTCAATAACAACGACTTGATATGAAAGGAAACAGTATGTCTGAATTAACAATTGGTGAAATTTCGAAACCACGCTTTGAGTTCCGTACGTTTGGGCAGGACTTTACTGAAGCTGCAGAACGTATGGCGCGTTTATCTGTACCGGTTCCAGAAAAGGTATGGCGTCGTGAAAGTGATGAGATTTACATTATGTCTCGCACCAATGATTTGAATAACACCAAAATTCGCGATGGCAAAATGGATGTTAAAAGTTATGTGCAAACGGTAGATGGTCTAGAGCAGTGGGATCCTAAGTTAAAAGCAGAATTCCCGATTGCTAAATCTCAGCTTGTAGAAGAGATTTTCCCTGCATTTATGGTAGAACAACCTGCATTAGCGAAAGAAACCTATAGCTTTGAAGAGTTTATCGATATCATCGATGCCCACCCAGATCTTCAAGCAGTAAAAATTCACAAAGAACGTTTTGGTTACATGGTCAATAACACCATTTGTGAGGTCGCCAATGTATTAGTGAACGGTGCGCGCTTAGTCAGTGTAAACAGTGAATCTACCGAGCTTGATGATATCCAAACAACAGTAAAAGATTTGCGTTTAGAAGGGGTTGAAAACATTAACTACCTTCAAGCTATTAAGCGTGTTATCGGCATGAAAAACTTGCCATTAGCGAATTAATTCACTTGGCCGACTTAATAGGCAAAAGTGGTAACAGCGACAAATTCATTTTTAGGGAATAGCTATCATGGCACAAGAAATTGAACGTAAATATTTAGTCTCAAGTGACGAATTTAAAGCTCAAGCAGCTAAGTCTGTGCGCATTATTCAAGGTTATTTAAGTAGTGTGCCACAACGTACTGTGCGAGTTCGGGTAAAAGGCGATAAAGGGTTTTTAACCATTAAGGGAATTGGTAATGAGTCAGGTGCGTCGCGTTATGAATGGGAAAAAGAAATCACTGTTGAAGAGGCGCAAGAACTACTGAAAATCTGTGAACCAGGCGTCATCGACAAAACTCGTTATCTTGTCGATTTCGAAGGACACATCTTCGAGGTTGATGAGTTCTACGGCAGCAACCAAGGGCTGACTGTCGCAGAGGTTGAATTGACAGATGAAGCGCAAACCGTTCATAAACCAAGTTGGTTAGCAGAAGAAGTCACTGGTGATGCGCGTTACTATAACTCGATGCTAATGAAGCAACCTTTCACTCAATGGTAGGGTGAATGTCATGTTGTCGCTATCGATAGCCGATGAGTACCACTTAACGATTCAGCTGGAAATTCCACCTGAGTTAAGTCGAGTGCAATTGCAGGTGTATTTCTTCTATCCTGCTAAGTTGGCTGACAATAGCGACGTCATGAATAAAAGTAGTTTTTATCATAATCTCCTACAGCAACAGCAGCTTATTAAAGTTGACCCCATCAGCTGTAATACTATTGATCGTGATTTATTGATCATTAAGCAAACTGCTTATGCTACAGCTAAGGCCAACCAACGTCGTTATGTGTTGGCCTTATCTGAATTTGTTTGCGGGTTACTCGATTTACAACCTGAAGACTTTTTACCTTCCCATCAAATGACAGAGCAAGATCTTACCATTGGCAGTGCTCGGCGATTACGGTTTATGGGGGACAGAATAGAGCAGTTCTCACAGGTTCATGACAATGAAGCGGGTGTTACCCAAAGTAAATTATTTAAATTGGCATTGCATGTCATTAGCTACCACTATCACCAGTGTTTACTAGAAGCGAAACATAAGGCATCTAAAGAAGAAAAAGCTTGGCTGAATACTCACATTCATCGGTTAACCGAAGAGGCTGAACTGCGTAATCTGACGTTAATGCCTAAATCAGAAGCTGGCAGAGAAAAGTTACTTAACCGCTTACATATTGCAAAACGAGTCATTCATAGACCTTATCAATTATCTCGTAAGCGACTTAAAAACGGCGAAGTGGCAGAGCAACTTATTTTTGGTTTTGCTGCGGCATTAGCAATGGCGTTTGCCACGGGAGTGGCTTTTGCAACCCAAAGGGCTTTTGGCAATTTCTCGACCCCTTTTTTCTTTTCATTGGTGTTGTCATATATTTTTAAAGACCGCATCAAGGAATTGGGGCGTAACTATTTTATGGAGAAGTATTTTTCTAAATACTCTCAGCATCATTATCGTTTTCATCAAGCCGACTCTGGTCAACTTGTTTTTGATGCCAAAGAAACCTTGTATCGACAAAAGGCTGAGGCCTTACCTGCCAAAATTAATCAGCTTCGTAAACGATTCTACCGTGCAGATAGTCATAGCTCCCAAGAAGCGTTGGTATATAAACGCTTATATCAATCACATTTAAAAAATGGCGAAGAACCTTTATTTAAGTTTAGAGACAAACTGACACTTAATTTAAGTAAGCGTTTACGTTTTTTACCAAGAACCATTCGTTGTCACTGGCAAGAAACAGATAACAACATAAAACAATACAATGTGCACAGTGTGTATCCCATAAACGTTATTGTAGAAATTAAAACCGATGCTGATAGCGTTTATCAACGCTATAAACTCACGACCAGCCGTAAAGGGATCCATAGATTAGAACAGGTTAAATAATTACTTTCTGATTTTATCGGCTGGTACGGCGCTCAAATCGCTTCTCATATAAAGCCTAAAACCATACAGGTAATTTAACCTAAAAGACCGGGAATCGTTGCGTTTGAATTGAGACAATTCTAATGCGGGATTCGGCTGCCTAATATAAAAAAACACCCGACAATGAACAAGTTGCACTCAGATCTCATTAGTTAATAATTGTCAGATTAAGTTGTAATTAGTTGATGTTGATCATGTTTTTTCTTCTGCTGTAGATCTACTCTATGCCTAACAGGATAGAAACATTTTTGTTCCACATTAGTCTTAAAATAAATCTAAGGAAGAGAAAGATGAGCAAAGAAAATGTGTTTTCAGTTTCGGGCGTAGCTAAGGCTGTCGCGATATCGTTATTTTGTTTTTCAGGTGCTGCAATGGCAGCTGATAGCGACCGTGTGACAGAACTAGAAGAACGCTTAGATGCACTAGAAATGGAATTAATTGAAGCAAAAGATGCCGCTAATCAAACTGACCGATTAACGTTCTCAAGCAGCAGCCCGTCACCAGAGTTTATATCGAAAGACGGCAAGTCGACCATGGAGTTTTCTGGCCGTATTCAATTGGACTATGTGAACTCTGATGATTTCTACACTGGCAGTAAACGTGAATTTGAAGGCGGAGCAAACACGGTCGACTTCCGACGAGTCCGCTTTGGTGTAGAAGGTTACTTTTCAAATGTTTGGAAGTACTCGTTAGAATTTGATTTTGATGGGGAATCAGAAGTAGAAGTCAAAGATGCCAATGTGAGTTACCGTGGCTGGGAGAACCAAGAGCTTGAAATTGGTTTTCAAAAATTTGGCTTCGGCTTAGAGGCGACAGGCAGTTCTGCTCACCTTGCTTTTTTAGAGCGTGCGAGCACAGATACCTTCTCACCAGATCGTAATGTGGGTGTGCAATGGTTGTATAAAGGTAATGATTACAACTTGATGCTGGGCTTAGGTACAACCGCTAACATCAATGATGATGATTTAAACTTCAAACAAGATGTCTACAACGGCCGCTTTACTATGGCGCCGATTAATACCAGTGATCATTTATTGCATATTGGTGTGAGTGGTATGTACACCAACAATAATAGTGAAGCTGAAGAAATGCGTTACCGTGCAAGACCTAGCAGTAAACCCGTTAGCCGCACTATTGATACTGGCAAGTTTGATGCTGAATCAGTGCAAAGTTATGGCTTAGAGTTGGCTTATCAGCACCGTAATTTACTGATCCAAGGTGAATATGTAACGTCAAAAGCGGATCAAGTTGACGATGAGTCGGTAAGCGTTGATGCCTATTACTTACAAGCTGTGTATACCTTAACGGGCGAGCAATGGAACTATGGTAGTAAGAAAGGCACCTTTAAATCAGTAAAACCTGAAAATGCGATTTCTGCTGGTGGCTATGGTGCTTGGGAAATCGCTGCACGTGTGGATGTTGCTAACTTCGATGATACCGATGCCGATATCTATGGCGGAGAAAAAACCGATTACATCGTGGGGGTAAACTGGTACTTAGAAAATAACCTAAAAGCGCAGTTTAACTATGTTCGCAGTCAGTCGGATTATAAGCAGCCATATACCGACATTAACGGTGTCGAAATGTACGATCAAGATGGCAATATTTTCCAAGCCAGATTGCAATTTGCATTCTAATTTAAGGGGATATGTTGATGCGAAATAATCTATTTTTAATTGGCTTGGTGAATGTGTGTTTAAGCTCTAGTGCCTATGCATTATCGCCAGATGCGTTTACTTCACTTGAGTATCACGTGAATACGGGTACAGCTAAAACGATGCCTTATGCAGCGACTAAGCAAACCGATGAATTTAAAGAAGCATTTAATTTTATCGATTTAGAAGAGCGCCTTAAAGTCAAATTGGTGACTTACTTAGATACGCCAAATCGCGCTTTCAAAGCCAAGGATATCAATATCCGTGTGCGTGAAGATGTGAGTAAGCCTCGCAAAAGTAAAATTACCGTGAAACTACGTGCAGCTGACCCAGAAAGTTTTGGTGAACTGTCTAATTACCGTAAAGCGGAAATTGACTATACCGATGGTAAAGCGGCATACAGTGTGAGTTATGACGTGCCATATTCTCCAGCAGATATTGATGTCAGAAACGTGGATATCGATTCGGTATTTAAGGTGTTAAAGCGCCATTCTGTGTTGTGGGACATCGTTGGCGACATCTATGAAGCTCATCAAGATGAGGTTATTCAAACAATGGTCATGCGCACCCATGGCTGGGAAGGGGCGGTAAAAGATAAGCGTTTTGATAATGTAGAAGTGGACTTTCAAGTATGGACTCCATACTACCGTAAGCCACGTATCAGCTTTAATGAGTTCTCGTTTAAAGGGCATGTTAAAGACAAAGCGCAATTAGAAAAAATGTACCAATACTTATACCAACAAGTTGAATCTGTCGGTTATGAGCAGGGTCATAGTGGTTCGAAAACAAGTTCCACTTTTAAAATGAGTAAAGGATTCAACTAGTTTCCCGCACTCACCCATGACTGGGTATTATCACCCTCACTCCCATTGGTAGTGCCCGGTCATGTTTTCGCTTTACCTTCCATTATCAATACTACAAGGAGATGCCAATGTTTGGCTTTTCTCGGATTTCTACGCTTCTTTCTCAGAGTCAGTCTACCGAAACCAATGTTTTTTTATTTCTAGATCAAGTGACCTTAGCGCAACATAAGTTTGTTTATATGTGGCAAATGTATCTCACCCATGGCGCTAATAGTGATGAGTTTTCCAATGCGTTAGCTGAATTACAAGCTATTGAACATGAAGCCGATGTGCTCAAGCGAGAAATTGAACAAACCTTATATCGAAAGACGCTTATTCCAGATTTACGGGGTGATGTAGCGTCACTTATCGATTTAACTGACCGCCTAATCAATCGCCAAGAGACTATAGGTTTGCACCTGCAAATTGAAAAGCCATTAATCCCTCAGGCGGTTGAGGCTGATTTGATGGTGTTACTTAAGGCTGTAGGCAATACCATTGACCACACTTTATTGTGCGCCAAAAGCTTTTTTACCGATTTACAGCGGGTGCAGGAATATCATCAAAAAGTGATCATGTTTGAGTCTGATGCAGATAAAGCCTGTACTCGAGCTAAAACGATTTTATTTGATACAGACTTGCCACTTATTAACAAAGTGCAGCTGCGTTATTTCTTTGACCGAATTGATCAAGTGGCTAATTTAGCCGAAGACATCAGTGACAGGGTAGCCATTTTCACGTTAAAACGCGTTCAGTAAGGAGTGCAAATGGATATTGCGATTTGGGTGTTTCTTTCAAGTGGCTTGTTTTTAGGTTGGTCACTGGGTGCAAATGATGCTGCGAATGTCTTTGGTACCGCTGTTGGCTCAAGGATGGTGAAGTTCTCTACTGCCGCGATGATTTGTTCGGTGATGGTCATTTTAGGCGCTGTGATAAGTGGTGCTGGTGCGTCACATACGTTAGGTGCGCTGGGTAAAGTGTCAGCTATTGGTGGTGCTTTCACAGTGGCTTTATCTGCAGCGACAACCGTGTACTTAATGACAAAATCAGGTTTACCAGTATCCACAGGGCAAGCCATTGTGGGGGCGATTATTGGCTGGAACCTATTCAGTGGCATGGCAACTGATCCCGAAGTGCTCACTAAAATTTTAAGCACATGGGTGATGTGTCCAATCTTAGCGGCAATTACAGCAGTTTTGTTGTATAAGGCAGTGACCAAAGCAATTAACTGGTGGCGTCCTGGGTTATTCCAGCTTGACCAATGGACTCGAGTCGGTTTGATTTTAGCTGGCGCTTTTGGTGCCTACAGTTTAGGAGCGAATAACATTGCTAATGTGATGGGGGTGTTTGTATTAAGCGCGCCTATCGATACCATCGAGCTGGCAGGAATAGAGTTTACCGGGGCGATGCAGTTGTTTTTCTTAGGGGCTGTTGCTATCAGTATTGGGGTATTTACTTACTCTAAAAAAGTGATGATGACTGTGGGTGGTAACTTGATTTCAATGACACCTGTAACCGCATGGGTCGTGGTAATGGCGCATTCCATCGTGCTATTTATTTTCTCGTCGCAGTCATTGTCAAATGGCTTTGTAAATATGGGCTTACCAGCGATTCCATTGGTGCCGGTATCGAGCTCGCAAGCCGTGATTGGTGCCGTGATAGGCATTGCTTTTTTAAAGCGATTGCCAATTCAATGGCCTGTATTAGGTAAGATATTAGTGGGCTGGGTTATCACACCAATATTATCGGCCGTAGCGTGCTTTATTGGTTTGTTTATCGTGCAAAACTTGTTTAAGCAAGTGGTGGTGTAAGCCTAGTTAATCAAGGTTTCTGTATTGGTTTTGCATTTCAATTGGCGTCATCGAAAAGTACTTTTTGAATGCTGAAGAAAAGTTAGAAACATGGTTGTATCCTGAGTGGTATGCCACTTCCCCCACTGATTGATTGTCAAAAATAAGGCGTCTTCTGGCATGCTCAAGGATCTGATTGCGGATGTACTCTTTGAGTGTCAGTTGATGATGGGACTTAAAATAACGTTGTAAGGTACTAACACTCGCGCCAAGTTTGTCAGCGATTTGTTTGAGAGATAATGATTCAAATAGTAAGGATTCAATTTTTGCCTCAAAATCAAACTGACTTACTGGTATAGGGGAGTTGTTAACGTCAGGCTCTTTTGGGGGAATCGCATCTCGATCGAGGTTGTCACTCAGTAGCGTAAAACTGTCACAAAAAAATTGTAATGCCAGTTGCTCTAATTCCCATTGGAAGTTAAGTGTTTCATCGAGGCTTTTTTGATACAGCTCAGCGGCTAATGTTAGTTGTTTTTCAGTGCATGGCCACTGAAAAACAGACTGAGCCGAGGCAAATATTTTCTCAATATGCAGCCTGTCAGCCATGCTGCCACAGCGGGTTAATAACCATTGCTTGGTAATGCTTAAATTGACTTTTTTTACCTGCTGTTGCTGAGTAAAAAACCGAGTAAATATCTGCTGTGAATTGATAATGTTGATGAATAATACAGGCGAACTTTGCGCTTGAATATCATAGCGTTGATGTTCCAGTGCAAAGCTAACCTTACCGGCGAGTAATACATTAATGCTAATGCAGGCATCAATCTGCGAGTTGCTATAACCCTCAGTATGCTCTGTCATATTAACGCAGTGAACATCAATACCACTGGGCAGTTTTTTAAAATACACCTTACCGGTAATCAGCTCCTTTGAAGCAATATCTTTTGCTTCAATAAAAGCATCTTCATAGCCTGCATCTTTGATTTTTCTTGATAACTCAACCTTTGATAAGCGTGTATTCATACCTAAGTTGCCTTTTCATAGTAAATGGCGATTGCGCATAACAGCTTGGCGATTTCGCATAACAATGAGTGAAACAAACACCATAACACAGTGATAACATAATGATAATAATTCTCATTACAGTTGTTCGGAATAAATTTCATCCACAAGGAATCGTTATGTTACCCAAGCGCTTTAAAATAAGTTCGACAAGCTTAGCTGTTGTTACAGTGCTTACTTCTTCAGCGGTATTTTCGGCTGAGTCTGAAGACACTGAAATAGAACGTGTGACAGTATGGAGTACCACTGTAAATGCCTCTTCTATGTATTTAAAAGAAGAAGCCATTGCCAGTAAACAGGCTGATCATATCAGTGACTTATTACGCAGCATTCCTGGTGTGGATGTTGGCGGAGCACATTCATTAAATCAGCGTATTACGATTCGTAGCATGGATGATAAAGACTTAGACATATCGATTGATGGTGCTAAGCAAAATAACTACATGTATCACCACATGGGTAACTTGCAAATTCACGCTGATATTTTGAAGTCAGTTGATATCGATGTGGGTAACAATTCAGTCATTAACGGTGGCTTAGGTGGTTCGGTAAGATTTGAAACCAAACAAGCACGTGACTTATTGCAATCGGGTGAACGATTTGGTGGACGCGTGCAAGTGGGGGCTGGCGATAACTCTGGACAAACCTACTCAGCCACAGCTTATGGTTTGATGACTGACAGTGTTGATTTTCTTGGCTATTACAATTTGGTCAATCGTGAAAATTACGAAGTGGGTGGCGGAGAAATTACCGATTCAAATGGCGATGTCATTGAAGGTACCGACGGCACGGTAAGAGGGCTTGAGGGCGAACTTGATGATGCACTAATTAAGTTCGGCTGGGAGCCGAGCGATAATCAGCGTATTCAACTTAGTTATGAAAAGTACACCGACGAAGGTGACTACAGCTACCGCCCTGATATGGGGCTTGCAACTGATATCGCTATTACCGAGTCATTAAATGTGCCACTGCTTTGGCCGACGAAATTTACGCGTGACACCTTGGCGCTTAATTACGAGCTAAGTTTGGCGTCAAGCTTGATAAAAGCGGCAGCATACTCCAATACCAGCGAGCTGTGGCGTGATGAAACGGGCTATGCGGATAATCCTGATTACGCAGGGTGGGCTGCGATTGTCACCGGAGAGGCAAAGAATCAAGGCATAAACTTATTAGGTGAAACCACGCTGACAGCTCTGTGGGAGCATGACTTTACTTATGGTTTTGATTATGTGAAACATGATACAGATTACTCTGCTCGATACACTGCTAGCACGGATGAGTCTGCTGAAGAATCGTCAAACATTGCTATTTTTGTTCAAGATCGAATTGCCTTTAACGATTACATCAGTTTGATCCCTGGCTTACGTTATGACCAATATTCAGTGGATTCTAAGGTCGTTGATAACGACTTTGATAATACTGCATGGGCGTTAGCGTTAGCCATTCAGCCTACTGATGATTTAGTGTTTAATGTCAGTGCTACAGAGTTATTTAAGGGGCCTGAAATTGGTGAAGTGTTTGTCGGCGCAGGTTTATATGACACCACCAATCAAGACATTGAAGCCGAAACTGGGGTTAACTATGAGCTAGCTTTTGCATATCAATTTGAAGCATTTGGTGATGATAATATTTCCCTAGGGGCAACCGTATTTAAAACCGAAATCAATGACTACATCTACGATTATGCTACAGCACCTGCTACTTCTGGAGGTCGTTATTGGAAAGACAATATCGGCGATATGGATATTGAAGGTTATGAGGCCTACATTAATTATCTCAATGGTGGTTTTTCAGGCTCGGTAACCTACTCAAGTGCTGAAAGTGAATTACAGGCATTTGAACAATATAGTGAATTAGACGGAGCACGATTAGATAGACAACAAGGTGATACTGTCAGTGCAACCTTAGGTTATGCATTGGATGACATGGGATTGTCGTTTAATTGGGAACTGCTTTATGCCGATGACGTGCCTGCTGGACTTGATTTAGACGGTGCAAGTCTTGATAACAGTAAGCAAGGTTATACCGTGCATAACATCAATGCCAGATGGGATATTGCAGCGGTTGAAGGGTTAACCATTATTGCAGGTGTCGATAACTTATTTGATGAATATTATGCTTCGCAATCTTCTCGTACAGGGGTGTCTTTCCATCCTCGATTTGGCGAGTTGTATCTGCAAGATTTTGAACCTGGCCGTAATATTAAGGCCACGGTGTCATATCAATTCTAATGGCAACTTCATGGCTACGTACGGCAAAAGCAAAACGCTTTTTTAGCTTTTGCCGCTGGTTACACATTTATGTGTCATGCACTTTATTTTCCCTGTTAGTCTTTTTTAGCCTTACGGGGATTACCCTTAATCACCCCTCTTGGACTGCTCAAGCCACAAGCGAAATCCAAAGCTTACCTTTACCTGTGCGATTTGCTCAGTTTGAAGGAGAGTATCCGCTTAACGCGCTGCAAGCCTATATCGAACAAAAAACGGCACTGGCTTCTCCACGCAGTATTGATGTGCTGGTGGACATGGGCGAAATCACCTTTGACTACCCTTTGCCTGCAGGTTATGCCTTTGTCACCGTGTTACTTGATGACCAACTCATTGAAATTGAACACAGTAGCCAAGGCTTACTGGGGTTAGTGAATGACCTGCATAAAGGCAGGCATAGCGGCAATGTGTGGTCTGTGGTGATTGATGTGTCCGCAGGGCTGATTTTACTGTTTTCGATTACAGGGTTGATTATTTTGCTTCAAAACGCCAAACACCGCCGCATGGGATTAATGGTGGTGGCATTGGGCAGCATTACACCTTTAGTGGTGTATTTGATAGCGGTGCCAAGGTAATCGCAACAAGGAGAAATTCAATGAAAAATAATGCAACAAAACTCATGGTGCGGCTACAGATCGCGTTGTTGTTACTTATCGGTTTATTAATGACACCCACTTGGCTGCAAGCTCAGGAGTTTACGGTGTCGGTTGAGATTCCAGATATAAAAGCTGCGCCATACCATAAACCGTATGTGGCGATCTGGATTGAAACTCCGCAGCGTCAGGGAGTGCATACATTGGCTTTTTGGCGACAACAAGCTGACTGGTTTAAAGACTTACGCCAGTGGTGGCGAAAAATAGGTCGTAGTGATTCACCTGATTATCAAGCCGTGAGTGGCGCTACGCGTAAGCCGGGAGTGTATAGCATTCATTGGGATGGTCGATTGGGAACAGGAGCAATGCTGCCAGCAGGCGATTATGTATTACACGTTGAGTCAGTCAGAGAGCAAGGGAGTCGCGAATATTTACGCCAAACGTTTTCATACCCCAGTAACAAACAAGAGCAGTTGGTTCTTGAAGGAAAACAAGAGCTAGGCACAGTTACATTACTTATCAAATAGGAAGATCAATATGTCAGTTAACGTTAAGCTTATTTCACGTGCAGTCGTGGTGATAGCAAGTGTATTTGCCGTATTTACTAGCACGGCACACGAACGGTTTATTCTGCCGTCTCATACCTTGTTATCAGGTGAAGCACCTCAATCTATTACCGTATTGGCGAGTATTTCTAATGATATTTTTCACCCTGATAGACCATTGGGCGACAGTGGTTCAGGACGAGATGTCGGTGAGCTAAAAGAATATTTTGCAAACCTTGAATACACGGTGATTGCGCCAGATGGCAAGGTGTCATTAGACACACAATGGGCGGCGTATTCACGTATGTCTGTTGCTGATGTGACCTTAGCTCATGAGGGGACGTATCGTGTCGGCTTGGTACAACCGGATGTGTTTATGACTACCTTTGTTAACGCTGAAGGTCAGCCTGCTCGTTTATGGGGGCCGTCACCTGAAATTCCTGCCGGAGCAACAAAGGTGGTTCGTCGAACAACAGCATCAAGGGTAGAAACGTTTGTGACGTTAAACAGTGCGACTCAACAGGCGATTGCGCCTACTGGGACTGGCGTTGAAATCGTGAGTAAAAAAAACCACCCGAATGATTTATTTGCTAATGAAACTGCACAGTTTCAATTGCTTTTCAATGGAAAACCTTTAACGACAAACACTAAAGTGAAATTGATTAAAGCCGGAACACGTCACCGTAATGACCGAGATGAGCAAATTTTGGATGTGAGCCAAAATGGTGATATTAGTTTTACCCCAAGCCAAGCAGGTTTTTACTTATTAATTGCAGAAACCCATGTTGATGCTCCAGATGCAGCAGATATAGATGTGAAGCACTTTAGCCTTTATTTGACCTTAGAAGTGTTTCCAGAATAATAGGGAAATATAGGCCAATCGCTAAAAAAGCCACCCTTTAAAGGGTGGCGAACCCATTTGGAGGTTGGGTGCACTCACTTTGCATAAGGGGCAATACCTTTCGGCAAAGTACTTAGTTAACGTGCAATAGATACAAGTAAAATGGCATCCTGCCCAATGACTTCCTTGTTAATACGACGAAATGGCTAAAGTCATTTCTTCGATGGATTAGCCAATTACATGGCTATTAATCACTTTCAGTGCTTTGGGTAAGACTGAACAGTCACTTTTAAAAAGCTTAATGATACGATTTCTTAACAGTGACATTGTTTGCTGGTGGTTTAATTAATGCGCTTCGTGAATGGTTCGACGAAGCGCTTTATATGCTAATGACAGTCAGCACAAGTATCGTTTGGATCTTGAACTTCATGCACGATATGACAGGTTCCACAATCTAAAACGCCATCATGTTGTTGATGAATTTCACCATCAATACTATCTAATCCACCGTGACAATCGATACAGGTTTGGTTTTCATACGCCATATCTGCTGATGGTTCACCATCCATGTGGCAAGCTTCACATCCAGCCATGTCCGTATGAGTGTCTGCAATTGATTCAGCAAATGCAGCACCAGAGAAGCTCAGTAAAATCGATAGTCCTAAAACTTTAAGCATGGTTAACTCCTAAATAATGATTAAGCTACGGTCATTTGACCGGTATAAAGAATGAAATTACGAAGCAAGAGGACACCGAATAGGCTACAACTTGCTGTGATGGCGACATAAGAGAATTTGCGTTTTGCTGATGCTGTCATAAATAGGTTAAATGCAAGCGGCATAGCTAGACCGACAACGACAATCCCTGCCCAGAACACCCAGCCCCAAAAACCTTCACCAATGGCATTGAGTGCAGCAACCTGACTTTGACCACCGGTTAAAATTAACCCTACGAAGAAGGTAAATAATAAAGCGAGTTCAAGCAGGATAAGTGGGATCTCAATGTTATGGATAAAGTGCACTTCTTTACCATCAGGGTTGCCTTTCATTAATACGCCACCTAGCAATGTGCCTGCCGCGCCAGAAGAGATACCCGAGATTAAGAACAGCATTGGTAGTACAGGGTTATTCAGCATTGGGAATGTGGTTAATGCTGACAGTAAGAAGCCTGTGTAGGCGCCTAATGATAGTGCCAAGATGACAAGTAACCCTGTAATCGTTGCTTCCATCTTTAACAAAATATCCAGCACTTTATCGACGATAGGCCAACGGTTATTACACCAATGACGGATAGGCTCTTGGAATAAACAAGCCAACCATGAGAATAAAGCCACTTGATAAACCATCAGTACAGCAACGCCCACTGACATCACTGAAGTTGGGTTGTAGAAAACCAAAATTTTCCAGAAATCAAACGGCTTGGTTAAGTCAACGACCAGGATCCCAAGGCCAGCAAATACTGCAAGAGGAGCAATAAGACATGCAGCTCTTACAAAGCTAGACTTATAAGCGTTTTTACCCAATTTGAAGTGCTTTAGTAATACTGCAAAACAAATTGCCCCAGCAGAGATCCCTGCTAAAAATAAGTAAATGGCGATTGGCCAGTGCCAAATGAGGCTGTCAAAATGGAATGGGCTCATAACTTGATTTCTCCCTCTTGGGAAGCAATACGGAACACTTTAGGGCGTGTACCCAGTTCGGTTTTACTTCGGTAGTTAGGCGTCGTTTTAAGGACTTCAACCACTTGTGAATGTGGATCTTTAAGGTCACCAAAGGTGAGCGCTTTTGTTGGGCAAGCTTCAACACATGCTGGTAGGCGACCTTCTTTTAAGCGGGTCTCCTTACAGAAGTCACATTTATCAGCGGCTTTAGTGACGGGGTTAATAAAGCGAATTTGATATGGACAAGCAGCGATGCAATACAAGCAACCAACACATTTCCATTCATCAACGCTGACAATGCCAGTTTTAGGATCATGGTAGGCAGCGCCCGTTGGGCAAACGTTAACGCATGGTTTGCCTTCACATTGCTGACAGGACTTACGGGTGAAACGATAAAATTGATTGGGATATTCACCAAAAGGCCCTTCGCGCTCAATATCTAAACGGCTAACCCCTTCTGGTACATTGTTGGTTTCACGACAAGCGACGGAACAAGCGTCGCAACCAATACATTTGTTTTCATCATGAATAAGGGCATATTTGCAATTTGTGCTGTTATCTTCTTTTTGACCGCCAGAGTGGGCGATACTTAGGCCAGATGCGCCTGCAGCGCCAACGGCTGCAACACATGCTCCTTTTAAAAATAGTCTTCTTTCTTTTTTCATCGTTTTATCCTCCTAATTATTTGCTTTCATGACAGCTAACACATGATGCGATGCGCTTGCTTTCAGTTATGCCAATAATTGGATCAACTTCTGGATGCAGTTGGTGACAGTCGGCGCAGTTAACCTTGTTAGAATGGACATTGTGGGTCCAATCTGCAGCGGCTAATTCTTCTTGACCGTGACAAGCCATACAGGCAGCTGTTTGTTGTGCTGCTGTAGCGGGGGAGTTTTCACCAAAACCAATGAGTTCTGATTCGCCTCGTGGATGCTTACCTTTCTCGCCATGACAGTCCTGGCAGGTTTGACCTAATGCGTCATTAGCATGCATGCCATACATGTTGCCGTTTTTCTTATGGCACATGATGCATTGGCGATTTTGATTCATTTTAAATTCAGGGGTGTCAGCCTTGGCGACAGGCGCGGTAAAACCGAGTACCACCATCAAAATAGAGGTCAACAAGGGTAGGGTGATTTTTGAAATTCTGGACATAATGAGCCCTCACATAATTCAGTGATACAGTAACGTCTAATAGGGATTTGAGTGCTGAAGCCTAGCTTCAGCACTCGATAGCACTAAGCTGCGAGAGAGTTGCGAATTAATGATTCATCACATTGTTGGTTTTTAGCTAAGTGAATCACTTTAATACCAACCTCTGCTAATGAATGGTCGATGAACTCATTATTTTCAGGTGTGTTGTGTTGAGGATCTGTAATCACCAGTTTGACTGCTGAGTTATCATCGACGACAACATAATCTAGGTGACAATGTTGTAGATGCTTGTGAGCATCTTCTGGCTTGTCTGTTTTATCAATATCTACAATATTATCCATCGTAGTACCGTATAAAATATTATATTTACCTTTAGCAATTGAATTGAGCTTATTGAAAAAACCAACGGGTTTATTCGCAATTTTTTCAGGATTCAATTTAATATTAACGCCCACATTCTCTACATTGCTGGTTTTGAAAAACTTTATACATGTCATTGTAAATGTTACTAGAACAAAAGGAACAACAAGGAATAACACAAAGTAGACAAAAGCATAGCTTAATATGACTGATGTGTTCATAAACGCCTCCAAACTTTCATTGATTATTAAATTTATTTTTAAAGCACATTCAGTATTTCCTTGTGAGGGTTTATAAACATTGATTTAAATCAATTAAATAATTGGATGATTATTTTTATATTTAAATATCAAATTTGAGTTTGTTTGTTATTATTTAGAATTTACAAATTTTAAAAGGTATATTTTGAATTGCGATTTTTTAATATTTAAATGTGATATTTTGATTTTCGAAATTAGCTTGTTTATTATTCTGTTTGTTGAGATTTTACTTTATTAAAAAGTAGCAGCCACAAGGGGTTGGTGGCTTTTGTGAAGTTTTTATTTCACTATTTATAGGTTTTTATATATAAAAGGCGTTATGTTTTTTAGTATTCCGATATTTAAATATTTATTATCCATTTTCTGTATAACCAAATAAGTGACATGGCAAACATTTTCATAAAACAATTAAAATAAAATAACAAAAATAAATTTACATTGGGTATTATTAAAATGAACTTATCATTGGGAGGTATTTAGATGAGAGATATTAGTTATAGTGACCTAGATTTATTGAGTATCAATATTCTAGTTAACCTGTATGAGAACAAGTCTGCGACATTTGTATCTAATAAATTGAATGTGCCAGCACCCAAGATAAGTCGTTGCCTTAAGCATGCACGAGAAATTTTTGGTAATGAGCTTTTTATTCGCAAAAAATATGGCTTGGTGCCTAATGAGTTTGCAGGCAAAGTTTATCCGATTGCTAAGCAAATACTTGAATGTTCAAACAGCCTACAGCAGCTGAATGGTGAGGCGATAGCTGAAAATATTCATAACTTTGAGATTGTTGCGCCAGATCTTGTTTCTTTTCCTTTTCCTAAGATGTTGCTTACGTCCATTAGAGATGCAGGGAAAGATGTCAATTTTAATATCTCTGCGTGGAATAAGTCTTCACTTAATCATATTGTCTCTGGGGATATTGATATTGGTATCTGTTGTAGTAAAGCAATAGATAATTTGGAAAACATAGATGATAATTTAGCAGTATTACCTTTAAAGAAATTGAATAAGCTATTTTTAATTTGTGATGAGAAACACCCAATTCTAAAAGAAGAAATAACGTTAGAGTCAATTGCGAAATACCCTTACGTTAATAGTAATGTTGGTGATGCAGAACAGAGAATGAGTGCTTTTCAAGAGTATTGTTATCGTAGAAAAATACCGCTTAATACTGAAATGGATTTAAATGGTGTTTCCAGTTTATTTGAGTATTTAAGACAAACTAATGCGGTTGCTTTACTACCATATAGCTCGATATATAACATGATCAATACAACGCCAGGTTTACACGCATGTCGTTTAGCTGAAGTTGAATCTGATAGATTATATATGGAAGTAAAAGTACCGACGCTATATATGATTTATAATAAAAATAATCATGAAGCTAACTTGCAATGGTTAACTGAAAAAATTCAAGGTTTGGTACATTCAGCGCTTCACTAATTGTTCATATAAAACTGAATAATAAAGCCACTCAATTAATCTTGAGTGGCTTTATTATTTTTAACTTTATAAAAATTAATAGAATCTAATTGTTATTGATTCTTATTTGTTTTTATTCCGCAGCAATTATTTCATTACTTGTCGCTTCATCATTATTAATATCACTGTTATTCATATTTCGATACGCTTGTTGATATTTTTTCAAATTATCGGTCATGTTTTCTATTAATAACGCAGTGAACTCTGATGTTCTAGCTTCATGACATTGTAAGTAATGACTGGGGGCAACGATATTTGCGGAGGTTTGAAGGTGAGTATAGTAGAACTCGGTCATATCAATGAGCTCAATGTCATCTCTTTGTTTACTTAATTCAAATGGGAAGACCGAAGGAGCCCAGCAAATATCATCTGAGTTAACGACACGTTCAAATGCCATGACAAGGCTTGATGTGATCAAACTGATGTCTGCTTTCAAGTGAGTGATTTCACTACAACGACTCACGATTTCAGTAAGCGCTGATGTGGGGCCATTGTGGATGAATACTAGGCGATTCTTAAGAATACTTTCAAGGGTTATTGGCTGCTGTAGGATTGGATGCCCTTTACGTACCGCTAAAAACCAGAACTCAATATCACCCAACTTATTATTGATTATATTGTCATGGCTAAAAGGAAAAGAAGAAATAGCATAGTCTATTTTTCCTTGTGTAATTTTTTGTTCAGCACTTTCTGTCCATGGGTGGATATCAACGATATGGCTAACGCCTAACATCTCGCTGGTTTTATCAATCGATTCTAAAAGAAACATCGACATTTGCTCGGGAGCGCTGATATGGAGTACGAGATCATTTTCAGGCTGGGTCTTTGCGGCCGTAGCCATATCATCATATGCACTGATGATATTTTTGGCTAAAGGGTATAAACGTTCAGCCATGGCGTTTGGTTGAAGACCGTATTGCTGGCGAATAAACAATTCATTATGAATAACTTCTCGCATTGTGCTGAGTGCACGGCTCACCTTTGGCTGGGTGCTGTTGAGTTTTTCAGCTACAACGCTACCATTTTTATATTCAAATAGGCCAATCAGAACTTTAAGCGTAAAGTAATCTAGCCTTGATAATTGTTTTTCCATGAGTTTTACCAAGCGTTTGAGTTATTCATCTTTTGCGAAGTTATCACATCACTATGGTGCTAAATCGAATGCAACTCACAGTTTACCTCTTTAGGGGTATTATTAGCTAAATATAATACTTAAATACTATATTATTCAGCAAGATAGGGAATACAATTGAGATTGTTGTATGTATTGTTGTAACCATGTTGTTGACAGTTTGTGCGTTAATTTTGCTGTTTTTTTGTTCAGCTGTAGTGTTTAGGTGCGAGATATTCGTAGCGAGTTTTATAAGATTTCATTTGAATCAATTACAATTAGACTAACCTAAATGGTTTGTACAAATAGTTATGCTGATATAAGGCGATAAACGAGATGGAAATGAATGTATGGTATTAAGAGCCGTTATCACATTTGTATGCTTTTTCCTGACCGCATGTGCTGCTCAAGTCGATTCGCCTTTGCCGTCAGGCACTCAAGCATCAACTGACATTCCCAAAGCTGATGAACGCTTATGGAATGAAGCACGACTGCTGCAGTTTCATCAGCAATGGCAAGGGACACCTTATCGTTTAGGTGGGCTGACTAAAAAAGGGTTAGATTGTTCAGGGTTAGTGTACGTGGCTTATCAAGATCTCGTCGGCCCAAGTTTGCCACGCACAGTGCAAGGGCAAACTCACCTTGGTACACGCATTAATAAGCGTGATCTTCAAAGCGGTGACTTAGTCTTTTTTAAAACCACAGGTTCAGGTCGCCATGTTGGTGTGTATTTAAGTGGACATCGTTTTTTGCATGTTTCGACTAAAAAAGGCGTGATGATCTCGAGTATGGATAATGTGTATTGGAAACCCAGATATTGGTTTGCCAGCCGTTTATAGCTTTCATCGCTGTAACTCTTGATCAATCTCTCCGCTTCAGCGATAAAATTGTGGTATTTTAGCCGCATCTAAAGTCTAAAAATCCATTTAGTCTTACAGTAATTTTAATGATCAAGTTTAAGGACCTCGTCATGACCAAAGCTAAAATCGGTATTGTTACGGTAAGTGACCGTGCAAGTGCAGGTGTGTATGAAGATTTATCGGGAAAAGCCATTATTGATGTGCTAAATGAATATTTAACATCAGAGTGGGAACCTGTTTATAAGGTTATTCCTGACGAAACTGCAGTGATTGAAGCCACATTGATTGAAATGGCTGACGAACAAAATTGTAGTCTGATTGTGACCACCGGCGGAACAGGTCCTGCGAAGCGTGATGTGACACCTGAAGCGACAGAAGCAGTATGTGATCGCATGATGCCAGGCTTTGGCGAGCTAATGCGCGCTGAATCATTAAAGTTTGTGCCTACAGCTATTTTATCGCGTCAAACAGCAGGTTTACGTGGAGACTCGCTGATTGTTAACTTACCTGGCAAGCCAAAATCAATTCGTGAATGTTTAGATGCGGTATTCCCAGCCATTCCATACTGCATTGATTTAATGGATGGTCCATTCTTAGAGTGTGACGAGTCTGTGATTAAGCCATTCAGACCGAAAGCAAAATAACTTTTTAAGCCGATTTCAGCTTATCTAGATTACTCATCTTGTAGTCATCATTATTAAGCGTATTGCGGGATGTTAGCCTGCAATGCGCTTTTTTATGGGCTTTCAATAACGATTACAGCCCTTTCCTAAAGATTAAGTGGGCGCTATAGCCAGTAAATATGGTGAGAAAGGGAATCGCTATCAGATGGGTAAATACATTGGGCGCCGTATTGAAGTTCAATGACAGTAATAACCCCCAACTGACAGCGAGATAACTGAGACTAATAATTATATGCTGGCTGATTTTTTTCATGACTTGTGTCCTTACTGCTAATGACTCACTGTGATTAACAGTATAAAAACTAGACAATTCGATTTTAAGTGTCATTATTGACAAATATAAAGTCAAAAGTGACATTCTGGGGGCGTAATGAAAACAATTTATATTTTAGCGGCGGGTAACGTAGTGGCGAGTGGCCTGGTGAGCTTTCTTGATGTATTTAGTTTTTGTAATAGTTATTGGCACCGTATAAATCAAGATGCCAAACAAGACTTATTTCACTGTCATGTCATCTCAGCTGACGGTCATAATGTAAAAACCAATCAAGGTTTTGAAGTGCCCGCCAAAGGGCTAGCGCATCCTGATGATATTTTGCAGGCTGATGCCGTCATACTCGCCTCTGCATTTGTGACTAACCGAACTGAATTTCAAGCATTTTTAACCGATTTTGAACCTTTAATAGCACCACTATCGCGCTTTTCGGCTGCTGAAAAGCCCGTTGCTGCTTATTGTTCAGCAACATTATTGCTTGCTGCATCTGGCTTATTAAACCAAAGGCGCGCAACAACGGTTTGGTGGCTTAGCGAGATGTTTGAGCGCAACTTTAAAGATGTGCAGTTATGTATGGATTCATTGGTGGTGTCTGATGGCCATATACATACCGCAGGTGCGACAACTTCCAATTTAAGCTTAGCGCTGCATCTTATTTCGATTTTAGCAGGTGAACAAATGGCGCAGCAGATAGCGAAAATATTGCTGATTGATCCTAATCGCTGCTCTCAACAACCCTTTATGACAATGGCTATTAATCCTGAACAGCATAAAGACGAATTAATACATAACGTACAGCGTTGGATGCAGGCTGATTTGAGCCGGCATTGGCTGCTAGATGATATTGCAGATAAATTTGCCGTAGGCAAACGCACGTTGATTAGGCGCTTTAAAAAAGCCGTGAATGAAACGCCAGCGAGCTATATGCAGCGCCTTCGAGTAGATGAAGCAAAAAGATTACTAGAAACAACAGAATTGGCCATTGAGCAAATTGTCGAGCGGGTCGGGTATGAGGATGTTAGCTCATTTAGAAAACTATTCATCCAACTCACCACGTTAAGCCCGCGTGCTTATCGACAAAAATTTAATACTCATACCTGCTGCTAGCGATACTTTTTGGGCTTTAAGTGCTAATTAAAGTGAGTTAATTTGCTGCTTTAAATCATACTCTGGCTCAGTGACAATTTTCTCAAGAGTGGCAATTCGCTGCTTGAGTTCATTGTTTTGTTGTCGCAGTAACTTCATTTCTTCAGCCTGATGACCTGACTTATTAGCGCTTTTTGATTTCATATACTGCTTAAAAATCTCAGTCGCTGTGGTGCCAACAGTAATCACAATGACTAAAGCTACAATGGCGTATTCTTGTTCCATAACAGACTCCTTCCTATATGAGGGTTTATACCAATCAGCATAAGAATGATCACTTATTTATCCCGATAGGTATTAGCATGATGAGCATGCTTGGTATTCAACCTTGCCCATGCATGCCATTAACGTTTACAAACCAAATACTACTTTCTCGCTTTTCAGCAGTTTTTCTAGTCCTAATGCAAGTGCAATTGACAGTACCAGTGTGGCTGCAGATGACACCAGTAATTGCAGCATTGGGATTTCACGACCTTTAATAAAGGCCATTAGGGCTTGCTGCTGGCCTGAAACAGGTAACCATTCCAGTACATCAGGGGCAATGTTGTAGCTCGCTGCCATTGATAAGGCGAGCGGCACAAACAGTACCATGGTGAGATAGGACTGAGCCTCTTTAAATGTTTTGGCCATAAATGACACAAACAATTGTAATGTTGCCGCCATAATGGCGAGTGGAATGCCAATAAATAGCATTAGCCCCATAAAGTCTGGCGAAATATTTACGCTAAAGCCAAGCTCTTGCCAAGGCACAAAGGTGTAGGCAAATTTAGACACGATTAAAATCAGCAATAAGCCCAGCAATGCAAAGCAGGTGACTGCAATGATTTTACCTAGTACTAATTGGCGCGTACTAATAGGGTGGCTTAACAGCAGTGCTAATGAATTACGCTCACGTTCGCCCGCACTGGTATCAATAGCCAAGTTCATACCTGAGATAAACACCGAATAAATCATGGTGAAAATGGCAATGCCTAAAATAAAGCCGCCTTTAGAGTCTGGCGTTGCTTGATCTTCTACTACCACTTTAATTGGCTGCACAACAGCAGGGTTAATCCCACGTGCGATAAGGCGTAAGCTGCCCATTTCACCGCTGTAGGCTTGAAGTTGGTTTTCAACTCTGCGAATGGATTGCTGTAGCTTTTCATTTGAGTTATCGGCGATTAAGGTGATTTCAGCAGGCTTAGCTTTAGCCATGTGCGCTGCATAATCATCACTGATGATAAGCTCGATATCTTTGACATCTTTAGCTGCAACCCCTTCGTCAGTTGAAGCGTTAATGCCGCGATTATTTAAGAATCGGACTAGATCAGGCGCGTTGTCGGCATTGGTGATCTTGATATTAAGATCTTCAGGGGTCGATAGTTGCCCAATCAACACCATAAACATGCCGCACATTAACAGCGGGGTACCGATGGCATAATATAGACCTGCCATTACTGAGCGTTTGTCACGCATTGCGTCGATGAGTTCTTTGCGAACCATTGCTATAACTGTTTTCATTAGGCTGCGATTCCTTCGTCAGTACCGATGAGTTTAATAAAGGCTTCTTCCAGTGAGGTTTCACCCGTTTGTTGGCAAAGCTCCTCTGGGCTGCCTGTGGCAACCACTTTACCGTTAGCCATCACGATGACTTGGTCACATAAAGCGGCCACTTCTTGCATCACATGGCTTGAAAACAACACGCAATGGCCTGCTTTTTTAAGCTCAATCAAAATATCTCGCAGTAACCTGGTACTCATGACATCTAAGCCACGTGTTGGCTCGTCCAAAATGATGTTGGTTGGCTGGTGCACTATCGCTTGGGCTAATGCAGTTTTCATGCGTTGCCCTTGTGAGAAACCTTTACATCGACGGTCGGCAATATCTTCGAGTTTTAATTGCGCGATGACATTGGCTGTTGCTTGTTTAGCATCAGCCTTTGACATGCCGCTGAGTTCGGCAAAGTAGCTAATGTATTCTCTTGGCGATAATCGCTCATATAAACCAAATGGGTCTGGGAATAAGCCTAATTGTGCTTTTGCTTTTGTTGGCTCTTTGGCAACATCAATACCATCGATTTCGGCGTGGCCTTCATCTGCCGCTAATAACCCAAACACTGTTCGTAGACAGGTGGTTTTACCCGCGCCATTTGGGCCAAGTAGTCCAGTAATATGACCGTCATGAGCACTAAAGCTGAGGTTATCCAGTGCTTGTACGTCGCCAATTTTTTTCGATAAATTTGATACAGTAATCATGATTATTCTTCCTCAGCGGCAGCTGAAAGGGTTTCAACTGAGTTGGCATTTAAGTAAAAACTTCTACGAACATCCTTTTCTAAGCATTTACCGTCAATGTTATCTATCGAGCCACTGCTCACTAAATCTGCGATGAGATCGTTACCGCAGCTTTGATAAGCCACGCCATGGGTAGCAAATTCAGAGACAAAATGTTTTGCATTAGTGAGTTTTTCTGTGGCCATATCGCCCCAGCTTGGTGGCGTTGCAGGATCTAGCTCGCCTGAAAGCAAGAGGGTAGGAATGTCACTTGCGATAGCATCGCTAAAGCTGTTATCGACTTGCGGCATATTCCACACGCTGCACGTTGCCTCTAGTCCTTCTATCATGGTGCGTCCCATGTAAGAGTCTTGTGCTTGTTCGCGCATGCTTGTTGTGATGCGATGAATATCTTCGCCACAAACCACAGAGGCGTGCATTCCCATGGCGATACCTGTGCTATCTGAGGTTAAGGTGTAAATGCCTAATATGGGTTGGTAGTTCCCCAAAGCGGCTTGATGAATTGCATGGGGCGTTAACGAACGAATGTTGGGCATGTAGAGTGCCATTCTAATCGCACCGTTAAATTTACCTCGAGTCAGCAAAAAGCTGGTTAGCTCATCAGTTTGTGGATCGCGTACTTGTGTCTTGACTGGGGATTTGGCTAACTGGTTAT
The DNA here is from genome assembly GCF_018100775.1 of Shewanella sp. MMG014. Taxonomy (NCBI): domain Bacteria; kingdom Pseudomonadati; phylum Pseudomonadota; class Gammaproteobacteria; order Alteromonadales; family Shewanellaceae; genus Shewanella; species Shewanella sp. MMG014. The sequence continues at coordinate 39,731 of NZ_JAGJDZ010000014.1, forward strand.
CGACAGAGATAAAATCTTGTTCAAGATCCGGAAATTGCTGACCGCATAAACTGTTTTGCTGGCAGTCTTTAAAGAGAAGGCCGTAGCCTCTATCGATGGCTTCACCAATAGCGATAACACTTTGCTGCATTGGTACAACACCATCTAAAGTCACGGTGGCGATCGCATTTGGATGTTCACGCATATATAGCTGCGCCATACGGGTACCGTACGATACACCATATAAATGCAGTTTTTCATAACCTAAGTGTTGGCGAATAGCTTCAAAGTCAGTTAACGCCGTTAAGCTGCCATATTGCGTGACATCAGCATCTATTTCATCTAAGCAGGCTTGAGTGTCTTTCACATAGTCCATATCGTCATCATTAAACGATAGCACTGACATATCGTCATCATCACAGGCCAAGATATTAGATTGCCCAGTCCCACGTTGGTCAATCAATAAAATGTCGCGATCTTGACGGACTTTAGCCAGTACGCGGTCAAACCCTGCGGCATTTTCAATGGCTGATTGTCCTGGTCCGCCAGCAATGGCAAGCATGGCTTGTTTTTTAAAGCTGGGTTTAATCGCTGGTAATACAGCGTAATGAACGGTGATTTTCTTGCCATCAGGCTTGGCTGGATTTTCAGCCACTAATAATGAGCCGCACTGCACTTGCTCTGATAAACCATCAACATAACACGCTGAAAGTGGTGCTTGTTCAATAGCAACAGTGCTTTCATCTGCCGCAGCAGATAAGCTCATCATAGACAGTAAACCAACTTGAACGGCGCTTATCAGCTTTGATTTTGTTGTCAGCCAACGGGCATTGCTTACCTTGTTATAGGTTCCTTGCAACATAACTTTTCCGATGTTCATTACATCTTTCCTTTTTGCATTTCAGGATGATTGTGGTAACTTAACATTAGTGTATCGGTGTATCAATGTATTAATACAGTAAGTAAAGGCTAATGCTAGAACTAATAAAAGTCAACCCCAGTAGTGGCGAACCCATTTACCGACAATTGCATGAGCAAATTGTACGGTTAATTGTGGGTGGCCAATTACAAGTGGACCAAGTGTTGCCTTCGGTGAGACAACTTGCTGAGCACCTAGCGGTTAATCCAATGACAGTGTCACGAGCGATTCAACAATTAGTAGAGCAAGGTTGGCTCGAGCGTCGTCGTGGGCAACCTACTCGAGTCGCGAATAGGCAATCTAACGATGACACGTCGGGTCCGCAATTACTTGTCCCCCAAGCACTTGATCTAATCAATCAAGCAAAGCAATTAGGTATCAGCCTTGAGGAGTTGCAAGCGTTAGTGGCAACTCAGTGGAAACAATAATAAAAAGCCATAACAGCAGTAAGTTAACAAGGAATACGTTAAATGGATATCAGTACTGAGGCAATTTTAGAGTTCAACCAAGTCGACAAGTGTTTTGACGATAATGTGGTGCTTAAACAGTTAAGTTTTAGCTTGTCAGCTGGCATGGTCGTAGGCTTATTAGGTCAAAATGGTGCGGGTAAATCGACGTTAATGCGTGCTGCACTGGGTATTCTAGATATAGATTCTGGTGATATTTCGACCTTAGGGGAGCCTGCAATAGAGTTGTCTATGGCCGCGAAAGCCAAAATTGGCTATGTGCCGCAACAACCTTTTGGTTATGAAGGCTTCACGATTGCCAGTGCGTTAGAACTACACTGCAGCTTTTATCCACAATGGGATAAAAGCCTAGAAACAGAATGGCTTGAACGTTTTGGTCTTGAACCCAAGCAACAAGTACAAAAATTATCAGTGGGCCAACGCCAATCCTTAGCACTTATCATGGCCATGGCCTACCGCCCGCAATTGCTTATCCTTGATGAACCCGTTGCCAGTTTAGATCCCATTGTACGTCGTCAATTCATGGGGGATTTATTCGAATTGGCCTTAGAGTCAGGTTCTGCCGTGTTGTTTTCTTCACACATTACTTCAGATTTAGAGCGAGTGGCAAGTCATGTTGCATTGATTAAACGCGGTGAGTTGGTGCTATTTAAAGAAATTGATGCGTTGCGTGAAGAGGTGAGTTTAGTCCAGCTAGGCGAAAACCAAACGCTGCCGCAAGGGGTTAAAGTATTAAACCGTCATCAACAACAGGTGCTGGTGGATAATGAAAATCAACTTGAAATACCCGGTTCAACTCAAGTTAGCTCATTAAATTTGGATCAATTATTCATGGAATTACATCGATGAATCATTCCCATGTGAACCCGACAAAACGATCACCTGAATCCATCGGCGTAAAACAGTGCCTTAATGGATTTTATTCATTGTGGTGTCGTGATTTTGGTAGTGTAAGCTTTTTGCTGGTAGCGCTATTGGGGATCGGACTTGCTGTGCTGGCAATCATTAGTAAACCTGAACAAGTTGACGTAATTAGTATTGCTCTAGGCATGTGTATTTTGTCTATTTCAGTGGCAATTGCCTGGCAGTTCATCAAACTGTCGGCCAATGAGCAAGGCGTGTTAATTCCGGGATATTACCAACGAGTAAAACAGCAAGCCGCACTCGTGTTTATCGTGATGATGTTAACTTGTACCAGTGTTTTATTGCTTAGCCCGCAGCCACTCAATATTGGCTTTTTGTTAGCTTATTTTAGCGTTGGAATGGGTTTTATTCTTGCGTGTTTGAATCGACCTCAACGCTTTAACTTTTCCGTTTTTGTTTTTCTTTTTCTGCCTATCTTACCTGAAGTAGTAGCCTCTTTACCTGTTGAGGTTGGCCACTTCTTAGCGTTATTGCCAGTGGTATTAGGGGCATTAATTTATAGAAAACTGCAACGCTTTAGTTGGAACCCTCATGCCCGCAGTATTTACTTAAATGGGTTAGAAACCGGTTGGATGATCGGCCCTATTGCAGGGCAGAATCGCTGGTTTATAAAATTAACCCAGTTTTTGCACCCCGCCAGTTATTTTATTGGTCCTATGCTAGGGATGTTACTGCTGGTATTACCGATATTAAGCATTATCGCTATTTTACTGTCAGCTTATTTTGATGCAGAAGTCCCTGTGATTATGGTGTTATCGCAAATGTTGATTATGGTGTGCAGTTTAATTCACTGGACACGTGTGCAACGTTGGCGCGCAGCTGAAACCTTATTTATGCTACCGACCTTTAGCGGAAAACGTGGATTAGTTGATCAATTTTTTAAATCACAGCTTCATTTATTGGCCATTGTGCTGAGTATTATTACTGTCATCACATTCGTGTCGGCATTATTTAATGCACAGATGACCTTATTGGCAGGCTTACATATCGTCGCCAGCACGATTTGGGCTTCAGGTATGGCATTAGCATTGGGCGCTATGAGCCGCTCAGTATTACAAATTAGTTTAACCATGCTGATTGTGATTGTTCATTCAGTTTGGCTTTCGACCTCGTTAGTGGACTTGCGAGAACAAGGCATGATAACTGCCAGCTATTACTGGGGAGATCTCGGGTTACTGCTGTTAATGGGCCTTTTGCTCGTTATCAGCAAACGCAAACTATGGAAAAATGGTGTTGCCAGTTTGTAAAATGTAGCGATAATCTGTGAATTGACGCTAATTTAGACTAAAAACTCTTATTTTTCTGTATGGCTTAAAGTAGAATGCCAAAAAGCGGAACACTTGTAAGCTAAAAGGTAATTATTAATGTCTCTCGAACAATTTCATTTAGTCAGACTTCTACAGCAGCAAAGCACAGCATTAGAAGATAACATCGCACTCGAAGGATTTGAGATGGCAGCCCCTTGGAACAAAGTTTCATGGAGCCAATTTGATACTATTACTAATAAAGTGGCACAGCTGTTAATTGATTTCGGTCTGCAAGCCCAAGACAAAGTGGTTATTGTGGCGCAAAATAGCCCGCAATGGAGCTGTGCTGATATTGGTGCGCTTAAAGCCCGAACGGTTGTCGTGCCTGTTTACCCAACGAGCCCAATGGAGCAAGCGGTTTTCATCGTGAATGATGCCCGTGCCAAAGTCATTTTTGCCGGTGATGAAGGCCAATATGCTACCGCCTGTAAAATTCAAGCCCAATGTCCTACCGTTGAGCATGTGATTGTGTTTGATAACCAAGTAAAACTGGCTTCAGATGAGCACTTTCATTTTGACGATATTCTTATTGCTGAGACGACACCAGCAAGTGAAGCTGAGCTTGAGCTTCGTTTATCGCAAACCAGTCTTGATGACTTATTAACCCTTATTTATACCTCTGGCACGACTGGCGATCCAAAAGGCGTGATGCTCGACTATCGCAATATCGCGTCAATGGTTGAACAACACGACACTGAAATTGCATTTAAAGCTGGCGATGTTTCTTTAGCTTTCTTACCGCTGAGTCATGTATTTGAACGTGGTTGGAGTTTTTATGTATTGTGTCGCGGTGGTCATAATGTCTACCTCAGCGATACAAATCGCGTGAAAGAAGCGATTGCTGAAGTTCGTCCACACACTTTATGTGTTGTGCCGCGCTTTTTAGAAAAAGTGTATAGCGCAGTACATGACAAAGTGAATAGTGCACCAGCAATACGCCAAAAGTTATTTAATTGGGCAATTGGTGTGGGCTCGCGTCAGTTTGAAGTCGGCCAAGGCCGTAAACGTGCAAGTATGCGTTTGTCTTTGCAATGGAAACTGGCAAATAAACTCGTATTCAGTAAGTTGCAAAACGTACTCGGTGGACGCCTTAAGTTTATGCCTGTTGGCGGCGCTGCACTTGATGTAAATGTTGGCGGCTTTTTCCACAGCATTGGTGTACCGATTCTTTGTGGTTACGGCATGACTGAAACCTGTGCCACAGTGACCTGTAATACCTTAGATAATCGTGTGTCAGGTTCAAACGGTAAACCACTTAGCGCTATGGAAGTGAAAATCGGTGCTAATAACGAAATTTTAGTACGTGGTGACACCGTGATGCGTGGTTACTTTAACCGCCCACAAGATACTGAAGAAGCGTTTGAAGATGGCTGGTTAAAAACCGGTGATGCAGGCATGTTAGATGCCGAAGGCAACTTATACATTACTGACCGTATTAAAGAGTTAATGAAAACCTCAAACGGTAAATACATCGCACCGCAACGTGTTGAAGGTAAAGTCAGTTGTTGCCCGTTTATCGAGCAAGTGGCGATTGTGGCTGACGCTCGTAACTATGTATCAGCGTTAATTGTACCTGCATTTGAATCACTGGAGTCTTGGGCTAAAGAGCATGAGATTAAGTTTGAAAACCCAATAGAACTTTTACGCCATAGCCAAGTGATTGAGCATTTCGAACAACGTCTAAAAGAGATGCAACACGAACTTGCAGGCTTTGAGAAGATTAAGAAGTTCACCTTGTTACCAGAAGCATTTTCTATGGAGTCAGGTTTAATTACCCCAACCATGAAACTGCGCCGTAAGAAGATTTACTCTAAATACATCAGTGAAATTGATGCTATGTATGCAAAATAGCGAGCAAGCTTAGTCATTACGTGAGTTGTGAAGCAAATATTCAAAGGACACCTTAGGGTGTCCTTTTTTATGGGGTATTTTTAGACAAAAAAACTATTGCGCATAGGGTACGATGGTATTGCTAAATATGTAATAAAAACAGGTAGTCGCATAAGTGTTGAATCTTGACAATAAGTAACCAGCTTAATTAATAACGAGAAAAAATGATGAAAATTACCCTGAAAACACTCACTACAACATTATTAGCCACCAGCTTACTGGCTGGTTGTGCATCAACCGACCCTTACACGCCAGAAAGCGATAAAGACTTCGTGTACGACAATGACATGAGCTTTGCAATGAATGTAGTTGATGGCAGTTTGGGCTTTCACAACGGCCTACGTGACGCTAACCGCCCTAAAGATGCTGACACAACTCCAGGCACAATGGATTACATGGCTGATGGTATTATTGGTTTTGGTGCTGGTGGTATTGGCGGTGCGTTCTTGAGTATGTTAGGGACTAACCAAGGTAATGCACCATTAAATACTTACTATGGACTTGTTTATTACCCTGTTGAAACCAAATCCAAAGAAAGCATACAAGAAGTTTTTGACAATATAGATCAGGAGCTTATCGATAGTGCTGTCAAATATAGAGATTTAACTTACGTTGAAAGTACGTTTAATGATTACGGCAATGGAAAAAAAGGAATCATATTTTCGGGAACAGACTGTGATATTCATAATGCTTTATTTGAATTTAAAAAATCAGCAACATGTCGATTTATGCATTACAAACCTGCTAAGTTATTGAAATACTCTACAATAACACCATCTGGTGAAAAAGGGTTATTTGCAGTAATTGGAATAGAAAAGTTCTACACAGCGACCTATCTTTCTTTAGATTTAGATGAGAAATATTATGTTTTCTCGCCTGTTATTAGCAAAAGAACAAAATTTCCATTCGTGTCTAACGACAAAAATGTGCACCTCTTCATAAAACCGACAACCGATAATCAAGAAGCTTTTTTGACGATTGAAGCATTAAAGCAGACCGATCCTTGGGTAAACAAGCATTACCAAGGCGCAAATTAGTTCTGCATTTCACACACCAATGGTCTTGGGTAAACAGAGCAGTCTATTTGCTCAGGATCAAAGGTGTTTTTGAACGCTAAAAACTCTTTAATAGGAGCTGTCTTCATTCGGTCGCCTTACCTGCGATAATCAAAAAGCAGAAGATAACATCACAGTAGTGTCATAAAAGCCCGATATTCTCAACTCAGTTTGCCTAACTGAACTTGCTACTTTGAAAAAACTGAAACGCTATCAATACGAACGTTATGCTGTGCTATGCAAAGTCACTTATCGAGATGACTTTTCGCCTGAAAAGCTAGGTTTTTCTCATGAGCATTATCGTGAAATTGCCAATCGCTGGGGTAACGTTTGCGCACGTATTTTGTGGCGTGAAGATAAAAAAGAAGTGCTGGTGGTATTTCGCGGTTCTCAAACCATGAATGAGTGGCTGATAAACTGCCAGTGCTGGCCTAAAGCCAAACAGTTTGTTGATACTAAGTATAATGTCCATGCTGGATATGATTATTTATTAGAGCAAAAAACCAATCCGATCCCGCCGCATTACGATCCCAATATCAGTTTGTTTTCTCAACTGCAGATGGTGTTATACCCATTGATTGTAGCGGGTAAAAGAATATCCCTGACAGGGCACTCTTCAGGCGGCTCAATGGCAATTTTAGCCGCTGACAGATTAGAGCGCTTATACCCGAACTCAATTAAACGTGTGGTGACCTTTGGCCAGCCTTCTCCTGGTTTTAAGAGTTTCCAAAAAGCGTATTTATTACAACGGCGTACTTATCGTATTTGCTGTGATATTGACGTAGTGACTTTTTTGCCGCCTCTTCCGGGTATTTTCTTTCATGTGGGTAAAATGCTCTGGCTGCATAACGAACGTATCTATGAAAATACGCCGCCGATAAAACGCTTTTTGATGAGCTTTGTAAGCTGGATAGTGTCGCCGTTTGCCTTTCATTACATGCATAAGTACATTCGTAATAAAGATTTTTTTGATGATATTTAAGGGTGACTCTGCAGGTGTGGTAGCTTAAGCTATTGCTGATCGTAGACGCCAACTTTAGCGATATTGCTGGCGAGAAAATAACAATAATAAAAGGACTTCCTCTGTGTCAGACACCCAGTTTAGCCTAAATCTTACCCCACGATTTTGTGAAACCGATGCCTTAGGGCATATCAATAATACCGTCATTCCAGTGTGGTTTGAGGCCGCACGAGATCCTGTGTTTGATATTGTTAACCCGGGGCAAAATTTATCTAAATGGAACATGATTATTGCGGGGTTTAATATTGTCTTTAATGCGCCGACTTTTTATGGCGCTGACGTGACAGTCAAGACTCACATTAGCCGAGTGGGTAACAGTAGTTTTGAAATTGCACAAAGCTGTTGGCAAAATGGCCGCCAAACAGCAGAAGCGAAAACCACTATGGTGCATTACAACTATCAGACGGAAAAGAGTCAACCAATGTCGGATGAGGTTAAGGCGCAGCTTGCAGCCTTAACGGGCGAGTGATAACGCAATTGTAGATTTGATTTCTGGTTATCATGTGTCACTGGTCAATATCGTGGCAGCACAAAGCTTGAGCAATTACAGTGTTGGGTTGTTATAGCTAAAGCAAGTTGAATCAAATTTAAAGAGCCGCATTAACAGTGATGTTATGCGGCTTTTCTTCGCAATTTATTCGGTGACGATTGAAGCCTTACTCGATGATTACTCAATAACTATCTAATAACCATCTAATAACCACCCAATAGCTATTCGCTCGGTTCAGCGTGCTGCTTGAGGGCATCTAATAGCTCAGGCGTTAAAGTGGCTTTTTGACCTGTTTTAAAGTTAAACATCACTACGTTAGCCGTTCCTGTTGTTGTCACTGCTTGTTGCGCTTTACTGAAAATACGGTAATGCATGACAAAACGATCTTGTTGAATATCACTGATGCTGACACTGACTAGCAAGGTGTCTGGAAAGGTGACTGGGCGTTTATAGCGAGCATGAGTCTCGCTGAGTACTGGGCCTATGGATGTCTTAGCAAGATCGTCCATCATATTAATTTGGCTGAAAAAATCGATTCTTGCGGTTTCAAAGTAACGAAAATACACCACGTTATTGACATGGTTTAATGCGTCCATTTCGCCCCATGCCACTGGAATTTCAGTGATAATTGAATGCTGCTGAATAAACTGTTCCATTGTATTGGCTGTCCCTTTTAAAGTTAAACGCTTGTTTGATTTTTATTCAGAGTAACAGGCAATGAAGGCTTCAACAAGCTGGGAATATTTTGCTATCAAAAGAGCAATATGTTTTGATGATGTTAAACAATGTTTTGCTATGGAATGCATCGATTGAAATCAATAAATTATCCTCGCCTTATGCAGCTTTTGTATAAACCGGGAATCACATTAGCAAGTTTGCCAAGCGCAATATTGGGCTATCTCAAATCCATCATCAATAAATTAACAGTGGCGCAAAAGCTGTACTTCATTGCCTTCATATTAATGTTTACCACTGAAGGTGTGACTATGGTGGGGATCATTGCCATGATTGCAATGATGATTGAGTTTTGGCCCTTGTTCTCTAAGACTTGGCATAGCTTGGCGGGTAAAGCCTTTTTGCTATTGTTTTACGCCATTATTGCCAATTTTTCGTTAGTGTGGGCAGCCTCTGTCGTTAATGAAGTTTCAGGTGTTGATGCGGATCATTTAACCTATACCCACAACTTAGTGATTTTGTTGTATATGCCTGTATGGTTCGTATTGGTGAGTGGTGTCGCCTTAATGCTGCTGCAAGCTGTCATCCCAATTTATTTTGTATTGATGCCAGTACTTAGCTTGCTTGGCGTTAAATCAATACGTTTTACTAATAGTGAGCATTATCGAAAACGCACGATATTGCTACGAATGATATTGGCGTATGTGGTGTTAGCTAACCTGTATTTATTAAGTGATATTGAAAACACCTTTGAAAGTAGTGATCCCAGAGCAAAAATGATCAAATTGTTAGAAGAGGAAACAGGTGAAAAACCTGAAGATATTGATGCGGGGTTGCAAAAGCTCTCAGCCGTTGGTGCGAAAATTGTCGAAGGTAAGGCTGAGGGAGAGGCTGAAACAACTTTAGCTGCTGAGAATAATGACACAGAAAACCTTAGCTCTACTGAGCCTGCACCTGTTTCTGTTCCTGATTCTGTGACTGCAACTTCTAACGAAGATATTCCTTCTGATATCGCATCGAGCACTCAAAAGGTGATTGAGGATGCGGTACAACAATCAATTAAACAAGTGCAGCAAAACGAAGTGAAGCGTTTGAGTGTTGGAGCAGATGAAGCGGCTGAGCGACGTTACGATATTATTCGAGAGAGTTATCGCTTGATGGTAAGAATGACGATTGCCAATTTTATTTATTATTTTGAGGGCAATCAATTTTCTCGCTGTGAGTCTCAATTGAATAGTAAAGTGATTGAGTTAAATGACTATGAGATTTTAGAAATTACCCCCACTGACGCAAAAGCTAGTCGTTATGGTTACGAGTTTTTGGTTAAAGCTTGTGTTTCACCCGCATTTCCAGCAAAGGGTTAGCCATGAAAATGTTCAGCATCGGTAATTCGCCTATGGTTATTCGCTGGGGCTTTAGTTGCATTCTTGCACTCATAAGTCATTTAGCTTTTGCCAATACGGATATCACAGTGGATCAAAGTTTAAGTGATATCACTAAAGGCAACATTGCAACTGCGATTGTGTTGTCGGATGCGGGCTTAGTGACCTTAGGGGTTGTCAATTTTGATCCCAGTAACATTGTGGATCTGGATAATATCGATACTGGGTCTAAAGAATCCATTCAACGCCGCAAGGAATTAAGTGTTTACTCAATCCCTTGGGAAAGCAATTGGCTTGAGCTATCACCTGATTGGCAAACGGCCAGCTCTGTGAAGTTTTCATTTATTAATTCGAAACAATCTTTACAACTCTCTGATCAAGCGAACATGACTGAAAAGCTCGATGAAAAGAGTTATCTATTATCTGCTGAGCAGCGCTGGCGGTATGAGTTATCTTCGAATTGGTGGTTGCAGCTTGGCTTAGGTGGTCATTATATTTGGTATCGAAATCATTTTGATTATAGCCCAGCACTTGAGGGACTGCGTCAAGACTTTGATGGTGAGGTATTTAATACTTCTTACGATGCCTGGATGGTAGATCCTACGTTTGAGTTACATTATCAAGGCACGCTTTGGGAAAATAAGTGGCAGTTTATAAGTCGAGTTAATTACGCTTTTGGCAATATCGTCAATGCAGACTCACCTGAACAAACAGGTACTCCCCATGTTGGCCGTTTTAGTAATACATTTATTTATCATTACCCACTGCCTGAGCTGATGAGTTATCGCAATGAAATGCGCTTTTTATTTAAGCGAATAGACTTAACCGGTGATGCAGTCGATAGCATGGGAACCAATCATTATTATGAAACGGGTTTAGGTTGGCTCGTTGAAACGCCGTCTTTATCATCATGGTTAACCAACATTGGTATTGGTGTGACGGTGAATATTGATAGCGTATTAAGTGGCGGCAGTGTGGTGTTACTTTTTAATGAAGAGATTTAACCCACTAGCGTTATGTGCCAGATAATAAAAAACGACCTTTGGGTCGTTTTTTATTAGGGCGTTAAGCGCGTATGGGTTACAACGCTAAATTTGCAGGCTTAGCAATCAATAGGTAAAGCCGAGAAATCGCTAATTTGTGCAAACTTAGCGGTTTTTTGATTGTCAAAACGCACCATTTGGCAAGTATGTAACCCTGCTGCGTCAGCCGCTTTTAACTCTTCAATCACATCAGAGATAAACAAGACTTGTTTAGGACTTAAGCTCACGGTATTGAGAATATTACAGTAAGCTTGTTTATCTAACTTGTTACCCGTACGGGTATCAAAATGACCGCTGAATTTAGGTGTTAAATCACCTGCATCGCTGTGACTGAATAGCATTTTTTGCGCTTCAGCTGAGCCAGAAGAGAAACTGTAAATACGGATGTTTGCCGCTTCAATACGTGGAATCGCATCGATAAAATCTGGGTAAATATGACCGGTAAATTCACCACTAGCGTAACCCTGTTTCCAAATTAGCCCTTGAAGGGTCTTAAGTGGTGTCGCTTTACGGTCTTCATCAATCCACTGTGACAGGATTTCTGTAACACGTTCGATAGAGGCGTCTTGTTCTAAAGCAAGATCACGTACGTCACTAATACAGTATTCAACCAATGGGTTATGTTGATTCTTACTCAGAAAATCGCCCATGGCTTTTTTTGAATAAGGGAATAGTACATCGTGAATAAAATCTAGATCAGTCGTGGTGCCAGCTGTATCTACGATAATCGCTCTAATACCCATAGTGTCTACGTACTCCAATCCTTAAATGTGCTTGCTCAAGATCCTAAGCTTTATTAGGTCTGATGGCTAGTCAATTTGAACAACAAAGATGAGGATTACTCAAATCAATGATATTGCACTGTTATTTGCTGCCAATGTTGCTAACTTTAGGTATTATGAATAGATAAAAGCCAAGTTCACACTCAGCAAGCAAAAGGGGAGCCGCTATGATTTCAAAATGGGCAAAACGATTTTTTCAGATGGCTGAGCTTGTCGGTTCATGGAGTAAAGATCCGTCAACTCAAGTGGGTGCGGTGATCACTAAGCATAATCGGATTGTTTCTGTCGGTTTTAATGGTTATCCCCATGGGATTTCTGACAGCGCTGAAACTGATGATCGTGATATGAAGTTACTCAAGACCTTGCACGCAGAAGAGAATGCGATTTTATTTGCTAAGCGTGATCTTGATGGCTGCGATATTTGGGTGACCCATTTCCCGTGTCCTAATTGTGCTGCAAAGATTATTCAAACAGGGATTACTGGGGTATATTGCCCAGAGCAAAGCCAAGATTTCTTATCTCGCTGGGGCGATAAAATCAAAATTAGCCAAGATATGTTTTTGCAAGCCGGTGTTAAAGTGAATTGGTTACCTGTTGATGCACTGAAAGACGACGAGTGATCAGATAGACAGACAGTACACAGATATAATAAATGCCGACAAATGTCGGCATTTTAATAAGCGAGATATTCTCTTGGCTATAGATTACTTTTCAAACTAGTAACAGAGAAAAGTCTTTAGTGACTAAATGAATAAACTATTGATGAACTAGCACACCATTTTTGACGACATCTTTACATGGATTCACTCCATAGGCGTAGGCCAATTGAGCTGGTGTGGCAATATCCCAAAGACAGAAATCGGCCTGCATACCTTGTGCAAGCATGCCAACATTTTGTTCTATTCCTAACGCTTTGGCTGCGTTTACCGTTATTCCTTTTAATGCTTCTTCTGGGGTGAGTTTGAATAAAGTGCAAGCCATGTTCAACATCAATAAGGTAGAACAAATAGGCGATGAGCCAGGGTTAAAGTCGCTAGCAACCACAATCGGCACGTTATATTGACGTAATAGTTCAATCGGTGGCATTTTCGTTTCACGCAGAAAATAAAACGCTCCAGGTAGTAAGGTGGCGCAGGTGCCACTTTCTGCAAGTGCTTTAACGCCAGCTTCATCAAGGTATTCAATATGATCGACTGATTTTGCGCCCAACTTAGCGGCCATCGTCGAACCGCCCATATTAGACAGTTGCTCGGCATGAAGTTTTATTTCGAGGCCTGCCGTTTTTGCGGCAGTTAATACTCGCTCTGTTTGGTCAAGGTTGAAGGCAATATTTTCACAAAAAACATCAGCAGCATCAGCAAGATTTTGTTCAATAACGGCAGGTAACATCGCGTTAATGACGAGATCCACATAGGCCTCTGTATCATGTTTATATTCTGGTGGAATAGCATGAGCGCCAAGAAAAGTTGTTTTTACATCGACATGATGATTGCGCCCTAGTTCACGTGCAACCTTGAGTAATTTCACTTCAGTCTCGGTATTTAATCCGTAGCCTGATTTAATCTCAACTGTCGTCACCCCTTCTTTGGCTAGGGCATTGAGGCGTTGACGACCGAGATCGAATAATTCAGCTTCTTCCGCTTCACGGCAAGCATTTACTGTCGAAATGATACCTCCTCCAGCACGAGCAATATCTTCATAGCTTGCGCCTTCAAGTCGCATTTCAAACTCGTTGGCACGGTTGCCTGCGAACACTAAATGAGTATGGGCATCAATAAGGCCAGGGGTTATCCATCCACCACGACCACGATACACGGGCATATCAAATACATCAAAGTCAGGTAATTCTTTGCGTGGTCCAAGCCAAGCAATTTTGCCGTCTTTAACTGCAATAGCGGCATCAGTGATAGCGCCATAAGCTGCTGAATTATCTGGATCCATAGTAGCAATATTAACGTCAATCCAAACGTGGTCCCACGACATGGCAACTCCTGAGCGTAAAATTAATTATTCGATTAAGGCAAAACAATACTTGTTTTAACTTGTATATACAAGGTAAGGTTAACGCCGAGTTTTTAATCGTAACGTGGGTTAATTCACCAAAATAAGCAAGTTTTAGGCAGTTCTATTCATGAAAACCCTATCGCTTGCCACTAATAACCCTCTAGCGCGTGCAACTACAACACATTTTACTCAAATGGATAAGACGATGGCACTAGCAAAATTTGCACAAATTAAGCAGTACATTTTAGCGCGCATTGAAGCGGGTGAATGGCAAGAGAATGATCGCGTGCCTTCTGAAAACCAGTTAACTGAGTTGTTTGATTGTAGTCGAATGACCGCACGTCGTGCATTAACAGAATTGGTGGAATCTGGAGTGTTAGAGCGCAGTCAAGGATTAGGTACTTTTGTTGCGGGGCTTAAATCGCAGTCTTCGCTATTAGCCATTCGCAATATTGCCGATGAGATTAAAGACAGGGGGCATGGCTACAGTGTTAAGCAACTTGAATTGGCACAAGTAAGTGCACCCAGTGCAGTGGCTATCTCGTTAGGGCTTGAAGAAGGCAGCCCAGTATTTTATTCAGTTTTGGTGCATTGCGAACAAGATAAACCTTTGCAAGTGGAAGAGCGTTATGTGAATCCGCAAATGATCCCCGATTATTTAAAACAAGATTTCAATTTGCTTACGCCTCATGAGTATTTATCTAAAGTCGCTCCCTTAACCGAAGCTCGCCATACCATTGAAGCCGTTATTGCCAATGAGCAAACCCAACAGCGTTTAGCCATTGAGCCTTCAGAACCATGCTTACAAATTTTACGTCGCACTTGGTCTCGAAAAGGGGTGGTGAGTTTTGCTCGATTAACTCACCCCGGCAGTCAATTCAGACTAGGTGGTCATTTAACGTTTAACCGATAGATTGTCATTTATAAAAACAAAAAAGTCAGGCTTTAGCACCTTTGAGTGTTAACAGTTGAAGATAATTGAAGGAAATATAATGAGTAATAGACACGACCCTAGCCGTAATATTATCGCACCTCACGGCACGACACTCGCCTGCAAAAGCTGGTTAACTGAAGCTGCAATGCGGATGTTAATGAATAACTTACACCCAGATGTTGCTGAGCGACCAGAAGACTTAGTGGTTTATGGCGGTATTGGCCGCGCAGCTCGTGATTGGCAATGCTATGACAAAATTATTGAAGTGCTTCAACGTCTTGAAGACGATGAAACCTTACTTGTTCAGTCTGGTAAACCTGTTGGCGTATTTAAAACCCATGACAATGCTCCGAGAGTGATTATTGCCAACTCAAACTTGGTTCCGCACTGGGCTAATTGGGAGCACTTCAACGAGCTGGATAAAAAAGGCTTGGCCATGTACGGCCAAATGACCGCAGGCTCGTGGATTTATATTGGTACTCAAGGAATTGTTCAAGGCACTTACGAGACCTTTGTCGCGATGGCAAAACAGCACTTTGATGGCAATGCAGCAGGTAAGTGGATTTTAACTGGCGGACTGGGTGGTATGGGCGGCGCACAACCCCTTGCTGGCACCATGGCGGGTTATTCAGTATTGGCATGTGAAGTTGATGAAACGCGTATTGATTTCCGTCTGCGCACTCGTTATGTGGATAAGAAAGCGACCTCATTAGATGAGGCTTTGGCCATGATTGATGAAGCTAATGCCATTGGCAAACCTGTTTCTGTCGGATTACTCGCGAATGCTGCTGACATTTTTGCGGAATTAGTTGAGCGCGGTGTGACGCCAGATGTGGTCACTGACCAAACATCTGCGCACGATCCATTAAATGGTTATTTGCCTCAAGGCTGGACGTTAGAGCACGCTGCTGAAATGCGTAAAACTGACGAATCTGCTGTAGTTAAAGCAGCTAAACAATCGATGGCTGTTCAAGTTAACGCGATGCTAGCGCTACAAGCCGCAGGGGCGGCTACCACCGATTACGGTAATAATATTCGTCAGATGGCATTTGAAGAAGGCGTTGAAAATGCCTTTGATTTCCCAGGTTTTGTTCCTGCATATGTGCGTCCGTTATTCTGTGAAGGCATTGGCCCTTTCCGTTGGGTCGCTTTATCTGGTGATCCTGAAGATATTTATAAAACCGATGCCAAGGTAAAAGAGTTAATTCCTGATAACCCGCATTTGCATAATTGGTTAGATATGGCCCGTGAGCGTATTGAGTTTCAAGGGTTACCGGCGCGAATTTGCTGGGTAGGGCTAAAAGACCGTGCACGTTTAGCTTTAGCATTTAACGAAATGGTGAAAAATGGTGAATTATCTGCGCCGATTGTGATTGGACGTGATCACCTTGATTCTGGCTCTGTTGCTAGTCCAAACCGTGAAACGGAATCGATGCTTGATGGCTCTGATGCTGTATCAGACTGGCCACTAATGAATGCCTTATTAAATACTGCTAGCGGCGCAACTTGGGTGTCGCTGCACCATGGAGGTGGCGTTGGTATGGGCTTTAGTCAACATTCTGGTGTTGTGATTGTGGCAGATGGCAGTGATGACGCTGCTGCGCGTTTAGGACGCGTGTTATGGAATGACCCAGCAACAGGTGTTATGCGACATGCTGATGCTGGTTACGATATCGCCATTGGTTGCGCGAAAGAGCAAGGTCTAGATTTACCAATGCAAGGAGTGAAGTAATGACGGTACAACATAGATTATTACTGAACCCAGGTACGCTATCACTGGCTCAGTTACGTAAAATTAGCCGTGCTTCAGTGAACATCACCTTAGCAGATGAAGCGATTGCAGACATCAATACCAGTGCTGGGTTAGTGCAACAAGTCTTAGATGAAGGCCGCACGGTTTATGGCATTAATACGGGCTTTGGCTTATTAGCCAACACTAAAATCGCGCCAGAAGATTTGCAATTACTGCAGCGCTCTATCGTGCTTTCTCATGCTGCTGGTACTGGGCAATATATGCAAGATGCCACTGTGCGATTGATGATGGTATTGAAGATTAACTCTCTGAGCCGTGGTTTTTCAGGTATTCGTTTAGAAGTGATTAACTTTCTTATTCAGTTGGTCAATGCGGGTGTTTATCCATGTATTCCTGAAAAAGGCTCAGTTGGTGCATCAGGTGACTTAGCCCCCTTGTCACATATGTGTCTGCCGTTACTTGGTGAAGGTGAAATGAGCTACCAAGGTCAAATCATCACAGCGACAGAAGGACTTGAAATTGCTGGGCTTGAGCCAATTGAGCTCGCCGCTAAAGAAGGTTTAGCTTTATTAAATGGCACCCAAGCATCAACAGCATTGGCGCTTGAAGGATTATTCCACGCTGAAGACCTCTTTGCTGCCAGTTCCGTGATTGGTGCAATGAGTGTCGAGGCTGCGATGGGCAGTCGCAGTCCATTTGATGCACGTATTCATGCAGCAAGAGGCCAAAAAGGTCAAATTGACTCAGCAGCTATTTTCCGTCATTTGCTAGGCGATGAGTCTGAGATTAGCCAAAGCCATGTTGATTGTGAAAAAGTACAAGATCCCTATTCACTGCGCTGCCAGCCACAGGTATTAGGGGCATGCTTAACCCAAATACGTCACGCGGCTGAGGTGTTAGCGGTTGAATCTAATGGTGTGACTGACAACCCATTAGTATTCCAAGATACTGGCGATATTATCTCTGGTGGTAACTTCCATGCAGAGCCTGTTGCTATGGCGGCCGATAACCTTGCTATTGCCATCGCCGAACTGGGATCGATAGCTGAGCGTCGTATTGCGCTACTGATTGACTCTAGCTTGTCAAAACTACCGCCATTTTTGGTGGAAAATGGTGGGGTTAACTCTGGCTTTATGATTGCTCAAGTGACAGCTGCGGCGCTGGCATCAGAGAACAAAACTTATGCTCACCCAGCATCAGTAGACAGTCTGCCGACGTCTGCCAACCAAGAAGATCATGTCTCAATGGCCACATTTGCTGCTCGACGTTTGCGTGATATGTCTGAAAATACACGAGGTGTATTGGCGGTTGAATTACTTGCTGCGGCGCAAGGGCTTGATTTCCGTAAGCCATTACAGCCAAGTAAAGCTGTAGCGAGTGCGAAAGCGCAGTTACGAGAAGTTGTTGAGTATTATGATAAAGACCGTTTCTTTGCGCCTGATATCGATAATGCAACAGACTTGCTATACAGCGCGAGTTTTAACCGTTATCTTCCTGCGGGTTTATTGGCGAGCTTTTAAATGTCGATGATGTAGTGCGTTGACTAAGTGAGAGTGATAACAAAAAGGACCGCAAGGTCCTTTTTTATTAGGGATTTTTATTAGGGATTTTTATTGGGAAAATATTACATGGTGACACCAATGGATATGACCGCTGCTTCTGAGTTGGTATCGTAACCTGCGCCAATCACAAAGCCATTCATAATGGTGTATCTGAGGCCGACTTCCGCTCCCCAGTCCTTTTGACGTTCACGCTCCCAAACAGGTTCAGCACCAACAATCAGTGGGACGATATTATCTGTGGTGTTTTCTTCGTAGATAAACGCCGTGGCGCCAGCGTACACACTCAAATCTTGAGTTAAGCTATAGCTCAAACCAAAACGCCACATGTACTCTTTAGCATAGCCTTCGCCAGGTTCTGGAACATCAATATCGTACTCACTGCCCCATGCATAGCCGATATAGTATCCCCAATCCGCATAATCAGGGTCAAAGTGTTTGGCTGCAATAGTGACACCAAACATGTCACCACGAGTATCAATATAGTCGACTAATAGGGCAACAGAAGGCTTGAACTGTTGAGGTTCCTCTGTGCTTGCTTGGGCGTGTTGGCTATATGTGACTAAGCTAAAAGTGAATAGTAAAGTGAGCCAAATTTTTTTCATGTAAACCTCTACCTGATTAGATGGCGCTATTGTTAGTTGCTAGAGGCTGGAGGTCAATAATTGCGCGTATTTTTCACGACATTGTCGTTGATTTTGGGTTAATTGTTAGCGACTTGTTTCATGTCAGTGAGTGGTTTTATGTGTCAGTGTCATATAATTGATTATCATTGCTCTTGCGAGAAATATGCTATGTTAGTCAGTGTTTTCAAGTGCTAAAGGAATCAATAGTGGATAACGAGTTACGTTCAGATATCGCCGCATGGTTATTAGAAGTTGGGGTAAATAGCCAGCCGTCAGATGGCCTCGCAACCTCAATTTTATTGTTTGCCAGTCTACTGATTGCAGCGATTGCTTATTACATTACTCGCAAGGTGTTTGTGAAAGCGGTCAATGCCATGATCCGTAAGTCAGCAGTGACTTGGGATGATATCTTTATGCGCTACGGCGTATTGGAGAAGTTAGCGCTATTGATCCCCATAATGGTATTAGATTTGTTGATACCCATTATTCTGACTCACCAAGACTTGCTTGGCACTATTATTGACCGAGCCATGAGTGTTCTCGTGGTTATTTTTGTTATCCGAGCTATTTATTCATGCCTTGATGCAGTGAATGAAATTGCCGATGTCAGACATATTAGTCGCCGACTACCGGTTAAAAGTTTCGTGCAGCTATTTAAACTGTTTCTCTTCTTTATTGGTTTTATCATTTCAATCTCTGTTATTGCGGATCAGTCACCAATCTATTTCTTGAGTGGTTTAGGTGTTGCGACAGGTTTAGTGATGTTGGTATTTAGAGATACCATTTTAGGGTTTGTTGCAGGTATTCAGCTTGCAGCTAACCGCATGGTGAGTAAAGGTGACTGGATCCAAATGGATAAATACGGCGCCGACGGTGCTGTTGACGAGGTCTCTTTAAATACCGTGAAGGTGCGTAATTGGGATAACACGATCACGATGATCCCAGCTTATGCATTGGTGTCTGATGCGTTTAAAAATTGGCGTGGAATGTCAGAAAAGGGCGGACGCAGAATCAAGCGCTCACTCAATATCGATGTTAATAGTATTCACTTTTTAACCGAAGAAGATATGACACGGTTATCTAAGGTGAACTACTTAAAAGATTATTTCCCGAAAATGGTGTCTGAAATTAACCATGCGAATGAACAAGTGAGCGATATTGAAATGCCAGTGAATGGCAGACGATTAACCAATGTCGGGACTTTTCGTGCTTATTTAGATGCTTATCTTAAAAATAATAATAAACTTCACAAGGATATGACCTTAATGGTGCGCCAATTAGCGCCAACGACTCAAGGTTTACCGATTGAGCTGTATGTGTTTACCAATGATACTCGTTGGGCATTTTATGAGGGAATACAAGCGGATATATTTGATCATATTTTTGCTATTCTGCCAGAGTTTGGCTTGAAAGCATTCCAAAATCCGACAGGTGAAGATATTCGCAGCATCAAGCCTGAAAGCGCTGCACATTAATCTCATTACGCATAAAGTCGAGCTTAACTAGCTCGACTTTTTTGTTTTTGCAGGTATGTATTCTGGAATAACTTTAGGGTGCTGACCTGAAATTCCTCGAAAAAAATCTAAAATTTGATTCATATCTTCGGTCATATCGCCACTGGTATTCATCGGTTGATTAATCACAATGGTTTTACGAGCAAAGTCGAGGCCGACAGTTATTATCGGAACTTTGGCTTTTGCGGCAATATGATAAAAGCCAGTTTTCCAACGTGTGACAGGGCTTCGAGTCCCTTCAGGAGCTAATGCCAATTTATATTGTGGATCTGCTGCAAACAATGCCACAGCGGCATCAACCATATTGTTATTTTTCCTTCGGTCTACTGGACTGCCACCTAATAATTTAAAGAACCAGCCCCAAGGGGGTAAAAACAATTGATGTTTGCCTAGAAAGTGAATTTTAATACCTAAGGCGAAACGGGCAATAATACCAATGATGAAATCCCAATTACTGGTATGTGGGCCAACGACCATAATGAACTGCCCTTGATGTGGTGCGCTCCCTTCAAATTGCCAGTGATTTATTTTGAGAAGCCATAAACAAAATTTGCGAAACATGGGGTATTTTCCAGTTTATTGTTACTATTTACGTTAGAATCTAACGATAAGATAATGAAATATTTTATGATTAATTCTGCAGTGCTAGTGAATGATATTAGTTTGTCACTCATAGAAAGTCAGATAATGAACGTGCTTATTTGGCCGAGAATAATCATACAAAAGTACTAAGTTGGCATGCCTTAAATGGAATATCAACACTTAGTCATGACAAGGAGAGTGTGTGAAGCACCTTACAATTTTTTGCCTTAGTGTAATAGCATACTGTATGTCGCCGCTAGTACTGGCTGTCGCGAATGACGCTAAGGTTATCGATGATACTCAAGTGACTGCAGCTAAATCTGACAATGATGTTGTTTTGGCGGAGCAAACCGAACAAGTGCTGAAAACGGTTCCGTTAAAGCCGGTGACAGATCAGGTTGTAGAAACGGGGGCAATTTCGCCTGTCGAAAGCGAAACTGCGCCTGACAAAGTAGCAACTGCAGCGAAAGATGATGCTGTTAATGAACTCAAAAGCGAGGCAGAAAAGCAACCTGACATCTATACGCCGACAACCCCCGTCGCTGCAGTGGATATTAACCCTGAAGATGCTGCCTCGATTTCCCTTGATGAGGTGAATGCGAATAGTGCCATTCCAACCGATAGGATCCGTGCGGTTATTTCGAATCAAGAAAAAGCATGGAACAGTGGTGATATTGATGCCTATATGCAAGGTTATTGGAAAAGCGATAAGTTGCGATTTGTGTCTAATGGCAAATACAATTATGGCTGGGACTCAATATTAAGTAGCTACAAACGCAGTTATCCGACACAAGAACGTATGGGGAAATTGAGCTTTAATGTACGTGAAATCAAAATGCTCAGTAATTATGCCGCACTCGTAGTTGGACGTTGGACACTTGAGCGTGCGAAAGATAAACCCAGTGGTGTATTCACCTTATTAATCGAGCGTATTGATGATAAATGGGTCATTACCCATGATCATTCTTCAGACTGATCGTCTGTTTTAATTGCACCATTAAATAGCTCCCGTCTTTAGTGTACAGGAGCTAATTTTTTCGCGACTTTAGTCAGAAGGGAAGTCTTCAGACTGATCGCGTGTTACATGCACCATTAAATAGCTCCCGTTTTTAATGTACAGGAGCTAACTTTTGTCACGGCTTTAGTCAGAAGGGAAGTCTTCAGACTGATCGCGTGTTACATGCACCATTAAATAACTCCCGTTTTTAATGTACAGGAGCTAACTTTTGTCACGGCTTTAGTCAGAAGGGAAGTCTTCAGACTGATCGCGTGTTACATGCACCATTAAATAGCTCCCGTTTTTAATGTACAGGAGCTAACTTTTGTCACGGCTTTAGTCAGAAGGGAAGTCTTCAGACTGATCGCGTGTTACATGCACCATTAAATAGCTCTCGTCTCTAGTGCACAGGAGCTATTTTTTTCACGACTTTAGTCAGAAGGGAAGTCTTCAGACTGATCGCATGTTATTTGCACCACTAAATAGCTCCTGTTTTTAATGTACAGAAGCTAACTTTTGTCACGGCTTTAATCAGAAGGGAAGTTTTCAGACTGATCGCCTGTTATTTGGATCACTAAATAGCCCCCGTTTTTAATGTACAGGAGCTAATTTTTGTCACGGCTTTAGTCAGAAGGGTTATCTTCAGCTTAGAGGCTAATAGTGAATTGCTGTTGGCCTAAATTTCTTCCTTTGCCGTCATAACGCACTTCTGTCAATTCTATGTTTCCGCGACAATCTTGAAGTACTACGCTGGTGGAACGAGTACCGTATTCAGGATGTTTGATGAAAATAGCCGACAGTAACCGCTCCCACTCAAGTCCAATGCCAGTATCGGGTAAATTGCTGTCTTGCGCTTGTGTTTGATCTCGCATTAGCTTAAGCATGTGGGGAATGTCGGGAGCGGCATGTTTTAGTACATGTTGTTCAAGTGCCATTTGTCCTTTAGCCATTTTTGGCCACACATCATCTAATGCGCCGTTACTGATGGCATGAAACCCTTTTTTGAGTTGTGTATTTTCTGCCGTGACGCTATTGAAGCACCATAGGTGTTTGTCGTATTGATAGACCAAATTAAAAGGGCTGTAGTTATCAGCATGTTGGGCAAGCCATTGCGGGTTGAAGGTGTTGTCATCAGCGAGCGCTTTTAGTACTAATTCGCCTCGACTGCGCATTCCATCTTCACTGGTTTGAAGGCGAATATTAGTTAGTGCTGCAAAATTGCCTAATTGATTTACCCCAAGCCAGGTTCCACCTGCTTGAAGATCTTTACCTGCCAGAATTTGTGTTGTGGCATCTTGCGGCCAAAAGTGAGCAGGCTCGGTAGGTCGGTGATGGAATTCATCTCGATTGGCACATACGATAAGTGGCCATTTAGGATGCATGTCGACAGCAATGAATAGGATGCACATGGATTCGACTTTTTTAAGGATGATAATTCATCATAACCTAAAAGCCGTAGTGGACAAGTTTTGCTTATTTGAGGAGCAAGTTCACTATTAAGTTAATAGCAAGAGGCAATTGATTTGCAACAGACAAGCGCTCTCGATGATCTCGAGAGCGCAGCTGGTTGTTAGTGCTTATGCTCTTTGTGTTGATGGCCAGTGTGTTGACTATCATCATGTTGATGACTGTGTGTATGGCCGTGCGCATGGTCATGATTATGAGCATTGAACTGAATCATTAAACGGCTGAGAAACTTCCTTGGGCCTAAACGTAACAAGCAAGCACTAAAAATCAGCCCGACAATGATCACCGCAGCCACATTTACGGTATCGGGTAAGGTGAGCATTTGATGCCAATCAACCAAGTAATTATTGGCGAATAATAATGCTAAAGCGATAACAGAGGCTAGAGCGATACGCATTGTCCAACTCATCAGTTTAAGTTGACTGATACTCAGCACTGGCGCTGCGATTAAGGCAAAAGCCACAGCCACATTATGCCAACCACTATACGCAAGCGATAAAGCCAATACTGCAGCGCCTAGGTTACAAAAGCGCATAGGTAGGAATACAACAAGTAGTAAGAAAACTTGCAGTGCTGGGTGCTCAAGGTGTACTGATGGGTGACCAATTAAATTAGCCAATATCAGACTTAATGCAATCCAAGGTGCGCTTCTATCCACTAAATGAGCAAAACCAAAGCGCCAACTGGATTGCGGAAGATTTTCGTGTGGATCGGTTAACTCAACCTTGCCTAGACTGAGTAATGCGCCAATGATTAGTAACCCAATTGCTTGATATATCGCAAACCAAGGGCCCAATAACAGCAAAGTAATAATTAAGGCCTCTGGGCCAGCAAGACGTTGCAGCCAACGGCTAGAAAGGCGCTCATTTTGCGGTGTTAATCCAGCCTTAAAGCGCAGGCTAGCAATAAGGTAGCTTAATATCAAAATAGGCGAAATGGTCAGAATCCAATTTAAAAATTGCCCTGAGCCGTGACTGTGGTGGCTATGAGCGTCGCCACCCGTATCCACTAGCAACAATACTGCTAGTAAGGCTACGCCTAATAGGCTGCCAATGCCTGCTTGATATTGGTAACGTCCGTGACGATCATCATTTTGATTGCCATGTGGTTGATGTAATACAACATGCAAAATAGAACCTGTAACAAATGCTTGCAGGTACACGGTATTTTCGATACTCAAATGTTGTAGCAGTTGTTCTCCGGCAAAATAGCCAACTCCCGTTAATACCATCATTGCAGCAAGAACGACGCTGGCCCATTGCGTGCCAACTTGCGGTTTCAATAACCACCAAATAGCGAGCCCCACAGGCAAACGATGCATGATCACGCCCAAGGCGAGCAATATGGAATTACCTTCCTGCTGGGCTAAAACCATCGCGCCGCCATCGGTAATGGTATGCAGCAAAAGGCCGGCAATACCTAATGTAAGTGTGACATTGTGGGTGATTTCAGAATAACGATGAAATAAGCGCTCACTGGCAGTTGGTCCCCATAAACCGAACACGACAAACAACAGGGTAATGATACCGCCATGTTCGAGGAGTTCAGGCAAAATGTGGATTAGCACTAATCCGCCTAACGAGACGAAAATAAATCCATCCAGGCCTTTTTGTAAGCCACTTCCTGAAGAGAAATAACGATAAAAAAGCGGACCGAATAAAAGTGCGATACAGCTGGCAACTAGATAGAGCATGGAATCCAAAAGAATCTAAGAAACGGAAAAAACAATCAAGTATATCCTAGTATTTGGATTAACTTAATACTTGTGGTGCTTGATTATTCATCATCATTAGAATTTACACGGTAAAGCATAGCCAAAATCGTGAGTATATAAACAAATCTACTGCTCATACCTCCAAAATCGCAGTATTAAGTATACAATGGCGATTCTTTGTTAATTATTAATAGAATAAATGTAATGGACATATTTTCAGCCGCTGTGATGCTGTTTTTAATCATGGACCCGTTAGGGAATTTACCAATTTTTGCATCAATTTTGCGTCACATAGAGCCTAAAAAGCGTCGCCGTGTATTGATACGTGAGTTACTCATTGCTCTAGCGATTATGTTGTTGTTTTTATTTGCTGGTGAGGCGATTCTCAACTTCCTTAATTTACGCCAAGAATCCGTCAGTATTGCTGGTGGTATTATCTTATTTTTAATTGCGATTAAAATGATTTTTCCGCAGCCTGGTGGGGTTGTCGGTTTAGCTGCGGGTGAAGAACCTTTTATTGTGCCAATGGCGATTCCTTTGATGGCGGGGCCGTCAGTGCTAGCAGCATTGATATTGCTTGCTCATAGTGACAGCTCACGAATGACAGATTGGACTATTGCGTTAGTCGCTGCTTGGGGTGTGAGTGCAGTGATATTACTCTTCTATAAAGTCTTTACCCGTATTTTAGGCGAGAAAGGCCTGACAGCGGTAGAGCGTTTAATGGGAATGGTGCTAGTGATGATATCTGTACAAATGTTCTTAGATGGTGTGTCGAGCTACATGAAGAGCACTGCATAAACAGCAAATGATCTTGTTTTAGGATAACTTCGTATTATTAGGCCGCAATAGCGGCCTTTTTTGTTTTTACTGTTTGACGATAATAGGCTGTAATTTAACTTAATAATTAGTCTGTTACCTCAGCAGTCTACCTGTATGAACATTGGCGTTGGAGCGGAGACAAAAAACCTTATCTGCCTGTTTGTAATCGCTGGGTAATAACTGTTAATGTTCAGTTAATCTACACTGTTATAAGTTGAATTATGAAACGGACTTTATTGGTACTTTTGAGCGCAAATTTGTTGGCTTGTAGTCATCAAGCTGCAATGCCTGAATCGGCCTCGCAACAACAGACTGCCCCTATACCAACAATACAATGCGGTGCAACGCCACCTCCATTAAATACTCAAGGGATTAGAAACAACTTGCTAAACCGAGGTGATATCACGCCTGAAATGACAGAGGCAGAACAGCAAGCTGTTATTAATGAATATATTGCTAAACGCAATGATGCCTATAAAAAATGTCACAAAGGGAAGTCGTTATAATGGTTAGTTTTAAGTATTCTCAATTAGGTTTTACTCCGTTAGCACTGACTTTGTCATTAGCATTGAGTGCTTCTTCAATCGCTGCGCCTGTTAAATACACGTCACCTGCCGATGCCGGTGTTATCAATGAACCGCAAATTATTTACTGGCTAACCAAACGTGGTGAGTTAAGCCCTGATGCTACCGAGCTGCAAAAACAGCAAGCTGTTGCAGAGTTTACCCGTAAAGCACGGGCAAATAACTTAGCGGTTCCTTTAAATCAAACAAAACGAATTAATCAGGTTTTAGCGAATAAAAAACAGCAACAAAATGTCGCAGCAGTATCAACATTGGCCGATAGTGATGTTGAAAAAGCTGTGAATGTCTTGGCTGTTTTAGTTGATTTTCCGGACTTACCTTACAACGATAATCAATTAACCCCATCTGACACTGCAATGTATTACAGCGATTATGCTGTAGCGCATTATGAAGACATTTTATTTTCATCTAGCGGCTTTGCAGGACCAAACGGTGAAAACCTACAAACGGCTTATCAATACTTTGATCAAGCATCTGGCGGAACCTTCTCATTCAACGGAGAAGTTAAAGGCTGGGTAACCGCTGATAACAATGCTGCTTACTATGGCGGTAATGATGCTAATAATAATGACAATGATGTTGCAGTGCCTGAACTGGTGATGGAAGCTGTTACGAAAGCGGTTGCAGGTATGACGTCGGCGGAGCTTGCGCAATTTGATATTGAAGATCCTTATGATTTAAATAATAACGGCAATCTCGATGAAGCCGACGGCATGATCGATCACATCGTTATTTTTCATTCTAGCTTAGGTGAGGAAGTCGGTGGTGGCGTGCTAGGCACTGATGCTATTTGGTCGCATCGATTTTTTGTTGGCGCAAGTACATTTGGCTCCACGATTCCTGGCACATCAATGAAGGTCTATGGTTATACCGTGCAGCCTATCGACTCAGCCTCAGGGGTGATTACTCACGAGTTTGGCCATGATCTAGGTCTGCCAGACGAATATGATACAAGCTACGGCGGTGATGGCTCACCAGTAGGGAGCTGGTCGCTAATGGCTGGAGGTACTTGGGTAGGGCAAGCTGCTGGTGGGACATATATTCCTGGCACCAAACCGTCAGGTTTTAGCCCATATGCACGTTCATACCTGCAAGCGCGTTATAAGGGGAAGTGGGTCAATGAGCGCACTATTAATTGGGCAGAAATTGGTGAAACAGGCTTAAGTGCTGATCTTGTCAGTGCGGTGAATGCCGAAGAAGTGAATCAATTATCGATTCCGCTACCAGTAAGTAACATTGCTTTTAAAGCGCCTTATGCTGGCGAATATCAATACTACTCAGGTAAAGGGCACATGATGACCAATACCATGACGATTGATCTTGATTTGCCTGCGCAATCTCCCTTAATGCTGAGTTTTTATGCATTGTGGGATATCGAAGTTGATTATGATTATAGCCAGGTGCTGATTAACAATGTTGCAATCGCAGGTAATCATACAATTGCTAATAATCCGCTATATAACAACGTTAATCACTATATATCAGGGAAATCATCCGACATCAGTAGTGGAAGCGGCAGTGATGCGTGGGTTGAGCTGACATATGATTTATCAGCATATGCAGGTCAAAGCGTGGAACTGCAAATTAATTACATCACAGATCAAGCCGTAGGTGGCTTTGGGATGTTAGTCGACAATATTTCACTCACGGCTGAGGGTAGTGAGATCTTCAGTGATGACGCCGAAACCGTGTCATCGGTTAATGTAGATGGTTATGCTCGCATTGATGATACCGTCCCAGGCTTACCGCAGCGCTATATTGCACAGCTTCGCAATTATCAAGGCCTTGACGAAGGGTTAGAAAATATTGGCTATGAGCCAGGCGTATTGTTATGGCTAGAAAACAGCAATTACGAAGACAATAATGTCAGTGAGCATGCAGGTTATAGTTTAATCGGTGTTGTCGATGCTGACCAAAACTTGATCATGAATGGCAGTAGTGATGTGCAAGTGCGCGATGCAAGTTTTAGCCTGTATCCGCAAACGGCTTATGGTTCAGATAATCATTTAAGTAATCAAAGTCAGTTTGACGATAGTAACGACTTTAGTGCACCGCTTCAGCCGCAATCTGGCATGGTATTACAACAATTAGGCTTGAGTATGGATGTCACCGCTCAGTCGACCAGTAGCCAAACTGCGACTGTCGAGTTCAGCAGAAATATTGTTGTCTCAGATCCAGACGATCCAGAAATCACAGTGGATTTTGATGTTGTTGTGACTGATTTTGAGGCTGCTTTTACCGCATCAGTGCAGGGAGGTGATGGTGACTACAGTTATGTTTGGGACTTTGGTGAAGCTGGTGCTAGCAGTGATTTAGCTAATCCTACACATATCTATAGTAGCTCTAACGGGTTTGTTGTGACGCTAACCGTGACAGACTCAACAGGTATCAGTGCCAGTTATAGTCGTATAGTTGAAGTGGTGATTGAACTTTCAGCTGATTTTTCTATTGCCATTGTGGGCAGTAATAATATGACCGTCAAAATGACCAATAATACAACTGGTGGCTTTGGTACATTAGATTATTCATGGGACATGGGTGATGGCACGACATTAACGGGTGAAAACCCTGCTAATTACACTTATACAACTGAAGGTGAATATCAGATTATACTCACTGTTACTGATGAAAAGGGCAATGTAGAAAAAAGTGCCTGGACATTTTTCTTACCTGCAGTTGTTGAAGATGTACCCGATAATAGTGGTGAGAGTAGTGGAGGTAGCCTAGGTTGGTTATCACTGTTCATGCTGAGTTTATTGATGCGAAAAAGGCAGAGCCGTAGATAATAAACTGATGCAAAATAATAAAAGGCATGGTGTTTACCATGCCTTTTTTAATTGTAAATAAAACGATTTATCAGTCCGTGCCAGCCATTGAAGGTGCTAATTCACTATTGATAATTTTTACTGCGGCAGGGAGAAATATTTCGCTCACAATGATTTGCTGATCCGCCAAAGTAAAGTAGCGACGGCGTCCCCATAATGGCTCCGATACAGCTTGAGATAAACTCGTCGCGAGTTGTGCTAACTTACTACAGCTTTCGAATTCTGCCACTTCGATTTTGCCTGGCACAATATCATTACTCGAAAAAAGTAACTCACCAAGCGGCCTAGAGCCTAAACGTTTAAAGTTATGTTGCTGATGTTCTGTAAGGCTCTCTGGAATTAACGTGCGTGCAAATACCCAAGGTTTACCATCAAGGCAAAGTAGCACTTCTCTGACCCATACTCGGCTTTGATTAGGGCATTCACCTGCTAAAGGGGTCGTCAGGTGTTCGCCTAACACCTTTACTTCAAAATCTTGGCAACAGCTTTTTAATTTTTGGGTTAAACTGCCAGTGGCAAGTAACCATTCTTTTAAAGCTGTTTTTGGCATAGAATGGAAGTTCTCAGGTGAAAACCATTGAATAGATTCACCGTATGGAAAGCTTAAGCTGGTTACTGTCATTCATTACTCGTTAAAATTTACAAAACGGGTGCAGTTTATCACGACAACGCTTATATCAATAATGGAGTTTGATTAACGATGGCAAAGTACATATACGCAATTTTTCTTTCACTGATATTTTCAATGAATGTGCAAAGCGCAGATGAAAAGGCCTTAGAAAATTTTGCTTATTATGGTTTTGAACCTGATATTGTCACTAACTATATTTCTAATCGTAAGAAGTTAGGTTTTGTTAAAATCGGTGTCGAATTGATGGTGAAAGATCCTGACCATTTATTGCTAATTGAACATCATGACCCTTTATTACGCTCAGCCATTGTTGAAGTGTTAGGTAATCAAGCCGAAGATAAAGTGAAGTCACTCACTGGTCGTGAAGACATTCGCCGTGAGTGCTATGAAACGGTTAATAGGCTTCTCGCAGAAGAAACGGGTAGTGAATTAGTAGTGAATTTACTGTTTACCAAGTATTTGTACGATTAAATAGAGCACTGAATCTGTGACAGCACCTAAGGCGCCTTCTAAAGGCGCAGCAAAGCATTCGAAAAACGCTAAACTTGATAACAAGCCAGTCAAGAGTCAACGCCGACAGACCAAATCGATCAATAAGCACAGCAAAAAACCGCAGCAGAAGCTCACCACTGGGCAATTACCACCTAAAGCATTACACCCTCGAAATAAGCATTTGCAAGGTTATGATTTTGAAACACTTATTAAAAAGTGTCCCAAATTGTCCCACTTTGTTAAAACTAATCCTTATGGAAATCTATCAATAGACTTTGCTGATCCTGAAGCAGTAAAGAGTCTCAATGCCGCGATATTAAAGCTGGATTATGACATTGAACACTGGGATATTCCTGAAGGTTTTTTGTGTCCACCTGTGCCAGGTCGTGTTGATTATTTGCATTACATTGCGGATTTATTAAGTGTCAACGGCAAGGTGCCAAAAGGTGCCAAGGTGACAGCGTTAGATATTGGAACGGGCGCCAATGGTATTTATCCGTTACTAGGTATCCAGTCATATGGCTGGCAGTTTGTTGCCAGTGACATAGACCCTATCTCCATTAGTAATGTGGCTAAAATTGCTGAACAAAATAAGTCACTAACCTCAAAGTTATCATTACGTTTACAAGCTAACCCGAGTGCCATTTTTTCAGGCATTATCAAAGCTGATGAACGGTTTGATCTGACTATGTGTAACCCGCCGTTTCATCGCTCACTTGAAGACGCGACTAAGGGCAGCATCAAGAAAAATGCTAACCTCGCAGCAAATCGCGCCAAGAGAATGAAATCGAACCTTCATCAAGGTAAAACTGGTGTTGAGTCATCTAAAACAGACCCTAAGCTGAACTTTGGCGGACAAAAAGCGGAGTTATGGTGCGAAGGTGGCGAGCAACAGTTTTTGGCTAATATGATTAAAGAAAGCCAACAATTTGGAACTCAATGTTTATGGTTTAGTTCGCTAATTTCTAAATCTGAAAACTTAAAACCGTGTTATGCCTTACTCGATAAATTGTCTGTAGATACGGTTAAAACCATTGAGATGCAGCAAGGAAACAAGATTACTCGCGTACTTGCATGGAGTTTTTTAACCGAGAAGCAGCGTGAGCAGTGGGCTAAATTTCGCGATATGAAGTGAGTTGTTTAATCGATAACAAGCCCATTGCGAGCTTGTTATCAATAAGGGCCACTCTTTAACAGAGCTGGTTAATAGAAATGCTTAAAAGAGCTAGGCTAATAACAGTCAAATACAGGCCTATCTCATCACAGCGAATTACTTGGCTTTATTGGCATCAAATTCGATGTTTTCCGCGCCATGGTAGACCAAGAAATGACGACCTTTAGCACGTGCGATAATGGTAATACCCATTTTTTGTGCTAATTCGAGTCCCATCTGTGTAACCCCACTGCGAGAAAGCAGAACCGGAATCCCCATCTTAGCCACTTTGATCACCATTTCTGAAGTTAAACGGCCAGTGGTATAAAAAATCTTATCGTTGCCATTTTCACCTGCTAACCACATATCGCCAGCGAGTGTATCAACCGCATTATGACGGCCTACATCTTCGATAAATGCTTGAATTTGGTCATCTTGGCAAATACCGCAGCCATGAACAGCACCGGCATTTTTGTAAGTCTCGTTATAGGCGTTAATGTTTTTAAGTAAGCTATACAATACTGACTGTTTAAGCTGAGGTGTCGGCAAATTAATATCATCAAGCCCTTGCATAAAGCCACCATAAACCGTGCCTTGACCACACCCAGATGTGACGGTTTTTTCTGATAGCTTTTCTTCTAAATCTGCTGTTTTTTCAGCGGTTAAAATAGCCGCTGAATTGACGTCCCAATCAACAATAATTGACTCTAACAAGCTGGCATCGCTAACAAAACCTTGGTTTTTTAAGTATCCCAATGCTAATGATTCAGGCTTAGCTCCCAGTGTCATTAAGGTCACAATGGGTTGCCAGTTGAGGTACACAGTTAAGGGTCTTTCACAGGCGACAAACTTATCAATACTTTCGCCCAATTCATTGATTGCTTTTACTGGCAAAGTCAGTGGGACTTCGGCTTGGGTTTTAACAAGTTTAAGTGGGGCTTTTGCTGTGGCATTGGTTTGGGTCATTTACGTAGCGGCCTCTGACTGTGTCATCTGATACCAATAATGTCGGTATTTAAGACGAAAATCGTGATTAAAACTAACTGCCTATCAGCATAGCAACTTTTATACCTCCAATAGTAAGTAGATTGTAAATGCGTGATCTAACACCAATGTTTATCAGTGATAGCTAATTAACGTAGCCTTATGTCCTATTAAAATTAGCAATATGGACAAATTGTCCTACTCTTAAAGTGGAATTAGCGATCTAGGTCAAACTTTAGTAATCAATCCTTCTGGCACTATTTTTGCAGAACTATACGCATAAAGGAAACAAAACCTAATAACCCCAGTATTCAAAGTCATAAGGTTGTTAAATAACATTATGTATTTATTGGTTATTTGTTTGTTTCTTGTTGTTTTCTGATTTCATAAGGCAAAGCTTTTATGCAACATACTGAAAATGTTTGGCCTATTTACGTTTCACTGAAAAAAGTGGAAAAAATGGTTGGTCGCTGGCCGTCGGTTACGTGGGAGGTCGATCAAATCGTCCCTGCTTCTCATCAGGCACCAGAAGGCGCAACGCTGGTGTTATTTGAGCTGCACAAAGATGAGCGTGGTAGTTACCGCATCAATCTCGATATGGATAACACTATGCTTTACATCGTATGTGATGAGCTTAGTGATGGAACCTGGGTTCCTGCAGCTATCTCTTGCGACCAAAATGTCGCAGCAGGCTGTTTAGAATCTGAAACGCCAGTGCTCAATATTCCAATGCCAGAAGCGCTGGCTTGTTGGGTTGAAGCTTTTATAACGCGTCATGGAGAAGTTGAGATTTCAGCTAAGCGCCGTAAACATGTGAATCGCCGCAAGGATCAAGGCCCAAGCACAGATCACCTTCGGAGCCACTAAATGAGCGATAAACCAAGAGGATTTTTTTCTCGCTGGACTGAGCGTCGTGAGCAGGTTGAAGCTGAAGCTGCTGCTGATTTAGCAGCAAAAGCACAGGCAACTGAAACAGAGCAGGTAAGCCCTGAAGGTGACACTGAAACAGTTGATGCGCACACTGTTGAGACGGCTGATCCAGAAAAAATTCTTGAAGCTGAAGATTTACCTGATCCAGAAAAAATCGAGGTTGGTGGTAGTTTTGCATCGTTTATGGGAGCGAATGTTTCTCCTGCTGCAAAATCTGCAGCCTTAAAGGCTTTATGGAAACAACCACAGTATAACGAAATTGATGGCCTACTTGAGTATGCCCTTGATTACAGTAACCAACCTAAGTTGAGCCCTGAGGTTTCAGCTGAGTTGGCGAAAAAAGTTTTCCGCAACGTCATGAAAGATGAAGACAAAGCTGAAGATGAAGCGTTACTAGCAAGCGAGGGAGATGACACAGTTGGTGATGCAACTGATGCCCCGCAAGAAGTATTAAGTGAAAAGAGTGAATTAGTTGCGAAGACTGACCCGACTAACCAGAGTGATGATCTGGTTATGGCTTCAGAGGCAGAGATATCGCCTCAGCGCCAAGTTTAGGTCAGAAAACGTCGATAATTTAATGTCCACTATTTTAACGTGGTAGATGTCGTACTTATTGTTTTTAGCAGAAGTGATTAACTCGCTGATGAAAGAGTTAATGATGAAAGGATTACAGTGCTAAGTAAGTCCATCGAACGTTGAAAACTGTTCAGGAATGCAATGTGAGCAATAGTCAAACCCCGCTTGAACTGCAACAAGTTCGCCAGCAGGTATTAGCACAGACTCAAGTTATTCAAAACTTGATTCCACCTACCGTCAGTTATACTACTGAAGGAAATGTGCTGGTTATCGGCCCAGAAGATCTGGCTCGATTAGCTGCAGACAAATTGTCCAATATGGCGAATGTCGTCATTTTGGCAAATGAAGCCATTACTAGCCAAGATGAAGCACATCTTGAAGCGGTAATGAATGCAGCAGTTAATAGTGAAAGCTATTACAACAAACTTATCTCAGTAAAAGGCTTTTTAGGCCAATTCCAAGTGACGGTAGAAAGCGAAGGCCAAGACAGCAAAGCTGCTGAACTTAGCCTTGTTGCTATTCGTAAACCACATTTTGATATCGTTTTAGATTTAAGCATGACGCCATGTTTGAACCTTGAAATGCTGCCACCAGGTTATTTTTACGTAGGTCAGGATGCAGAGAAGCTTGCTGATGCATTAACACAAATTCCTGATTTAGTTGGTGAGTTTGATAAGCCACGCTATGTCAAAGTTAACAGTGATATTTGTGCCCACAATCGCAATGGCGTTAATGGCTGTAATCGCTGTTTAAACTTCTGCCCAGCAGATGCTATTAGTAGCATTGAAGACAAAATCGAAATTGACCCTTACTTGTGTCATGGTGCGGGTAGTTGTACTAACGCATGTCCTACAGGGGCTATCGCTTTTGATTTACCTACGCCACAAGCGCTTCATAGTTACATTCAAAAACTGATCAGCCGCTACCTTGAGCAAGCCCAAGCTGCTCCAGTGATTTTATTCCATGACAGTGGTGTTGGTGCTGAGCTGATTACAGCTGATTTAGTCGGGGACATTATCCCTGTTGAGTTAGAAGAAATTACAGTTGCTAGCATCGACCATTGGATGTCATCACTTGCTTGGGGCGCTCGCCAAGTCTTGATTCTTAACACTGACGCAACTGCACCAACATTAACGCAAATGCTAAACGGTGAATTGTCGCTTGCTAATACCATCTTAGATGAAATGGGCCAGCCTCAACGCATCAGCTTAATTGACCCGAGTATGCTTTCTGCGCTGAATGATAAATTAGCGATTAGCTTAGACTGGCCACTAACGGTACCAGCAGCATTTACGCCAACAACTAAGCGTGAAACGTTATACGCCGCAGTGGATCATTTGAATCAGCAAGCTGCAGCAAGCGATACCTGTATTTCAATGAGTAATGTGCCATACGGCAAAGTGGAAGTGAATGCTGACAAATGTACCTTGTGTATGTCTTGTGTGGCGACATGTCCAACTCAAGCTTTAACGGATGGTGGTGATAAACCTGCATTACATTTCGTTGAGCAAGACTGTGTTCAATGTGGTTTATGTGAAACATCTTGTCCTGAAAATGTGATTAGCATTACTTCGCAAATCAACTTAGACCAAGCCTCACGTCAGCAACGCCAAACATTAAAAGAAGAACCACCATTTGAGTGTATTCGCTGCGGTACCGCATTTGCCACACAGTCAATGGTACACAGAATGATAGATATGATTGGTGGACACTCTGCATTTAATGCCAATGTTGAGCGTTTAAAAATGTGTGGTGATTGCCGCGTAAAAGATATGTTTGAAGACATTCTTGAAGACCCAGAGAAGCAACTTCGATAAGAGATCAGATATGACCGAATTAGTTAGAGAAATTTCAGAAAACGATCAGCTACGGGCAGATATTTACCAAATATTGGCAGCCTTGTTACGTCGCGAGCCTAACGCCGAGTTGCTGGCATTTTTAGCTGAGCTTGAAGTTGATGCTGAAGAAGACAATGACATGACAGCGGCTTGGCTTGGCTTGAAAGAAGCTGCGACCAAGTATACCGCTGAAGAGCTTGAGCAAGAATATTTCAATATTTTCTACGGCGTGGGTCGTGGTGAAGTATTGCCATACGCAAGCTGGTTTATGACAGGCTCACTAATGGACAAGCCATTAGCCCTTTTACGTCAAGATTTACTGCAATTAGGTTTTGCTCGTGAAGACGAAGTAAAAGAGCCAGAAGATCATGTGGCTGCATTATGTGAAGTCATGGGTACATTAATTTTAGAGGCTCCTGGTTACCGTCAGTTAGCTTTCTACCAACGCCATATTGGCAGTTGGATTGCGCGTTTTTGCGACACATTAGAACAAACTCCCAGTGCAGCCTTTTACGCACCAGTGGCAAAACTGGCAAAAGCCTTTTTTGAAATTGAAGCTAATGAGTTTGAACAGCTTAGCTTAGATATTCCAGTGAACTGCCCAGGCAGTGAGGCTGAAGCTAAAGCCGCTGAGTCAGCAGAGAAAATTGAACCTTCAACAAACGAATTAGCATCTTAATTTCGTGATTGATGGGGCAAAGATTTACGCCACTGACATTGTCAGTGGCGTAGACAGAAACGGGAGGAGACTCCCACTTAATCTAGGGTAAACAAGACCCTTTTATTTTAGCGTTACATTAAGGAGAGACTATGAAGAAGCAAGCTTCCGTCATGGATCGTCGTCAAATGCTTAAAGCATTGGCTGTCGGTAGTGCCGCTGGCGCAGTTGCTACTGTTAGCGGACAAGCTCTAGCTGCCTCACCAGAAGCCACATCAAGTGTGGATAAAAGTGATGGTTATAGAGAAACAGACCATGTACGTAGTTACTACGCCACCTTACGTAGTAAGTAATTAAAGGAGAATATGTGATGCGATTAACCCGCAAAACAGAGACAGTTGAAGTCGCAGATAAACCTGCACTTGGACTCAATCGTCGCCAGTTTTTGAAATCAGCCACATTGGCAACAGGTGGTATTGCTGCAGCCTCAATGCTGGGCGCTGGCATGATGCGTAAAGCTGAAGCGAAAGATGTACCTTATGATGCACCTACCGAAGTAAAACGTACTATTTGTTCTCACTGTTCAGTGGGCTGTGGTATTTATGCTGAAGTTCAAAATGGTGTATGGACAGGTCAAGAGCCTGCATTTGATCATCCATTTAACGCTGGTGGCCACTGTGCTAAAGGTGCTGCACTGCGTGAACATGGTCATGGTGAAAAGCGTCTTAAGTATCCAATGAAACTTGAAGGCGGTAAGTGGAAAAAACTTTCTTGGGAACAAGCGATTGAAGAAGTAGGCCAAAAAGCCTTAGATATTCGTCAAGAGTCAGGTCCTGATTCAGTATTTTTCATGGGTAGTGCGAAGTTCTCGAACGAACAAGCTTATATGTACCGCAAATTAGCGGCAATGTGGGGCACGAACAACGTCGACCACTCTGCACGTATTTGTCACTCTACCACTGTAGCCGGTGTTGCAAACACTTGGGGTTACGGTGCGCAAACGAACTCATTTAATGACATTCGTAAATCGAAAGCGATGATGTTTATCGGTTCGAACCCTTGTGAAGCTCACCCAGTTTCAATGCAACACATCCTTGAAGGTAAAGAGCGCGGCGCGAAAATTATCGTAGTCGACCCTCGTTTCACCCGAACTGCAGCAAAAGCTGACGAGTTCGTGCATATCCGTCCTGGTACGGATATTCCTTACATTTATGGTTTGTTGTGGCACATTTTTGAAAACGGCTGGGAAGACCAAACTTTCATTGACCAACGTGTATACGGTATGGAACGTATCCGTGAGGAAGTGAAGAAGTGGAACCCTGCAGAAGTTGAAAATGTTGCTGGTGTGCCTGAAAAACAAATGTACCGCGTTGCTAAATTACTAGCAGAAACTAAACCAGGTACAGTGGTTTGGTGTATGGGTGGTACTCAGCATCACGTAGGTAATGCTAACACTCGTGCATACTGTATTCTCCAATTGGCCCTAGGTAATATGGGTGTTGAAGGTGGTGGTACTAACATTTTCCGTGGTCACGATAACGTTCAAGGTGCAACTGACTTTGGTTTATTGTTTGACACATTACCTGGTTACTATGGCCTGAAAACGGGTTCATGGAAACATTGGTGTAATGTTTGGGATCTGGATTTCGATTGGGTTAAAAACCGTTTCGACCAAGCTCAGCATTTAGGCCAAGATCCAATGACCTCAACGGGTATCCCATGTTCTCGTTGGCATGATGGTGTACTTGAAGACAAATCTAAGATTGCTCAGAACGACAACATTCGTATGTCATTCTTCTGGGGCCAATCAGTTAACACTGAAACTCGTGGTCGTGAAGTGCGTGAAGCATTGAACAAAATGGACACGGTAGTTGTTGTGGATCCTTTCCCAACAATGGCAGGTGTCATGCACGAACGTTCTGATGGCGTGTATTTATTACCTGCAGCAACTCAGTTTGAAACCTACGGTTCTGTATCGGCTTCAAACCGTTCACTACAGTGGCGTACACAAGTTATTGAACCATTATTTGAGTCAAAAGCTGACCACATTATTATGTACAAGCTGGCGAAAAAATGGGGAATCGAAGCTGAATTTTGTAAGCATATTAAAGTGAATGGCGATGAACCATTGATTGAAGATATGACACGCGAGTTCAACAAAGGTATGTGGACCATTGGTTACACAGGCCAAAGCCCTGAGCGTTTGAAAATGCACCAAGAAAACTGGGGCACCTTCGATATCGAAAGCTTAGAAGCGCCAGGTGGCCCAGCTAAAGGTGAAACTTACGGATTACCTTGGCCATGTTGGGGCACACCAGAAAACAAACATCCTGGTACACAAATTTTGTACCGCACGGGCCGTGAAGTGAAAGACGGTGGTGGTAACTTCCGAGCACGTTACGGTGTTGAGCATGAAGGTAACAACATTCTTGCTGAAGGCTCATACTCTAAAGGAAGCGAAATTCAAGACGGTTATCCTGAATTTACCGCTGACATGCTTAAACAGCTTGGCTGGTGGGATGATTTAACCGCCGAAGAGAAAGTTCACGCTGAAGGTAAAAACTGGAAAACTGATATTTCTGGTGGTATTCAACGTGTGGCTATTAAGCATGGTTGTATCCCTTACGGTAATGCGAAAGCCCGTTGTATTGTTTGGAACTTCCCAGATGATATCCCGGTTCACCGTGAGCCATTATATACCCCTCGTCGTGACTTAGTGTCTAAGTATCCAACTTACGAAGACCGTATGGTTGCACGCCTTCCAACCTTGTATAAGACAATTCAAGACAAAGATTTCTCAAAAGACTTCCCATTAGCAGTGACGACGGGTCGTTTAGTTGAGTATGAAGGTGGTGGTGAAGAAACCCGCTCAAATCCGTGGCTTGCAGAATTACAGCAAGAAATGTTTATTGAGATTAACCCTGCAGATGCTGCAGATCGCGGCTTACGTGATGGTGATGACGTATTCGTTCACAGTCCAGAAGGCGCTAAGATCACAGTTAAAGCAATGGTGACTCCACGAGTCATTGCTGGTGAGTGTTTCATGCCATACCACTTTGCGGGTGTATTCGAAGGTAAGAGCCTAGAGAAGAATTACCCAGAAGGAACGGTTCCATACGTAATTGGTGAAGCAGCTAATACCGTAATGACCTATGGTTATGATGTTGTGACTCAGATGCAAGAGACTAAGTCTAGCTTGTGTCAGATCAGCAAAGCCTAATTAACTTGATGAGGAGATAAGCCATTATGGCAGTCATGAAATTTTTGTGTGACACCAAACGCTGCATCGAGTGTAACGGTTGCGTCACAGCTTGTAAGAACGAAAACGATTCCGCTCTAGAGTGGGGAATTCAACGTCGCCGCGTGGTCACTATCAATGATGGTGAACCAGGCGAAGCATCAATCTCAGTGGCATGTATGCACTGTACTGATGCACCTTGTATGGCCGTTTGTCCGGCGGATTGTTTCTATCAAACCGAAGACGGTCTAATTTTGCACGACAAAGATACGTGTATTGGTTGTGGCTATTGCTTCTATGCTTGTCCTTTCGGTGCGCCGCAGTTCCCTAAAAAGACTGCATACGGCAGCCGAGGCAAAATGGATAAGTGTACTTTCTGTGCCGGTGGCCCAGAAGAGAACCATTCAGAAGCTGAACGCAAGAAGTATGGTGCAAACCGTATTGCTGAAGGCAAATTACCTATGTGTGCGGAGCTTTGTTCAACCAAAGCCTTGCTTGCTGGTGATGCTGAAATTGTATCTACCAT
The DNA here is from genome assembly GCF_018100775.1 of Shewanella sp. MMG014. Taxonomy (NCBI): domain Bacteria; kingdom Pseudomonadati; phylum Pseudomonadota; class Gammaproteobacteria; order Alteromonadales; family Shewanellaceae; genus Shewanella; species Shewanella sp. MMG014. Next base: position 80,069 of record NZ_JAGJDZ010000014.1, read on the forward strand.
TTACCGTGAACGTATGGCAAAACGTGGCAACCCAAATACTATTTGGGGCTACGATCCTAAAACGGGTGATATGGTTTAGGCAGTGCAAATGGTTACGGACTGTGGTCCGTAACCAAGCAAGGAGTGACAATGTTAAACAATCAGTTAAACAAATCACTGCGTAGCTTATTTGCTCTGTTAGTTCTGGTGATGGGGTTGGGTTTTGCGACCACAACGTTAGCGGCAGATGAACAATCAAGTAAGCAGCAGGCAGGGAAAGAAAACCCAGCAGATTTATGGCGAGCAGTTAAGGCCGGTGACTCAGGCTTTACCACTGCTCAAGGTATCGAACCTGGGGTGCTAATTAATGTTGGCGGCAACGAAGGAAGATTACTAAGAGATAAGTATATTACACCAGCAGTAGCGCTTGCGTTGGTGGGTGTATTTGGTGCTTTCTTAATCTTTTACTTTGTTAATGGTCCAGCAAGATTAAGCAAAGGTTTCTCTGGCAAAATGGTCGAGCGCTGGTCGAAGGCAGACATTTGGCTGCATTGGATTATGGCCATTGCGTGTTTAATCTTAATGCTGACAGGCTTAGTGATTTTACTGGGTAAATTTGCGATTCAACCGTACGTAAGTAATAGCATTTGGGCAGGTATTATTGCCTTTTGTAAGCTAGTGCATGATTGGGTTGGTCCAGTATTTATCGTGTCTTGGCTTATGTGTATCGTTAAGTGGATGCCACTACAAACCATCAAGATGTATGACATCAAATGGTTCTTAGTTGTAGGTGGTTATATCAACTTCGGTCCATTTAAAGGTAAGCATCCAGACAGTGGTTTTGCTAACGCGGGTGAAAAAATGTGGTTTTGGACATTAGTCTTCTTTGGTCTATTTATCAGTGTTTCTGGCATGATGTTAGTGCTACCTGGTTTAGACTTACCACGTGAAGCGTCTATGGTTGCGTTACTGGTTCACGGAGTGAGCGCGGCGATCTTAATTGCATTTACGATTGTGCATATTTGGATGGCAACGGCATTAAGTGAAGGCGGTTTGGAATCTATGATTTCAGGCTACTGTGATGAAAACTGGGCAATCCAGCATCACAACCTTTGGTACGATGAGATTAAAGCCAACGGTACGTTGAAATATCAAGACTAAAGCTCATTAGTAAATAGTTAAGCGAGTAAAACGCCTCAAAGACACATTGCTTTGGGGCGTTTTTATTGGATTGATATAAAATACGCTGCTGACGTATCAAAATTGTAAATAATGTCAGTCGTTATTCCTGTCATTCACTCAATAATTTTGCCAATTTCTGTTTGTAAAAAATCAGTCTGATTACCTTGTTGCTGCATCGTGTTGGAACTCCTGTTTACCGTTTTGGCTGGACGATGAAGATAGTGGATTAATTGGTTGTCAGCCACTTGTTTATCACACCGGTAAAATCGGTTGTAATAAGAGAGTAGGTGATGTGATTGTTAATGATGTCATCAACATTTATCAATTCCACCTGGTCATATTCCTTCATAGCTAAAAAGACTATTGAATAAGGTTTTAAGCTCAAATAGCTATAAGTAAATAATAAGAATTCTCAATACCAAAGTGAGATTATTTCTATATAAATCAGTCACTATGTTAATTTTTTTAACATTTGTTGTTAGCTGATTTTTACCCCGTTCTAGATGTCTTCCATAATGCTCATGATAAAAATTTGACCTAGTTAACGCTTTGTACTTTCCGTGTCTTTTTTTGGAATATGAACAGGCGCTAGATCAATTTTTTCTTCGTTATCTCTCTATATATTAGCCACGTAAATTTGTGGATATTATTCATTTAGAAGTGTTTTTACCTTTCTGGCCTACTTAGTTAACTATTTGTTTACAAATGGTGTTTAGTGACCGTAAAGGCCTACAAGGGCATCAACCACAGAGTTGGTGTGATTTAAACCGGGAGTAAAGATGAAGAAGCAACAGCCTGATCTGAATCGCAGATCTTTGCTGAAAGCCATCACCGTAGGTAGCGCTGCATCAGCAGCCATCGCCGTAACTGGTGTGAGTGTGGCTCAAGCAACCGAGAGTAACGTTAGCAAGAAAGATTCTAACGGTTACAAAGAAACTGCGCATATTCGTAGCTACTACGATAGCTTACGCGGCTAATTCAGGAGAAATAAGCGATGAAGTTAACTCGCAAGTCTACCGCAGCTCCTAAAGCTGCTACCAAGTCGCTCGGTATCAACCGTCGTCAATTTATGAAGAATGCAGGTATTGCTACTGGTGGTATCGCCGCTGCTTCACTAATGGGCACTGGCATGATGCGTAGAGCAGAAGCTCATGATGTACCTCATGATGCGCCAACTGAAATCAAACGTACTGTATGTTCTGCATGTGCTGTTGGTTGTGGTTTATACGCAGAAGTACAAAATGGCGTTTGGACAGGTCAAGAGCCTGCTTTCGATCACCCATTCAATGCTGGCGGTCACTGTGCTAAAGGTGCAGCAATCCGTGAACATGGTCATGGTGAGAAGCGTCTTAAGTACCCAATGAAACTTGTTGATGGCAAGTGGAAGAAATTATCTTGGGAGCAGGCTTACAACGAAGTCGGCGACAAGATGCTAGATATCCGTGAAGAGTCAGGTCCTGATTCAGTTTACTTCATGGGTAGTGCCAAGTTCTCGAACGAAGGCTGTTACATGTACCGTAAGTTTGCGGCTATGTGGGGCACGAACAACGTCGATCACTCAGCACGTATTTGTCACTCTACCACGGTAGCCGGTGTTGCTAACACTTGGGGTTACGGTGCGCAAACTAACTCTTTCAACGATATTCAAAATGCAAATGCAATCTTCTTCATCGGTTCAAACCCGGCTGAAGCGCATCCAGTTGCAATGCAGCATATCTTACTAGCGAAAGAGAAAAACAACGCAAAAATTATCGTTGTTGACCCTCGTTTCTCACGTACTGCAGCGCACGCTGACCTACATTGTGGTCTACGTCCTGGTACTGATATCCCATTCATCTACGGTATGCTTTGGCACATCTTTGAAAATGGTTGGGAAGATAAGACGTTCATCAAAGAACGTGTTTTCGAAATGGAATCAATTCGCGCTGAAGCGAAAAAATTCCCACCAAAAGAAGTTGCTAACGTAACTGGTTGTACTGAAGAAGAAGTTTACCAAGCTGCTAAATTAATGGCAGATAACCGTCCTGGTACTGTTATTTGGTGTATGGGTGGTACTCAGCATCACGTCGGTAATGCTAACACTCGTGCATACTGTCTACTTCAACTAGCCCTAGGTAACATGGGTGTTTCTGGTGGCGGTACTAACATTTTCCGTGGTCACGATAACGTTCAAGGTGCAACTGACTTAGGTCTACTGTTTGATAACCTTCCTGGTTACTACGGTCTGACTTCTGCTGCATGGGATCACTGGACAAACGTTTGGGATCTAGACAGAGAGTGGGTTAATGGTCGTTTCGATCATGGCACTTACTTAGGTCGTGAGCCAATGACGACTCCTGGTATGCCTTGTTCTCGCTGGCATGATGGTGTGTTAGAAGACAAGAGCAAGCTAGCTCAGAAAGATAACATCCGTATGGCATTCTTCTGGGGACAATCAGTTAACACTGGTGTTCGTCAAAATGACATCCGTGATGCACTAGACAAGATGGACACTGTAGTGGTTGTGGATCCTTTCCCAACTATGGCAGGTGTTATGCACCGTCGTCAAAATGGTGTTTACTTACTACCAGCTTGTACTCAGTTCGAAACTGAAGGTTCTGTTTCTAACTCAGGTCGTTCACAGCAATGGCGTGAAAAAGTTGTTGAGCCTTTATTTGAATCAAAAACTGACCTTGAGATTATGTACCGCTTATCTCAAAAACTTGGTTTTGCAGAGCAATACACCAAACGTATCGAAAAAGATGCCAATGATGTATTAGTGATTGAAGATATCACTCGCGAAATCAACCGCGGTATGTGGACAATTGGTATGACAGGTCAAAGCCCTGAGCGTATCAAACAACACACTCAAAATTGGGGCACGTTCAGCAACAAGACTCTTGAAGCTGCTGGCGGACCTGCTAAAGGCGAAACTTACGGCTTACCTTGGCCTTGTTGGGGTACTCCAGAGCATAAGCATCCTGGTACTCAAATTCTGTATAACACAAGCAAACACGTTAAAGACGGTGGTGGTAACTTCCGTGCACGTTACGGTGTGGAATACAAAGGTGAAAACCTACTTGCTGAAGGTAGCTTCTCTAAAGGCGCTGAAATCACTGACGGTTACCCAGAGTTCACAGCAGACATGCTTAAACAGCTTGGCTGGTTTGACGAGCTAACTGCTGAAGAGAAAGTTCACGCAGAAGGTAAGAACTGGAAGACTGATATTTCAGGCGGTATCGTTCGTGTTGCTATTAAGCACGGCTGTATCCCATTCGGTAACGCTAAAGCGCGTTGTATTGTTTGGAACTTCCCTGATGTTGTACCTGTTCACCGTGAGCCGTTATACACGTCTCGTCGTGACCTTGTATCTAAGTACCCAACGCATGACGATATGCAAGTTCATCGTCTACCTACGTTGTACAAGACTATTCAAGATAATGACAACAGTGCTAAGTACCCACTAGTAATGACTTCTGGTCGTCTGGTTGAGTATGAAGGTGGTGGTGAAGAGTCTCGTTCTAACCCTTGGTTAGCAGAACTTCAACAACAGATGTTTGTTGAAATGAACCCTGCTGATGCAGCCGATCGCGGTCTTCGTGACGGTGACAATGTTTGGTTAGAAGGTGCTGAAGGCGGCCGCATTAAGATTAAAGCTATGGTTACTCCACGCGTTAAGCCTGGTGTTACTTGGATGCCTTACCACTTCGCTGGTGTGATGAGTGGTGAAAGTCTTGAGCCTAACTATCCGGAAGGAACTGTTCCTTACGTTATCGGTGAGTCTTGTAATACTGCAATGACCTATGGTTATGACCCTGTAACACAAATGCAGGAAACCAAAGCGTCGCTTTGTCAAATTGAGAAAGCATAACTGCAGTCTAAGCTAGGAGAATTGCCAAATGGCTACAATGAAATTTTTATGTGATACCAAGCGCTGCATTGAATGTAATGGTTGTGTCACTGCTTGTAAAAACGAAAATGACTCTGCTCTTGAGTGGGGCATTCAACGTCGTCGTGTAGTAACTATCAATGATGGTATGAAAGGCGAAGCGTCAATCTCAGTTGCATGTATGCACTGTAGCGATGCACCTTGTATGGCTGTATGTCCTGCAAACTGTTTCTACAAAACAGAAGACGGCATTGTACTTCACGACAAAGATACTTGTATCGGTTGTGGGTACTGTTTATATGCATGTCCTTTCGGTGCTCCACAGTTCCCTCAGTCAGGCGCTTTCGGCAGCCGTGGCAAGATGGACAAGTGTACTTTCTGTGCCGGTGGCCCTGAAGCTGATCACTCTCATGAAGAGCGTGAGAAGTACGGTGCTAACCGTCTTGCAGAAGGCAAACTTCCTATGTGTGCTGAACTTTGTTCAACCAAAGCATTACTTGCTGGTGATGCAGAAATCGTTTCTGCCATCTTCCGTGAGCGTGTTGCTTATCGCGGTTCTAACAAAGGTGTTTGGGGTTAATCTCCAAACTTGTTAGTCAGCTTAGCTATGATGCCTGAGGTTACTCAGGCATCGAGTAGCGTAGAGGATGTATTATGAACAAGTGGTTCAAACAAATTGGCGTTGTTATCGCACTGATGTTCAGTGTAATGACATTCGCTCACGCTAGTGGAAGTGGTGAAGAATCTCTTACCGTTCAAGATGGCAATGCGCAATTATGGGCACAGCTTAAAGACGGTGCAGAGGGACGTACTACTTCGACAAGTGAGTTCCATGCACAACCAATCAATACTTATGATTTACGTGTATTTGATTTACGTAGTGACTGGCTTGCTCCTGCCTTAGCATTATCGCTATTTGGCATGATCATCATTTTCGTACTGTTTATGAAAATTAACGGTATTTCGAAATTACACGGTGGTTTCACCGGTAAGATGGTATATCGCTGGTCTAAATTCGACGTATCGATTCACTGGTTAGGCGCAATTCCATGTATGTTATTGATCCTAACAGGCTTAGTATTGCTTGCTGGTCGTTACTTTCTGCAGCCATACATTGGTGAAGGAGTGTGGTCTAACTTAGTCTACATTTCTAAAGAAGTTCACGATTATATGGCTATCCCATTCATGTTGGGTTGGGCGTTAATGACGGTACTTTGGGCTAAAAACCAAATGCCTAAGATGTACGATCTTAAGTGGATGATGGTTGTTGGTGGTTACATTAACTTCGGTCCATTTAAAGGTAAGCACCCTGACGCTGGCTTTGCTAACGCAGGTGAAAAACTATGGTTCTGGGCATTTGCTCTATTCGGTCTATTCATCTCAGTATCAGGAATGTTATTACTGTTCCCGAACTTATTTGAACCAAGCCGTAACCTAAGCTTACTTGCTCTTGTTGTTCACTCAGTGAGTGCTATTATTATTTGTGCTTTCTCTATCGTTCACATCTTCATGGCAACAGCTATGTCTGAAGGTGGTATGGATTGTATGGTGTCTGGTTACTGTGATGAGCAGTGGGCTAAGCAGCATCACAACCTTTGGTATGATGAAATCAAAGAAAAAGGCGAGCTTAAATACAGAGACTAGTCGTCTTGGAATTTAAGTAAAAATACCCTCAATGGCATCGCTTTTGAGGGTATTTTTGTATCTAACTTTGATAGATCAAAATTTAAACATAGATATTTCTTATAATTAACATAGTGATATTGTTTATTAGTGATTAATTATTTAACAGGTGCTAATCTGTGATCTCCTTGGTAAAAATTAACTCCTTGGCTTGTTATTCAACGTTAAGTTATAGATAGTTCACACAAAGGTCAGTGATTTAAGAGTATTCTGCTCACACTGCAGCTATGAGCTGCGAGTCTGCTCATTCTTAAGGTAGGAAATGCTATGTCATCAATAATTAAACCATCAGACACCATTATTCAGTCGCCTTATCAAGCGAACATTACCACGCCAGACTGGATGATCAGTGCGATGGAGAAAGTGATGCAGTTTTATGTTGATCGTAATTTACGATTGGACACTGTATCTGCTGAAATGATGCCAAAGCCAGTTGAAGGTAAAAAGTACATGCTCTATGCGCATGTGCCTTTTTGTCATACCTTGTGTTCTTACTGTACTTTCCACCGTTTCCTATTTAAAGAAGACAAAGCCCGTCGCTATTTTGTTTCTTTACGTAAAGAAATGGATATGGTGAAAAACTTAGGTTATGACTTCGAATCTATGTATATCGGTGGTGGAACTACCACGGTATTAGAAGATGAGTTAGCACGTACCATTGAACATGCAAAAACCTTATTCCCAAATATTAAAGAGGTATCGTGTGAATCCGATCCTCAGCATCTCGATAGCGAAGGCTTCAAGCAGTTAGAAGGCTTAGTCGACCGTATGTCTATTGGTGTACAAAGCTTTAATGATGATATCTTGACCATGACAGATCGAATTGAAAAGTTTGGTACTGGTCAGCAGACGTTCGATAAAATCATGGCGGCTAAAGAGCTATTCCCTATCATTAATGTCGATTTGATTTTCGGTTTCCGTGGTCAAACAGATGAAATCATCCAGCATGATTTGGATATGGCATCTAAATTAGACCCACGCCAAATTACTACTTATCCATTGATGATTACTCACCAAACACGTAAAAGCGTCAAGGGTAAACTGGCTGCGCCGCACGGTGATATGGCCCGTCAATATCGTCAAATCCTTAACAGCTTAAACGGTCAATATACGCAACTTTCAGGTTGGGCATTTGGTAAAGCCAACAACGAAGGCTTTGATGAGTATGTTATTGATTATGATGAGTACTTAGGGGTTGGTTCAGGCTCTTTCAGCTTCTTGGATGACACCTTATACGTGAATACTTTCTCGCTGAAAAAGTATCAAGAGCGTGTTGAGAACGGCTTGATGGGCGTTGAGCAACAAAAGCAATACGGCAAAAAAGAAGTCATGCAATATCGCTTCTTATTAGGTATGTTCTCAGGCCGTTTATCACGTAAATATTTCCGTGAAACCTTTGGTGTGAATTTAGACACTGCCTTGTTTAAAGAAATGGCTTCAATGAAAGCGATTGGCGCAATTAAAAATGACCCGAACGATCCAGATAATTTGATTTGGACCGATAATGGTAAAATGATGGGCTTGCTGATGATGAAAGAGTTTTACTCTGGTATGGACAATGTCCGTGCACAATTACGCAAACCACTCAGACCAGAAGACATGTAAGCTTTCGCTATAATCAGATGATATCGTCTAGCAAATATCGTGAAATTAAAGGCAGTGATAATCCTCACTGCCTTTTTTGTTTTTGCAGTATACTGATTTTGATATCACTCAAATGACTGTGGTTCCATTGAGATGGTTTTATTGCGGTTGAATAATTCAGACAGAGAGCGCTATGGCTAATATATTACTCCTTGCCAATATCAATTGTGACCGACTTCTGCAGCTTGATAAGCCACTGCAAACAGGTGGTCGCTTTCATTATCAAGACGGCGGCTCACGTTTGGGCGGCGGCGGTGCCAATACTGGCATCGGCTTGGTATGGGCAGGGCATTCGGTGTCTTTAGTGAGCCAAGTGGGTAATGATAAGGTGGGCAACTGGATATTGGCGCAAGCCAGTACTCAGGGGTTGGATTGTCGGCTTGTCGAGCGTTTTGAAGGAACCACATGTGAAATGTTGTTGGTCATGACGCCTGATGGTGAGCGCACGATCATTCGCCCCCAACGGCCAGTTTTTGAATTACCCTCTCCGCCGAAATGGCAGCAGTTTGATGCGCTATACACTAATTCATCAGCAAAAGGAATTAGTGGTTGGACGACTTCGGCGTTAAATGATTGCCTTGTCGTCTCTCAATTAGCCAAAGATGAACGCGTTCGTCCTTGTCATGTGCTTATTGCTTCAATCACTGATATGCAAGGTCGTTGTATTGGAGATAAATGGGAGTTTGCCGAGCAAATTGCTGGTGAGTCATTACAATATTTTGTGGTCACAGACGGTGAAAATGGTGCAGTCGCTTATAGCAAAGACGCACAAGTGCATGTGCCTGCAGTCTTAGCTGAGGTTGTTGATACAACAGGTGCAGGCGATGCTTACGCTGCTGGACTTATCCATTACTTGTGTCAGCGAAGAGGTATCAAAGATGCGATGGAAGAAGGGGCTCGTTGGGCAGCATTCGCGGTTGCGACCCCTAGTTCAGTACCAGGACAGTGTTTGCAACACTATTTAACCGCGCCAGAATCTGAGTAGAGGCGGGCCTATGCCGTACACATTCAGCTTCATCATTTCGTCATTTTTGTGTCGCTAATCTGTCATATTGAAAGATTATACTTTCGCCGTAATTTGTTGAAAGCTTAGTCTTTTTTATCGGAGATTGCGTTTTAGCTGTACTCTTCCTACTTCCTGGAAGTTAATTACAACCCTATTTATTCTGTTTGATCTTACGGCCCTGCATTCCCCCATTTGCAGGGCTTTTTTTATTCATTTTTGTCGCTGACGAATTGAGTGTGGTTGGCAAATTGTAAAGCTATTTGGAAAATCGGTGCGTCACTTAGGGTTTTCAGTTAGTATTTACATTGAGTTAACATATTCACAAAACCCGTTCTCTGGGTTCGTCTGAATTTATGCGCGATGAAGTTATTAGGGGCATTATGGGAAATAAAGTTTGGAACGATAAAAAACGTTTTATCTGGATATTATCCATTCTACTTTTGGCTGCATTTATAGTAACAAGCAGCATTAGCTATCAAGTTGCACATGACTCGTTAAGCGAACAGATTGAAGACAACACATTGCCACTGACCAGTGACAATATCTATTCCGAAATTCAGCAAGATTTATTACGCCCTATCTTTATTTCATCTTTAATGGCTCAAGACACCTTTGTCCGTGACTGGACGATTAATGATGAGCAGCAACCTGAAAAGCTAGTGCGCTACCTGAGAGAAATTCAAAACAAATACGATACCGTGACCAGTTTTTTTGTGTCAGAAGCGAGCCGAAATTATTATCATTCTTCAGGGGTTCTGAGAAAAATAGAAGACGTCTCTAATGACGATGCATGGTATTTTCGAGTGCGCTCTTTGCCGCAAGATGAAGACTACGAAGTTAATATTGATACCGATACTGCTGATAAAAATCGCACCGTGATTTATGTAAACTACAAAGTTTATGATTTTGAAGGTAACTTTATCGGTGTTACTGGAGTCGGACTTGCCGTTGAGCGAGTTAAAAAACTGATAGATCTGTATCAAACACGTTATAACCGCCGAGTATATTTTTCCGATAGGCAGGGCAATATTAAGCTGCACAGCAGTGGATTTGAAGGTGCTACCACATTACAGAGTAGTGCAGGGCTAGAAAAGCTGGCGACTCGTATTCTCACCAGTCCTAGTGCATCATTTTCTTACCATAGAGATAACAGAACGATTTACTTAAACAGCCGCTTAGTTGAAGAGTTCAAATGGTACTTGATGGTAGAACAAGACGAAGTGCAAGCAGAGAAAAAACTACTCACAACGTTTTGGATTAATATTGGTTTGAGTTTGGTTGTGACCTTAGGGATATTGTTTATTGCCAATATGACGATAGGTAAATATCAGCGAAAGTTAGAGTTAATGGCATCCACAGACAAGTTAACTGGTGCAGCCAATCGACAAGTCTTTGAAGATTACTTTGCTCAGGCGCTATCTCGCTCAGTGGTAGATGGCACAGTTATGTCAGTGCTGATCCTCGATATTGACCACTTTAAACAAGTGAATGATCAATATGGTCATAACATTGGCGATCTTGTCATTCAATCTGCAGCGAATGTGCTTAAATCCCATTTAACAGATGCCGACTTGTTATGTCGCTGGGGCGGCGAAGAGTTTTTAGTTTTATTGGCTAATACCAATATCAGTCAAGCTAATGAGTTGGCTGAAAAAATGCGAGAGTCAGTCGCAGCGAAAACCATCAAGGTTAATGGGAGTAAAATCAGTGTCACCTTAAGTTGTGGGGTAGCTGAACATCGCAAGACAGAAAAACCAGAAGAGTTAGTAAATCGCGCTGATATCGCCCTTTACCAAGCGAAAGCACAAGGTCGAAATCAGGTGGTTTTATCTTATTAAAGTAGCGCTTTTACAATGAGAGAGTAGTCATGGCAGGCCATGTGTTAGCAAGCAAAATATCAGGATTATTTTGTGGGGATAAAATTAATTCTTTAGGCAGTATCGACAGTGGGATGAACAACAAATTGCCCATGCAAGTGCTGAAGGTTAATCAACACCAAGTTGAGGGAGATGCTCAAGCGGATCCGATTCATCATGGTGGCGAAGAGCGAGTATTACATCATTTCCCTCGAGAACATTATGGGCAATATCGTCGCTGGGATCTCATCAGCAATCATAAAGACGTGCCAGCGATGGGTGAAAATATTAGTACCGTGGGACTCGATGAGTCTCAGGTTAATATTGGCGATATTATTCAAATTGGCGAAGTAATGTTGCAAGTGACGCAACCACGCTCACCTTGCTTTAAGCTAAATCAGCAATTCGGCCATCCTAAATTTGCTCTCGCCATGCAAGAGAGTCGCATGTGTGGTTGGTTTTATCGGGTATTACAAGCGGGTGAGATTAACGCTAGCGATAGCATCGTCCTCATTGAGCGTAAAACTGATATCAGTGTTGCGCAAGCAATGAAAATCTATTTCTTACCAGAAGTCGATGCCGAGCAATATCAACTGCTGATGCAATGTGAAGGACTGGCTAGTAATTGGGTTACCAGTATGCAAAAGCGTATCGATACTCAAACCATTGAGAATTGGCAGTATCGTTTATATGGCCCAGAAGGTGAGCCTGTTGAGTAAATCTTAACTTGCTCATCAATTAAGTCGCAATAAAAAACGCACTGTATAGTGCGTTTTTAGTCTCTGATTAAAGCATCCGTTTATTCAATTTTAAATCGGGCTACTAACACATCAAGTCGACTTGCTAAGCTATTCAGTGATTCACTGGCTTGGGCTGCTGCCTTGGCTGTATCTGCTGTGCGCTGAGTAATATCGTTGATTTCAGTGACATTACGATTAATGTCTTCGACAACGGTAGATTGCTCTTCTGTTGCCGCTGCCACTTGAATGTTCATATCACTGATTGATGCAATTTGCTGGCTAATACCGCTAAGTGATTGGCTCGCTTCATCCACAGCGTTAACGCCTTCTTGAGAACGATTACGAGATGTTTCCATTGCAACAACAGCGCGGCTGGCTTCAGATTGTAATTTATCAATCATGGTTTGCACTTCGTTAGTTGAATCCGCTGTACGTGAAGCAAGGCTTCTAACTTCATCAGCAACCACTGCGAACCCTCTACCAGCTTCTCCAGCACGTGCAGCTTCAATCGCAGCGTTGAGTGCCAGTAAGTTGGTTTGCTCTGAAATAGCGCGGATCACATCTAAGATACCGCCAATAGACTTAGTGTGAGTCGCCAACGACTCAATCACTTCACCGACCTGTTCTACGTCATTTGAAAGTTGATTAATGGTGCTCCTTGCACTCATTACCACTTGCTGTCCATCAGAGGATTCGGTATCTGCTTCTTTAGCCGTTACCGCTGCTTGGGCTGCATTACTGGCAATTTCATTGACCGTTGCTCCCATTTCATTAATGGCGGTGACAACCATAATGGTTCTATCTTTTTGCTGCTGGCTGTCATCTAAAGTTTGGTTTGCTTGGGCTGAAACATCTTTGGCGGATAAACTCAGTTGTTCACTGGTTCTAGCCACTTCAATGACGGATTCTTGTATTTTCGTGATAAAGCTATTAAATCCTTTTGCCAGCTGAGCCAGTTCATCATGACCTTCAACTGGAAGACGTTGGCGTAAATCACCTTCACCTTCGCCAATATCTTTAAACAGTTCGGCAACCTTAGCAATAGGGCGACTCACTGAAGAAGCAACAGCACTTGCTACGATAATAAAGAACACCGCGATAATGATGGTGCCAAGTATGATTTGGTACACGGCTTTATCGAGTAGGGCAAAAATCTCAGACTCAGGCACTTCCGCAACTAAGTACCAGTTCATAGCAGGAATATAACTACTTGCCACCATTTTACTTTCACCATTAACCTCAATGCGCATTAAGTTAAAGTCATTTTTAGCTAATAAAGATTGGCTATTGGTGCCAGAATAAAACCCACTTAAATTGGCTTTACCTATCTGGTTCGGATCTGGGTGAAGTTTCACGCTACCTGATGCGTCAACAAGATAAACAAAGCCACTATCTTCAATCTTGAATGAAGCAAGTTGCTGCACCATATCATCAAGAGATTTAGCTAAACCGACTAACCCTCGGCCATTAGGTTGCTGATAGTTGATAAACAGTTTTACTTCGCCAGTTGTTTCAGTAAAGACATTCAGCATTCGCTCCTGTCCGCTATTGAGATAGTCGAAAAACCAACTATCTTGCTGCGGATTAAGAACGCGTAGAAAACCATCTTGAGTGTAATAAGCTGCTGTTTCACGGTCCGCGTAGGAGGCTTGTACTAACTGATACTGTGCTTGTATATCACCTAACTGGGCAATCACATCGTCTTCTCTATCATTGGGACGACCTTGCTCTACCCAGTCCAGTAGCATTCGGCTTTTTGCCAGTTGTTCTGCGGCATTGAGCAAGTTGTTAATATCAAGCTCTAATCTATGACGTATTTGCATCAATAAGCTCGGCAGTTCTGAATCAATCATACGCTGCTCAACAACGACTTTGGCGCTACGCTGGCTCAGTACTCCCACTAGCATGGTTGAAAACACCACGCCAAAGATCATCGAGAACAAGATTTTTTGTTTAATGGATAGATGTTTTAGCTGATTCATTCGGACAACCTAATTAGTTCGATATGTTTAATATCGGCAATTTGCGGAATAGTTAAATAGGTTTTATGTGGTCTTGAGCTAATTTTGCGGTAATAGGTTATTTATACAATAAAAAAACGCACCAATTAATAGTGCGTTTTGTTCAAGTGACAATTTTGCTTAAGTGATACTAAGGATATCAACTACATATTTGGATAGTTTGGACCACCGCCGCCTTCTGGGGTGACCCAAGTGATATTTTGACTTGGGTCTTTTATGTCACAGGTTTTACAGTGGATACAGTTTTGCGCATTAATCACAAACTTGTTTTCAGGACCTTCAGCGACGACTTCATACACGCCTGCAGGGCAGTATCGTTGCGCTGGTTCGTTGTATTTTATTAAGTTTACCGCGATAGGAATTGAGGCATCTTTAAGTTGCAAATGACACTTCTGATCTTCCTCATGATAGGTATTTGAAAGATAAACAGAAGACAGTTTATCAAAGCTTAATTTACCATCCGGTTTTGGATACTCTATAGGAGTAAAGTCTTTCGCTAAGCCCATTTCTGCATGATCTGGGGTTTCATCTCGCAAGGTGATTGGGAACTTGCCACCAAACCAGTTTTGATCGATAAAGTTAAATGCGCCCCCCAAATAAGTGCCAAACTTATGCAGAGCAGGGCCAAAGTTACGTGATTGGAATAACTCTTCGTGTAACCAGCTTTGTTCGATACGAGTTTGGAAACAATCAAGATCCTTACCCGCTTCAACACCAGCCATTAAGGCTTCACCTAAGGTTTCGGCTGCCACAATACCGCTCTTCATTGCAGTGTGAGTGCCTTTAATTTTGGCAAAGTTCAAGGTGCCAGCATCACAGCCAATCAGAAGACCACCAGGGAAGCTCATTTTTGGCAGTGAGTTTAAGCCGCCTTTTGCGATTGCGCGCGCGCCGTAGGTTAAGCGTTCACCACCTGTCAGTGTTTGGCTGATCACAGGGTGCTGCTTATAACGTTGGAACTCGTCAAATGGACTGACGTGAGGGTTCTTGTAGTTTAAGTCGATGATTAAACCTACCGCAACTTGGTTGTCTTCCATGTGGTATAGGAATCCGCCACCTGAAGTACCTTGGTTTAATGGCCAGCCACCAGTATGGACAACTTTACCTTCTTGATGTTGCTCGGCAGGAATTTTCCAGATTTCTTTAAAACCTAAACCATAATGCTGCGGGGTCTTTCCGTTATCAAGGTGATATTTTGCGATTAGCTCTTTACCTAGGTGGCCTCGACAACCTTCAGAAAAGACGGTGTATTTGGCATGTAATTCCATACCTGGCATATAGCTGTCTTTTTCTTCGCCGTTAGCGCCGACGCCCATATCGCCAATTAAAATGCCTTTTACGCTGTTATCTTGATTAAACAGCACTTCACTTGCAGCAAATCCTGGGAAAATTTCAACGCCTAAGCCTTCAGCTTTTTCAGCTAACCAGCGGGTTAAGTTCCCGACGCTGATAATATAGTTGCCTTCATTATGCATGGTTTTAGGCACTAAGCTGTTCGACATTAACTTGGAGTTTGACTCTGAGCTAAGTAAATAAATCTCGTCGTGAGTCACTTTGGTATTCAAAGGGATATCGGATTCTCGCCAATCTGTGAACAATTCATCCAATACTTTAGGTTCGAAAACCGCACCTGATAAGATGTGCGCTCCAACCTCAGAGCCTTTTTCAACCACACAGACGGTCATTTCTTTATCTGCATCTTGTGATATTTGCATTAATCGACATGCAGTAGCGAGTCCGGCAGGTCCTGCACCGACTATTACTACATCGAATTCCATAGATTCGCGTTCCATCATCTCACCTTTGATCTTCGTTTCCCGGTTTATGGCGGGTTTGTTGTTTTTTTGTTTTACTCACCTTACCTCAAAAATGACTTAGGTCACAGTAGCAACTGCGATTTTGAGCTCGTGAGCTAGCTCGCAAATCTTTACAGATTTTGCTCAAACTGGGACAAATTGTCATAAAAAGGTACTGATCCGAGTGATTTTAGGCCTATAATCAAGGTTGACGGTTCTCCGAGCTCTATATCCTACGTCCACAGATACGGGTATTTAGCCGTGGTAATAATGCCACCGGGGTGAGTAAAGAAATGCGCTTACCTCCCACACTTGGAAAGGTTAACATGTCCCAACTACAAGACAGCTTTGGTCGAAGATTTCACTATCTGCGGATGTCAGTCACTGACGTTTGTAATTTCAAATGTACCTATTGCCTCCCTGATGGCTACAAGCCTGATGGCAAGCCTAAGTTCCTTGCGCTAAATGAAATAGAAAATTTAGTGGAAGCGTTTGGCGAGGTCGGTACGCAAAAAATCCGCATTACCGGTGGTGAGCCGACACTAAGAAAAGATTTTACCGATATCGTTCGTATTGTTGCCGACAATGACAACATTAATACTGTTGCAATGACAACCAACGGTTATCGTCTCGAAAAACATGCTAAAGAATGGTACGACGCAGGCTTGCGACGCATTAATGTTTCAGTTGATAGCCTTGATCCTAAGATGTTTTACCAAATTACTGGTGAAAACAAATTTGATGAGGTCATGCGCGGAATCGATGCAGCATTGGATGCTGGATTTGAGCGAATTAAAATTAACGCCGTATTGTTAAAAGGCTTAAATGACAAAGATTTGCCACGTTTTTTACATTGGATCAAAAGCACACCGATTGATTTGCGCTTTATTGAACTCATGGAAACGGGCTTGGGTCATGATTATTTTAACGCACACCATTTAGCGGGCCTTGATATCAAGTTAAAACTTGAGTCAGAAGGCTGGTTATATGACTTACCTAGCGTAGATGATGGTCCTGCACAAAACTTTAGTCATCCAGATTATCAAGGCCGTATCGGATTGATTATGCCGTACGCCAAAAACTTTTGCGCTAGCTGTAATCGCCTGCGAGTCTCAGCCAAAGGTAAATTGCACTTGTGTCTATTTACAGAAAATGGTTTGGACTTACGAGATTTATTGCAACACGAATCTCAACGAGCAGAGTTAATTGAGCGTTTACACAGTCAGTTAGCGCAAAAAGAAGAAACCCATTATTTACATCAAGGGATAACAGGCGTAACCAAACATTTAGCATCAATTGGTGGCTAATCTTGGTTGCTAAATTCAATCCCTAACTGACATCTAGATTTTATAAGGCAAGTTAGCATGAGCAATTGTTTTACCCATATCAATGCCGATGGCAATGCGCACATGGTCGATGTGACAGAGAAAAACATTACTGAACGTGAAGCGCGTGCTGAAGCATTCATTGAGATGGCGCCAAGTACGTTAGAAATGATCATGAGTGGCAGCCATCACAAAGGTGATGTGTTTGCGACAGCCCGTATTGCAGGTATTCAAGCTGCTAAAAAAACCTCAGATTTAATCCCGCTATGTCATCCACTCATGTTGACGAAAGTTGAAGTGGACTTAGAAGCTCAACCAGAACACAACCGCGTTCGTATTACCAGTTTATGTAAACTTTCTGGTAAAACCGGTGTTGAGATGGAAGCATTAACGGCTGCAGCAACGGCGGCGTTAACGATTTACGACATGTGTAAAGCGGTTCAAAAAGACATGATTATTTCCCAAGTACGTTTACTCGAAAAGCGTGGTGGTAAATCAGGTCACTTCCAAGCTGAAGATTAATTTTTCGCTGGCATCCAAAATATTTAAAGAGACATTGTCATGATTCAGGTTTTATTTTTTGCACAAGTTAGAGAGTTACTGGGTACAGCCAAAACAGAAATCTCAGCTGAAGGGATCACAAACACTGAGCAGTTACGCCAAGCATTGGCATCGACTGATGAGAAATGGGCAAAAGTCTTGTCTTCAGACAAACTACTTGTTGCCGTGAATCAAACCATGAGCGCATGGGATGCTGCGGTTGCTGATGGTGATGAAGTTGCTTTTTTCCCTCCAGTGACAGGCGGTTAATATGACGGCCAGTAAAGAAACAAACCCAAAACAAGTCGTCCGTGTTCAGACGGCCGATTTTAATGTCGCCGATGAATACGCTGCTATTGCGGCTGACAACAGTGACGGCGCTGTGGTGACCTTTGCCGGTAAAGTGCGTGATTTTAATGATGGCAGTGCGGTAACGGATCTGACCCTTGAGCATTATCCTGGTATGACAGAAGCGGTATTAGTCCAATTAGCGGAGCAAGCTTATGAGCGCTGGCCGCTAAACTATGTCACGATTATTCACCGCGTAGGTCGTATGGAACTAGGCGAGCAAATCGTGTTTATCGGTGTCACCAGTATGCATCGTAAAGCGGCATTTGCAGCGTGTGAATTCTTAATCGATTTCTTAAAAACCAAAGCGCCATTTTGGAAATTAGAAGCCGGTGAAGAAGGCAATAACTGGGTTGAAGCACGCGACTCGGACGAACAAGCTGCATCAATGTGGAATGATGTTAAGTAAATAAGGACACTAAGTTTATGACCGTGAGTTGCCGTTTGTCGCAGGGTATTCAAGCTTTAGTGTTGAGTGGGGTCATTGGTTTGGTGACCTTAGTGTCATTCTCGGCACAAGCAGCCAACCCCCCTGCGATTGCTGCAGCATCGAATGTGAAGTTTGCCTTAGATGAAATTGTGGCGAACTTTACCGCTGAAACGGGCCTGAAGCTTAGAGTGTCTTACGGTTCTTCTGGTAATTTTGTGGCGCAGATTCAACATGGTGCGCCTTTTGAAATGCTGCTTAGCGCTGATGAGTTTTATGTACAGCAGTTACATAAAGTCGGTAAAACTGACTCTGATGGTGATATTTATGCCATTGGTAAACTTGCCCTTGTTGCGCCTAATAACTCTTCTTTAAACCTTGATCCACAACTTGCAGGTCTTGAAGCGGCAATTGAGCAAGGCGAAATTAAACGTTTTGTGATTGCTAATCCGGCTCACGCTCCCTACGGCGAACGTGCTCAAGCGCTATTAACAGACAAAGGCCTTTGGGAAGCACTGCAGTCAACCATCATTATGGGTGAAAATGTCTCTCAGGCGGCTCAATTTGCCCTAAGCGGTTCTGCTCAAGGTGGTATTGTGGCGTTATCATTAGCTTCTGCGCCGCAGTTCAGCAAAATGGGACGCTATGTTGAAATCCCGCAGTCTTTATATCAACCGATTAATCAACGCATGGTGATGACCCCTAAAGCTGGTGATACCACCAAAGCGTTTTATGAATACATGAAGTCGAGTGCGGCTCATGACGTATTAGAAAATTACGGTTTTGGTTTTCCAGACTCACTGACAGACAAGCATCATTTGCATCAACCTAAACTTCGTGCACCACAACCAAGACAGCAAGTGGCGGAAGAGTAATTTATGGATTGGCAGTCATTGTGGCTATCGGCCAAGTTAAGCAGTGTAACCGTATTAATTTTAGTCCCAATGGCGGTATTTGTTGGCCGTTTTTTGGCTTACCGCCAGTTTAAAGGCAAGTCTTGGGTTGAAGCCTTGATTATGGTGCCACTTGTGTTGCCGCCGACTGTTATTGGTTATTACTTATTGGTTGGCTTAGGCAGCCAAAGCCTTATTGGGCAATGGGTTGAGCAATTTACTGGTGCACAATTAGTGTTTAATTTTTCCGGATTGGTTATTGCGTCTATCTTGGTCAATATTCCCTTCGCTGTTCAGCCAATTCAACGTGCTTTTGAAACTATCCCCCATGATATTCCAGATGCCGCAGCATGCTGTGGTATGAGCTGGTGGCGCATATTTCTCAAAATCGAATTACCGATGATCTGGCCCGGGATTTTAACTGCGGTGGTATTATGTTTTTCCCACGTATTAGGTGAGTTTGGTGTGGTATTGATGTTAGGCGGCAATATCGCTGGTGAAACGAAAACCATTTCAATTGCCATTTATGACAGTGTGCAAGCCTTTGACTTTGAAGCGGCGGGTACGATGTCGTTAGTGCTGCTTGTCTTTGCCATTAGTGTACTGGCAATCACTACCAGTTTATCAAAGCGTATTGGGGGGCAGCATGCCAACCCGCAACGCTGATTTACATTGCGATATTTCGCAGCAACTTCCTATTCCTTTATCGGCCAAATTCGATTGTAAGGCTGGCGAAGTCTTGGCTGTAGTAGGGCCGTCTGGTGGAGGTAAAACCACCTTATTGCGGATGATTGCTGGTCTGAGTTCGCCTGAAAAGGGCACCATTCAATGTGGCGGACAAGACTGGTATGCGAGTGAGCCTAAGTTGCATTTATCGCCTCAACAGCGTCATATCGGCTATGTGCCGCAGCATTTTGGCTTGTTCCCACATTTAACAGCCCTTGATAATGTCATTTCTGGTTTAGACCATATCCCTAAGAGCGAACGTAAAGCGAGGGCTCTAGACTGGCTTGAGCGCGTTAACTTACATGGACTGCCTGCTAGGTTGCCTGCGCAATTATCTGGTGGTCAGCGTCAACGTGTGGCTTTAGCGAGGGCATTAGCCCGTGAGCCTTCGGTGTTATTACTTGATGAGCCCTTCTCTGCCGTAGATAGGGAAACCCGTGAGCGATTATATATCGAGCTTGCACGGCTCAAATCGCAATTATCTATACCCGTTATCATGGTGACCCATGATATGAATGAAGCCTTGTTGCTGGCCGATAAAATGATTCTTATCAGTCAGGGAAATATGCTTCAGCAAGGGGAGCCGTTTGAAGTATTGTCCCATCCCCGTAATGAAACCGTCGCAAGGCAAATGGGGCTGCGTAATATATTTCACGCCGAAGTCAGTGGGCGAGATGAGGAAGCCAATATCACATGGCTTAAAATGGGCGAACAGATCATCGCCAGTGATAGTGCGCCAGAGTTGGCGATAGGCCAACAGGTACGTTGGGTCATTCCAAACCAAGGCATTCGCTTTAATGCCATTTCCAGTGGGCGATTATGTCGTAGCATTAATAAACTGGATATCGTCATCGATTCGATTTTGGTCATGGGAGAATCTGTGCGTGTTAAGGCCTCTATGCGGGATGTGAAAGAGACCTTTAATATGGATGTTCCTTCTCACTTGGCCACTAAATTGAACTTGAAACCGGGATTAGAGACGACTATCGCGCTTAAATCTGAACAAGTTCATATACTAGAATCATGATCAATTATTAATCTTACAAAGCTTGGGTCTTTTGTCGGGCTTAGGTAAAGTATCACTATTCCAATTCTCTTTATTGAGGCTTTCATGTTCCGTATCGTTTTGTCGTTGCTAGTTGTGTTCCCGTCAATGGTGATGGCAACCCCGAGTATGCATACTTTGTTGTCTGAAGGTGGATACGTGCAACCGATAACTGTGATTGAACAAATTGAATTAGATTATCGCGGTATTGTTTCTTCATTTGATATGGATGTGGAAAATGGTCAGTTAATCTATGAAGTGGATGTACTCAACCTTGAAGACAGTGAAATCACTGAGCTGTCTTTTTTTGCTGTTGATGGCGCCTTGATGAAAAAGAAATTAACGACGCTTGAGTCCGATGATTTAGATCAGGTGAAGGCTGCCAAGGTATTAATTTCAAAAGGCATGACTTTTACCGAATTAGTTAAGTTGGCAAAAGAAAATCAGTCTGGGTATTTAATTGAAGCTGAGTTAGATCACGACCTTGCCATCAGCTATCTTGAGCTAAAACTGCTGAACGTCTCTAGTAAGCATACGATAGCGTTTGATATTGAAGAATTACGCCCATTGCCATTATTGCAGTGGGACTAAACTCACAATGAATTTCATGCTGTAAAACGAAGGAATAGCACTATGCGAGTATTAATCGTTGAAGATGACGCAACCACGCTACAATATGTTGCTGAAGGTTTTACCGCTCAACAATATCAAGTCGATACCGCGACAAACGGCCATGATGGCTTGCACCAAGCTAAACATAATCAATATGACATTATCATTTTAGATCGCATGTTACCTCAGCTTGATGGACTTACATTACTTACGGCATTACGTAATAACGGTAACCAGACTCCAGTATTAATCCTTTCGGCACTAAGCCATGTGGATGAGCGTGTAAAAGGTTTACGTGCTGGTGGTGATGACTATATGACCAAGCCATTTGCTTTTGCTGAGTTACAAGTGCGTGCAGAGAAGCTTATTCAGCGTAACGCTCCGTCTGCAGCCAATACAGACTTGGAAGTGGGCAACTTAAAAATGGAGTTGTTGACTCGTAAAGTGACACTTGATGAACATGAGTTATTGTTACAACCTAAAGAGTTTCAGTTGCTTAAGTATCTGATGGAACACCCTAATCAAGTTATCAGTCGCACATTGTTATTTGAAGCAGTATGGGATTATCACTTTGATCCTCGCACCAATGTCATCGATGTGCACATTGCTAAATTACGTCGTAAGTTTGAAGAGTTAGGCCACCCTGAAATCATTGAAACGGTTCGAGGGGCTGGATATCGCCTTTGCAAAGGGAATTAAACCCTACCAAAGTAGTGCTTGGCGAATAACGCTGATTTTCTCAACACTGGTAACCTTACTCATTGTGTTACTGGTGTTTGGGCTCTATCGGCAATTGGTGATTGAACAGGAAAACCAAGTCGAGCAGCACCTTGCCACAGAAATGCAACGTTATCAGCAGTTAGCCTTAACGGTTGACCGTCGCAGCTTTGCAGCCCAAATACGCGCAGCGGATCCCAAAACTGCGCTCATAGCATGGCGTAACAGTGTAGATATGGTTGGTGCATTAAGTTTTGTGCCAGACAACATGCCGCTATTGCCTAAAACCCGTGACTTTCCGATTTTGACGGGTGGCCCTGATAAGCTACATATCCTCACTGGCGGAATCGTCATGACCCATTACGGGCCTGTGCTGATTGCAACCCGAACCGATAATTTGTCAGCCTTAATTGAGAAGTTTATCAATGCTGCTTTTTGGGCGGTTGCGTTTACTTTGGGCATCACTCTTGCGGTTGGTTTTGTGTTTTCCAAGGCCATTTTAAGACGATTGGTACAGTACAATTTACTCAGTGAGAAAATTGAACAAGGCGAGTACGACACCCGTTTGCCCGTTAGTCATAATCAAGATGAATTTGACATGCTAGCCGGACAATTTAACCGAGTGTTAGATACGCTTGAGCATAATTTAATGTCAGTGCGAGGCGTGACCGATAATATTGCCCATGACTTACGAACACCTTTATCACATTTGCGCATAGGCATTGAGCAGTTACCGAGTAAACCAGCTGAACAGGTGCCAGAACTCACGGCTATGCTACTTGAAGAACTGGATCATTGTTTAGCGACTTTTGATGCGATGCTGTCATTAACACGCATTGAAGAAGGCCAGCAGACGTTAGATAAACAGCCTGTGAGTTTGCAGTTATTATGTGAAGACTTGTTTGAAATGGCAGAGGTGGTTGCGGAGTCGAAGCAGCAAACCTTGTCACTAAGTGTGGCTAATGATGTGACCATTTCAGGCGATAAATATTTGTTATTCCAAGCGCTGTTTAACTTAGTTGATAACGCTATTAAATATGCGCCTGAAGATGCCGAGATTAAAATTGTTCAAACTGGTCGCACTGTGCAGATTATTGATAACGGCCCCGGGATCAGCGACGAAGACAAAGAGCGAGTATTTGAGCGTCTTGTGAGGCTTGATCCAAGTCGTCACCACAAGGGGACTGGGCTTGGTTTATCAATGGTGAAAGCGATTTTATCGCGTCATCATGCTACTATTGAACTTAAAGATAATCACCCGGGTTTGATTGTCGACATTCAGTTTTAAGCCAGCTGGTAAAACAGATAAACCTTACTCATTTTCCCCAACAGAAATCAGTCTATGTATCAAATCGTTGAACAACACCCTGACTTTATTGTGATCAATAAATCGCCTAATGTGCATTTCCACAGCCAAGATGGCAGTGCAGGAGTGGTTGCTCAAGTTGAGGCTGATTTAGGTATTAAGCTATTTAGTGTTCATCGTTTAGATACACCAACCTCGGGGCTGCTTATTTTAGCCAAATCTGCCCAAGCTGCAGCGGAGTTTACTGCGTTGTTTACTGAGCATCGTATTCAAAAATACTATGTCGCCATTGCTCAGGGTAAACCGAAAAAAAAGCAAGGTTGGGTTATCGGTGACATGAGTAAATCTCGGCGCAGTATGTATAAATTGCTTCGCAGCAAAGAGAATCCTGCTATCACTCAGTTTTTCTCTTACTCGCTAGAAAACGGCTTGCGACTGTACCTATTAAAACCGTTAAGTGGTAAAACCCATCAGTTACGAGTTGCCTTGGTCAGTATTGGCGTTCCGATAGTTGGAGACACGCTTTATGGCGCCGAACAAAGCGATCGTTGTTATTTGCATGCTATGGCATTAGATTTTTATTACAAAGGGCAGCATTATCACATAAACCAACTTCCAGTCTCTGGTGAGATCTTTTCAAATGAAAAGGTCATTAAGCAATTACAAGGTGATTGGAAGACTCCGGCAGCACTAGATTGGCCGAAAGCCAAAACTAAACCTTCAGCGATTTAGGCATGAGTTGGAAAATTAAGCTTGATGTCCGAGACTGTATGGCTAATTAGCACTTTTGATACAGTTACGACCACTGGCTTTTGCTTCATACATCGCTTTATCTGCCAACTGTAATAGCGAATCTACTGCTAGTGATTCCGTGATGGTGACACAGCCAATACTCGCTTGTATTTGAATCGGTGTACCTTGCCATTCAAAGTCAATCTCTGCTAGCGTCTGTTGCAGCTTATCTGCAACACAAAGAACTTGTTGCTCAGTGGTGTTAGGTAAAATTAGTACAAACTCTTCTCCGCCAAAACGGCACAAAAAGTCTATTTTTCTGGTCACTTTACTAAGCCGTTTAGCGGTCAGCTTTAATACTTCATCCCCTGCGGTATGCCCGTGAGTGTCATTAATTTGTTTGAAGTGGTCTATGTCGATTAACACGACGCTATACATCACTTTATCTCGTAGCCAGCGCTCATGTTCAGCGGTTAACTTTTTCTGTAATGCATTTCGATTCCAAAGATCTGTTAAAGGATCTTTGTTAGCAAGCGTCATTATTTTAACGACTAGGCGATTAATGGTGTTGCCAATAATGAGAATGTTGACGACTAAAATAAGGACGATGTAAGTCCAAAGAACAGGGATGGATTGTTCAGTGTTAAAAGCTGCATAGGTGGCTACTTTTTCTGGATAGATAATTAAAATTACCGAGCGGATAAAGAACAATAAACCAATCAAGAAAATAGGGACAACCAGCCAGTAAGTGGCAAAAGCGGTAAAGTTAGCTTTGAAAGCGGTGTAATGATCTTTGGCTAACATGAAAAATAACACCGAGGCGGCCAAGGATAAGATGATCATGAGATAGGACGCATTTTCTGCTTGGGGTTGTACCATGAGCATGAAGCCGCAGGTGACCAGTAATACGCCAATATCAAACTGATAACTGGAATTGAGATGATATAAACGCTGGGCTCCCCAGCGCAATAAGCAAAAACCGACTAGAATAATATTATCTGCAACGAGCCAATGCAGGTAACTGGGTTCAAATGTGCGCTGGGTATACAGCAACATACCTATCAAGATAGAAAAATTAGCTAATGCGAATCGCCAACTTGCGCTAGGCGCAACTCGCATTGGGGTGACCATAACTGTCCAAGCTATTGTCGCTGCGAAGCTTAATAGGCAAATAACTTGAACGAGAATAAGGCTACTGTTTTCTATCATCGCACCTTCTACATAGTAATTAGCTTAAATGATTAAAAATCAAGAATAAATTGTATTTATTAATCATCATAATGATATTTGAACTGTTTAACAAATTGTTGCAGTTGAGCTGTAATTAAATTGATTCACTTACAAATAAAGGATTAAACACTTATGGATACAAATAAACTATTACTCATTATCATTGCTATTTTATTGCCACCGGTTGCGGTTTTTTTGAAAAAAGGTGTGGGGAAAGACTTACTTATTAACGTTATCTTGTGCCTGTTATTTTTCATTCCTGGTTTGCTCCATGCCATTTGGGTTGTAATACAAGAATAGGCATTTAGCGAGAACTGCGGGGATGAGCAACAAGCACTTTTTATGAGTGAGTAGCTGTAACAGAAAGGCCAATTCTTAATTGCGTCGATGGTTGAAGCGATTTTGAATTGGTATTTTGGTGTATAGATTGTAAAATCCCCCCTCGACTGACAGAGCTGTAATGAAACCGCTTTTCCATATGTACTTTAGGGTAATACTAAGATGAACCGACGTAAAAAAATTAATCAAACCCTAAAAGGTAAAGCTAAAAAAGCCAATGCGAAAAAGGCTGGCGCGAGTAATAAACCTAAATATATTTCAAAAGCGGATAGGGCAGTAGAGGAACAAGCAGCTAAAGCACTACTTAGTGCTGAAACGGCAGATTTGCAAGGTGTTGAGGATGTAAAGCTTGCTGAAAGTGGCATAAATTAAGTTTAACCACTTATAAATTGATTAGGTTTTTTGGTGATCCCGTCTAAATAATTCCCAAGTTTCGATGACTTCTCCGTCAGGTAAAGTGCATAACAAGATATCGCCATTGATGTGTTTTATGGTTTCAAGTGTCCCATCGTTATCTAAACAATAATTCGAAGCAGGATTAGTTGAATGTAGCGGCGTTATGTCATCGCCTGAACAGGCTGTTAAGCTACCTAAAATGACACTGTAAATTGCCAAGCTAAGCGGGCTTATTAACTCACAGTGTTTTTTGAAGCAAGATAATACAGTGGTTATCTTTAAATCAATGAACATTTTAGCATCCTGATTACGCTGCTATTTTTCATTATTTAACTATAGACAAGATAACCACAAATTGCCGTTTTTGTTACTTTTCTCCACCACAAACAGAGCAATTAGTTTGCTTTGGTAGCTTCATCTCTCGAAACTCCATTGTCATCGCATCAATCATTAAAATGCGTCCATTTAAGCCTTGACCAAACTGGCTAATGGCTTTGATAGCTTCAGTTGCTTGAATGCAGCCGACGAGACCAACAACTGGCGCTAGAATACCAGACTCGACGCAGGTCAACTGCTGTTCTCCAAACAAACTGCTGTAACAGTGATAGCAAGGAGAGCTGGCTTGATAATCAAAAACAGTGACAGTGCCTTCCATTCTGATCGCGGCAGCTGAGATAAAGCTGACTTTATGTTTAAAGCAGCTTTGATTTAGTTGCTCTCTGACTTGAACATTGTCGGTGCAATCGAGTACTAACCCATGTTCAGCAACCAACGCATCAATACGATCCTCATCCAAAAATTGATTGATGGTATTGATAGTGATGAGCGGGTTCAATTGAGCAAGTGTTTGCTTGGCAGAGTCGACTTTTGCTTGGCCAATATTGGCATCTTGATGTAAGACTTGGCGCTGTAGATTGGATAACTCTACAGTGTCAAAATCGACAATGGTCATTTCACCTACACCCGCGACAGCGAGGTATTGTGTCACCGTGCACCCAAGACCACCGGCTCCAATGACTAACACTTTTGCTTGTTTAAGCTTTTCTTGGCCTTCAATATCCATTGCTTTAATGGAGATCTGACGGCTATAACGCAGCATTTCATTGTCAGTTAAAATATCGACTTCATTATCTTTAGGTATCTGAGTCATGATATTTCCTTAGCACAGCACACTGGTAAATGGCTCGACGTGAACGGTTGCACCAGCGGCAATATCCCCTTGGTCTTGATCTAAGTTAATAAAGCAATTTGCCAAACTCATTGAGGTCAACATACCTGAGCCTTGGCCACCTGTAGAAGCAACAATAAGTTCACCGTTCTCATTGCGGCTTAAAATACCACGTTGATATTCGGCTCGGCCAGGTTGTTTACGGATAGGCGTTGATAGGGTTGCATTGACCACTAAGGCTGGCTTAGGGGTTAACCCTTGCATTTTATTGATGATTGGCCAAACGAGTTTATAGAAAGTTACCATTGAAGAAACAGGGTTACCCGGTAAACCACAGAATACGGCGTTGCCAAGTTTACCAAATGCAAAAGGTTTACCTGGTTTGATGGCTAAACGCCAAAAGGTAATTTCACCTACTTCTGATAAAATTTGCTTAGTGTAATCAGCATCGCCAACTGACACGCCGCCAGAGGTAAGGACCATATCTGCTCTGTCTGCCGCTTCTTTAAAAGCGCCACGAATGGCTTCTTTATCATCCTCAATAACACCTAAGTCTATCCATTCAACATTTGCTTGAGTTAGCAATCCTTGAATTGAATAACGGTTAGAGTCATAAATTTGTCCTGGTGCTAACTCGCTACCAACAGGGCGGAGTTCATCGCCTGTTGAAAAGAAGGCAACCGTTAAGCGACGCTTTACTCGCACTTGGCTAATTCCGATAGTCGCCAGTACGCCCATTTCGGCAGCACGAATTTGAGTACCGCTTTTTAATACATTGGTTCCTGCCAGTAACTCTTCACCACGATAGCGAATACTATTGCCTTTGGCGCTAGGGTGTTCGATAGTGATGCTTTCACCATCCGCTTGAGTCTTTTCTTGCATCTGTACTGTGTCATAGCCAGCAGGCACAGGGGCGCCAGTCATGATTCGAATGCAAGTGTTGGGTTTAATAGGCCCTGTGTATGGGTGACCCGCAAAAGAAGTACCGACCTGTGTCAGTGTTGTTGCTGTCTCGCCTGTTAAATCGTCATAACGGAAGGCATAACCATCCATAGAAGAATTGTCAAAAGGTGGTAAATCAATACATGATGCTAAATCTTCAGACAAAATCCGCCCAACAGCATCATTTAAGCCCACCATCTCGCTATCTTCAATGACACTGACTTGTGCTAAAAGCGCGTTAATTGCATCTTGGGGTGCCATTAAGCCTGGTTGTGCACAGGCATCAGATTTTGTTGACATCGTTGCTCCTCACATGACGTTCATCATGTTGTGGTTTGTCTAAGGTAGGCTTAGAACATAAGATTTATTTTTGATACCGCATTATGCCATGATAGCCACAGATAACTATGATCCGAACGAAGGTTTTTTATATCGATGAGCAGTAATCAAGCTGATGACTCAATTGGGTCAACGTCACAGTTAACTAAGCCTGTAGATAAGTCGCAAGCGAAAGGAGCGAATTGGTATCTTTATATGATTCAATGTCGAGATGGGCAGTTATATACAGGGATTACCACAGATGTTGCTCGCCGCTTTAGTGAGCATGAAAAGGGGGTAAAAGGTGCTAAATTTTTACGTGGTAAGGGGCCACTTCATTTAGTGTATCAAGAATCCGTGGCCAACCGCAGTGCTGCCACTAAACGTGAACTTGCGGTAAAAAAACTGTCTCGAACAAAAAAGCTGGCATTAGTTGCAAGCTATCAACCGAAATAAAGCGATACAAAGCGCTGTGACAATTACCTTTTGCACGCAATGTATCGCTATTTTAGCCTACCAAGACTAATTTGAACGTAATACTGGGTACTTCATATATTGATTGTCGTAGTAAGGACTTCTTTCGTAAAACCAGCGTAATCTGGCTTTAGGATCGTTGGCAAAGTCTTCATCTTGTAATGCAAGGGCAAACTCACTCGCTAAAGCTTCATTCTCTGCTAGCATACTGGCTGCCATTGGCTCTACCGCATAATCTTCAATGTATTCTGTTCGAGTAAAGATACTATTGAAAAATCCCCACTGGAAAAATGAATCTGCTGATTGTGGCTCAAGCAATAATATTGCTAAATCGCCCAGTGGTTGATTGGTCGAAATCTCAACCGTGCCGACAGGGAGTGTAGTTTCAAACTTAACTTTATTGCTGGTGGCATTTACACGTTGGCGACCCTCGTAGTCTTTTGTATTAAATACGGGATTGGAAAATTGATATTGCGCGACTTTTACTGTTTTCGCCTTGGTCAGTGTGGTCATTCTCACCCCGTGGATTGATAGCCTTTCTATGACTTGTTGCCACTGTGCTGGGACGTAATAATATTTGGGGCGTAGGGTATTAATCGCAGGCTGCGTATTCCCCATGACAGTTAAATTTGGGTATAACTTTGGTTGACCATCCCAACGAACAACCTCATTACCGCTAATCTCACTTTGTTCTAAAGAGTACCCTATTCCTTTAAAGTCCCAACCAGGCTGCTCAACGGTTTCCCATGTTAAGGGGATACGTTGTGGATGCTGATATTTATCTTCATATATAGCGGCTTTGAGTTTAGTTCCATGCTTAGCTACCGTTTTCAAGGTTTGCTCTAACATGACATAAGTGCCTAAAACACGCTGTTTAAAGGGTTTTAAACTATGGTTCTCAATTAAAATAGTGGGTAAATGTCGGGCATCACCGTAACCATTAGAAAACCGTGGGCTTGGGTTCCAATAAGAAAGGCCTTTTGATAAATCTGTATTATCAATTGCAAATATTAGCTTACCAGGAATGTGCCCTTGAGCTGATAATGCCGACTCAATTTCAGGACGGTAATAGGTTTCAAGCCATTCAAAACTTGCTGGGCTGTAGCCTTCTTTAACGTTATATCCAAAGGTGACATCGTATTGATAATCTATGCCATCGGTGACATGCACATCGATATATAAATCAGGTTGCCAAATATTAATGGCTCGTATCATATGCTGTAGTTCTAGGGTGTCTAACTTTGCGTAGTCACGATTAAGATTAAGGTTGCGTGCATTAGTACGCCAGCCCATATCAACAGGACCCCGCTGATTAACACGATTGAACTCACTGCTGCGTTCATGGGCATCGACACTCAGAATAGGCACGAACAGAAGGTTAACTTTATCCAGTAATTGTTCCTTATTACCTTGAGTGATGTCTCTAAGTAACATCATCCCAGCATCTTTACCGTCGATTTCTCCAGAATGTATCCCAGCTTGTACTAGCACAGTAGGCTTATTACTTTGTGATAATTCTGCGGCGGTTGTTGCCCCCGTTTCTGAGGCAACCACCATCCAAATATCTCGCCCTTGTGGACTTTTCCCAATCGAAACTTGTGTTAGTAATTCACTATTATCGACAAGGTTAGTTATCCATTGATGAGTTTCATCATAGTTTGGGCTGGTGGTTAATCCGTTTTGTTCAAATGGCGTTGACCAAGATTGATCAGCAGATCGCAGTAACGTTTCACTTGAACCACTCCAAGGCTTAATGGGAGGCAAGATAACATCGTTAATAAAAACCGGTTTGGCAAATTCCGAACTAAGCTGCAAAGAGCCTGCTGAAGGAGGAGTGATCTGTGTCGCCACGCTAGAAAAAGAAATAAGTGAGTTTATGATGCAGCTGGCAAGTAAAACGCGGCGCATAGATATCCCTACAAAATGAGCAAGTGTGTTGTTTTATCATAAATTATTTCAACATTGAGACAAGAGGTTAAGGGCAGGTTGTTGCTTTGTTTGTTGTTTAAAATGTAACAAATAAAAAAGCCTCAATGTCATTTGAGGCTTAGTGCAGATAAAACAATATGAAAGTTAGCAATACCTAACTATTGGGCCCTGCTGCTTTAATTGCATCAGATACCTGATATTTGGCAAAGTTAGCAGTAAACTCTTCTGCCAATTGCTGTGCATATTTGTTGTACTCAGCTTTATCTGCCCAAGTGTTAATTGGATTCAATAGTTGAGTATCAACACCAGAAACAGCGACGGGTACCGCTAAGTTCAGCTTATCGATATGCTGTGTTTCCACATCTTTAAGCTCACCACTGACAATCGCGTCGACAATAGCGCGAGTTGTTGGAATATCAAAACGTTTACCTACGCCATGTGGACCACCTGTCCAGCCCGTGTTAACCAGATAAACTCGGCTACCGAAAGACTCGATTCGCTTCATCAATAGTTCAGCATAAACACCTGCTGGACGAGGGAAGAATGGTGCTCCAAAACAAGTCGAGAATGTCGATTGAATGGCAGATGTTGACCCCATTTCAGTTGACCCCACCTTAGCGGTATAACCCGATAAGAAATGATAAGCTGCTTGTTCTTTTGTAAGCACAGAAACTGGCGGAAGGACACCTGAAACATCGCATGTTAGGAATACGACCGAATTAGGCTCTGCACCGCGGTTTTCTTCTTTACGTTGGGCAATATGTTCAAGTGGATAAGCTGCACGACTGTTTTCGGTTAGTTCAGTATTGGTGTAATCAGGCACTCTATTTTCGTCTAGCATGACGTTTTCAAGTACGGTACCAAAACGAATCGCATCCCAAATAACGGGTTCATTTTTTTGGCTTAAGTCGATGCACTTGGCATAACAGCCGCCCTCAATATTGAAAACGCCACCCGGAGCCCAGCCATGTTCGTCATCGCCAATTAAAAAACGTTTTGGATCGGCTGATAAGGTTGTTTTACCTGTGCCTGATAAGCCGAAGAATAAGGTTGTATCACCATCATGGCCGACATTGGCAGAACAGTGCATTGGCAGTACACCTTTAGCTGGCAATAAGAAGTTTTGGACAGAGAACATCGACTTTTTCATTTCGCCAGCGTACTTAAGCCCTGCTAGCAATACTTTTTTATCGGCGAAGTTGATCATCACAACCGCATCAGAGTGAGTACCGTCACGAGCGGGGTCACAGACAAACTCTGGGGCGTTCATTATTTGCCATACGTCTTTATTACCACGGTTGAAATGTGTTGGAGTGATAAATAGGTTACGTGCAAATACTTGATGCCAAGCGTATTCAGTGGTGACACGCACAGGAAGATAATGCTCATCATCGGCACCTACTTCCAGTTCTGAGACAAAAATGTCTTTTTCAGAAAGGTAAGCTTCAACTCTTCCCCAAAGGGCATCGAAAGTATCGGCAGCTATACCTTTGTTAACAGAACCCCAATCAATATCATCTTGGGTATTGGCTTCTTGAACGATAAAGCGATCATTTGGTGAGCGACCAGTACGTTCACCGGTTTTAGCGACTAATGCGCCATTGGCTGTTAATTGTCCTTCGTTACGTTGTAAAGCAAGTTCAATTAATTCAGCGCTTGTCAGGTTGAAGTGTACGCTGTTTGTTCCATCTGTCATCGGGTCTTCTCCGTCGTAAATAGGTCGTTTATCGGTCTATGTTGCCGATTTATATTTAGGATGACTTACGTTATCGCTTGCTTAGGTTGAAGCTAATTTAGCGATGTCATTGTAACGTAATAAACAATACAGGTAACCAACAGTTTGGTAACTTTTTTGTAATTTGGGGTGTTTTTTTAGTTTTAAGATAGATTTTTTACACAAAAAAAGCGCTAAATGCGCTTTTTTGTGAAAGTTTTGGTGTTGTATCGATCAGTTATTGCTGTGTGGTAGATTCAAAATTACCTGCAAAAATTGCAGCAATATCGATGCTGTCAAAAGTGTAAACCGCTGGGCAATATTCACAGCCCATTTCAATTTTACCTTCTTCAGCCAAAATGGTTTCTACTTCGTTTTGTGCTAATGTCGCTAGCGCCTTAGCACTTCGTTCTTTTGAGCAGGTGCACTTGAATGTGACATCAACCGGATCGAAAAGGCGAACCTCTTCTTGATGATATAAACGATGTAAAATCTCTTCAGCATCTAAAGTGAAAAGCTCTTCTTGTTTGATGGTTTCAGTAAGGGCCATTAAATGGTTGAAGTCTTCGTTTTCATCGGTTTGAGTCGGTAATACTTGTAGCAACATACCTGCAGCTTGTTTGCCATCAGCAAATAAGGTGATGCGAGTAGGTAATTGCTCTGACTGGCTGAAATATTCTTCTAGGCAAGCTGCTAAGCTTTCGTTTTCAAGTGAAACGATACCTTGGTAACGCTCACCTTCGTCAGGCGTCAGCGTGATAACCATTACGCCTTTACCCATTAGATCAGTTAGGGATGCATCGTCAGCTAACTCACCTTTCCAGCGTGCAACACCACGAAGCGCTTGTAAATTAGTGCCATTGATAACGGCTAACGAAACAGGACCATCACCTTGAAGCTGCACACTAATGTCACCACTAAACTTGATTGTGGCTGTTAATAACGACGTTGCCGCCATTAATTGACCCAATAGTTGCTGCAATGCGAATGGGTATTCATTGGCAGATAGAATCTCTTGATAGCTTTTTTCAAGTTGTACCATCTCACCACGAACATCGGCATTATCAAATAAGTAGCGATGTAAAATATCTTTGCTCATGTTCACTCTCGTTTGTTGTGCTTTAATCGTCTTTATAGATCTTTAAAGCGAATAAGTTGACGACGCTGTTTTTTATCCGGCTTGGTTTCTGGTGCAGGATTATTCAAAATATTTAAGCGTCTGGCTTCGGCATTAAATTCTCTTTTACTCATGCTTTCGGCTGTTTCTTCATATAGCGTCTGTGCTATAGCCGCTCCTTGTCGATGTTCTGACAATTGAGCAATAATTATTTCCTTATCGTCGTGGCCTTGTCGTAAACGAATCTTGGCACCGACTTCAGCTTGCTTGCTGGATTTTGTACGTTGACCGTTATAGTGTACTTTTCCACCATTGATCATCTCTTTTGCAAGTGAGCGTGTTTTATAAAAGCGTGCCGCCCATAGCCATTTATCGAGTCTGACTGATGTTGCTGATGATGAAGCTTGGCCCATCTAAACACCCCCAAAAGTGGTATGAGTTCACAAGGTTGACATTTTTAATATTTAAAATGTAGGAAAGCGCACAAATAACGGTGTTTCTCACAGCGTTTTTAGGCGCGCAAATGTAGCATATTCGGTGCAATTTCGCCAATCGATATGCTACGGGCTTGTTGCAATAAGCTGGGTAGGTTAGCATGATGCAGTATTTCCTAAATTAACAGAATTAGAACAGCGACCTGCATAGAGGGTCCAAGCCGAATATGGATGTATTAGATAAAATTATAACGAAGGCTTCAGCGATACCGCAAAAGCCGTTAAGCACCGCTGTATTCTGGTTGGGATTAGTGATTGTGCTATTACTGACAGCACAGATTACTTGGAAATTAATACCAGTTAATAGCCAAGCTGTTGCTTGGCAACCTTCACCTACATCCGTTGCGAGTGCGAAGCGAGTGGAGCTAAGTAGTGTTCAGAAGTTGTCATTATTTGGTGAGAAAGATGCCAGTGACGATGGCCGTCCTAAAAAGCCTGCACCCGTCGAACAAATTACCGATGCCCCTAAAACCAATCTGTCTATTCTATTAACTGGTGTGGTTGCATCGACTTCCGATACCAATGGCCTTGCTGTCATTGAATCGAAAGGTAGTCAAGAAACCTATAGTCTTGGCGATAAAATTAAAGGCACATCGGCCTCATTAAAAGAAGTCTATGCAGACCGAATTATTATCACTAACGCTGGGCGTTACGAAACCTTAATGCTAGACGGCTTAAGCTACACCACACAAAGCCAGGCAAACCAATCATTACAACAAGCTAAAAAAGATCGTGAAGTTCAGCGCATTGATCGCCGCCAAAATACTGAAGTTGCTCAGCAAATTAGCGACTCGCGTGATGAATTATTAGCAGACCCAGGAAAATTAACAGATTATTTAGCTATTTCTCCGGTGCGTGGAGCTGACGGAGTGAGTGGCTACCGCTTGAACCCAGGTAAGAATAAAACCTTATTTACCGCAGCTGGGTTTAAAGCCAATGATTTAGCCAAATCCATTAACGGCTATGATTTGACCGACATGGGACAATCATTAGAAGTAATGGCACAGTTACAAGAATTAACAGAAATCGGCGTTATGGTTGAACGCGATGGGCAGTTAGTAGAAATAGTATTTAGTTTGCCTGAATAGTATCGGCAGTAGAGGATTGAAAATAATGAAGAGTTATGGAATTCGACGCAAGTTATTAGCAGGGTTTGTTGCAGGTATTGCAATGCTTGCTTCTCAAGCGGCTTGGTCGGAACAATATGCTGCCAACTTTAAAGGCACAGATATTCAAGAATTCATCAATATTGTAGGCAAAAACCTCAATAAAACTATCATCGTGGATCCGACCGTACGTGGCAAAATCAATGTGCGTAGTTATGATTTATTAAATGATGAGCAGTACTATCAATTCTTCCTCAATGTTCTGCAAGTTTATGGCTATGCTGTGGTTGAAATGGAAAACCGCGTCATTAAGGTCATTAAAGATAAAGATGCTAAAACGGCCGCAATTCGTGTCGCTGATGATAGTAAGCCTGGTTTAGGCGATGAAATGGTGACTCGTATTGTTGCCCTTTACAACACGGAAGCAAAACAACTTGCACCACTATT
This sequence comes from Shewanella sp. MMG014, assembly GCF_018100775.1. NCBI lineage: Bacteria > Pseudomonadati > Pseudomonadota > Gammaproteobacteria > Alteromonadales > Shewanellaceae > Shewanella > Shewanella sp. MMG014. The sequence goes on from NZ_JAGJDZ010000014.1 coordinate 116,189, forward strand.
ACGTCAGTTAAATGATAATGCGGGTGGCGGTAATGTTGTTAACTACGATCCATCAAATGTGTTAATGATTTCTGGTCGTGCAGCCGTGGTCAACAAGTTAGTCGAAATTGTTCGCCGCGTAGATAAACAAGGTGACACTGAAGTTCAAGTTGTCTCGCTTGAGTATGCCTCTGCTGGCGAAATCGTTCGAATTATCGATACCCTTTATCGTTCAACTGCTAATCAAGCACAAATGCCAGGTCAAGCGCCTAAAGTTGTTGCTGATGAGCGTACTAATGCTGTCGTTGTTAGTGGCGATGAAAAAAGTCGCCAACGTGTTGTCGAACTTATTCGTCGTCTTGATGCTGAGCAGGCAACAACGGGCAATACGAAAGTAAGATATTTACGTTATGCCAAAGCCGAGGATTTAGTCGAGGTATTAACAGGATTTGCTGAGCAATTACAATCTGATCAAGATGCGGGTCAAAGCAGTAATAAGCGTCGTAAAGAAATTAATATCATGGCGCACCTTGATACTAACGCATTAGTGATCAGTGCCGATCCTGATCAAATGCGCACAATTGAAAGTGTGGTCAATCAACTTGATATCCGCCGTGCTCAAGTATTAGTTGAAGCTATCATTGTAGAAGTCGCCGAGGGTGATGATGTTGGTTTTGGTGTGCAATGGGCAACCACAGCTGGTGGTGGTACTCAGTTTAATAACCTAGGTCCAACGATTGGTGAAATCGGTGCTGGTGTTTGGCAGGCTCAAGGTGAAGAAGGTACTACAGTTTGTACTGAAAATGGTACCTGTACTGAAAACCCAGACACTCGTGGTGATATTACCTTATTGGCACAAGCATTAGGTAAAGTGAATGGTATGGCATGGGGGATCACTGCTGGTGACTTCGGTGCACTAGTTCAAGCTGTTTCAAGTGATACTAAATCAAACGTACTTGCTACACCTTCTATTACAACTCTAGATAACCAAGAAGCGTCGTTCATTGTTGGTGATGAAGTCCCGATTTTAACAGGTAGCCAAAACTCAAGTAATGGTAACAGTAACCCTTTCCAAACGGTTGAACGTAAAGAAGTGGGTGTGAAGTTAAAAGTGGTTCCTCAAATTAACGAAGGAACATCTGTTAAGTTAACCATCGAACAAGAAGTGTCAGGTATTAACGGTAAAACAGGTGTCGATGTGACATTTGCGACTCGTCGATTAACCACCACTGTAATGGCTGATTCAGGTCAAATTGTTGTTTTAGGCGGTTTGATTAACGAAGAAACTCAAGAATCAGTGCAAAAAGTGCCATTCTTAGGCGACCTACCAATCATTGGTCACTTATTTAAATCATCTTCAAGTGGCGTGAAAAAGAAGAACTTGATGGTATTTATTAAACCGACGATTATTCGTGACGGGATTACCATGGAAGGCATTGCGGGCCGCAAGTACAACTACTTCCGTGCATTGCAACTTGAACAACAAGAACGTGGCGTTAACTTAATGCCAAACACTGATGTGCCGATGCTTGAAGAGTGGGATCAAGAAGCGTACTTGCCTGATGAAGTTAACGAAGTACTGAATCGTTACAAAGAAGGGAAGAGTTTAGAAACTAAGATGCGTGAAACCGACCCAGCGCTAAAGCATATCAGCGAGAGTAAAGCCAAAGATCAGCAACCTGCAGAAACTGAAGTCGATGCAGAACAAGAAGATGATGCCAATGAGTGAAGCAGAAATGACTGAGCAGTTGGCGCAAGTATCTAACGAGTTAGGTATTGAATCGGAAGAGCTTAATGATGAGGTCTTCCACTCAACCAGTCGTGAGCGCTTACCGTTTGCTTTTTCGCATCGCTTTAACTTGGCATTAGCCAAAGAAGCCGATGCACTGAAGTTGTATTACACCAGTGAAACGCCGCTGACAGCAATGTTAGAAGTACGTCGTTATGCTGGTGAAGACTTAGTGTTAAGTCAATTACCTGTCGAAGAATTCGAAGCAAAGTTAACCCAAACTTTCCAAGCTAATTCATCTGAAGCGCAGCAATTAATGGAAGATATAGGTAACGAGATGGATTTATTCACTCTTGCCGAAGAATTGCCGCAAACAGAAGACTTATTGGAAGGTGATGATGATGCGCCAATTATTAAGTTAATTAACGCATTACTATCAGAAGCGATTAAAGAAGAAGCGTCGGATATCCATATTGAGACGTACGAAAAACAATTGGTCGTTCGTTTCCGTATCGATGGCGTTTTAAAAGAAGTATTAAAGCCAAATCGCAAGTTGTCGTCACTGTTGGTATCACGTATCAAAGTAATGGCACGCCTTGATATTGCTGAAAAACGTGTTCCTCAAGATGGTCGTATTTCGTTGCGTATAGCAGGTCGAGCGGTTGATGTGCGTGTGTCTACTATGCCGTCAAGTCATGGCGAGCGCGTGGTATTGCGTCTACTGGATAAAAATACCGGTAATCTCGATTTGAAACAGTTAGGTATGACGCTGTCAATTCGTGAACAATTTGATGCCATTATCCGTAAGCCTCACGGAATTATTTTGGTTACAGGCCCTACTGGTTCAGGTAAAAGTACCACCTTGTATGCTGGCTTAACTGAAATTAACTCAAAAGATACGAATATTTTGACTGTCGAAGATCCTATTGAGTATGAACTTGAAGGGATTGGGCAAACGCAAGTTAACATGAAAGCCGACATGACATTTGCTCGTGGTTTACGTGCGATTCTACGTCAAGATCCTGATGTTGTAATGATTGGTGAGATTCGTGATTTAGAAACAGCACAAATTGCAGTTCAAGCGTCATTAACTGGTCACTTAGTGATTTCAACTTTACATACCAATACCGCTTCTGGTGCGATTACGCGTTTACAAGATATGGGTGTTGAACCCTTCCTCGTGTCTTCAAGTCTTCTTGGTGTATTGGCCCAGCGACTAATCAGAACCTTGTGTAATGAATGTAAGATTGAGCATGAGCCAGATGAACGAGAACGTGAGCTATTAGGCGTCACTGCGAACGATACTCGAGTGATTTATCGTGCCAATGGTTGTAAAGCCTGTGGCCATAACGGTTACCGAGGCCGTACTGGTATCCATGAATTATTAGTTGTTGACGATAATGTTCGAGAGCTTATTCATGGTGGACGTGGTGAACTGGCCATTGAAAAGTATGTTCGCCAAACCATTCCTAGTATTCGTCATGATGGCATGAGTAAAGTACTTGATGGCGTGACAACGCTTGAAGAAGTTTTACGCGTGACGCGCGAGGAATAATCAATGGCAGCGTTTGAATATAAAGCCCTTGATAGTAATGGCAAACAACAAAAAGGCGTCATTGAAGCTGATACTGCTCGCCATGCACGTAGTCAATTACGTGAACAGCGTTTGATGCCAATAGAGCTACAACCGGTTGCAGAGAAAGAAGCAAAAGCTAAAACGGGTGGCTTTAAATTATTCCAACGTGGTATTTCAGTTGCAGAGTTAGCACTTATTACACGCCAAATAGCGACACTGGTTGCAGCTGGTTTGCCGATTGAAGAATCATTAAAAGCAGTAGGCCAACAGTGTGAAAAGGACAGGCTTGCTAGTCTAGTGATGGCAGTCCGTTCTCGTGTTGTTGAAGGCTATAGCTTGGCAGATTCACTTGCCGAATATCCCCATGTTTTTGATGATTTATATCGTGCAATGGTGGCATCTGGTGAGAAGTCAGGCCATTTAGAAGTGGTATTGAACCGTTTAGCGGATTACACCGAACGCCGTCAGCAATTAAAGTCAAAGCTCACTCAAGCAATGATTTATCCAATTGTATTGACCGTCGTTGCGATTGGCGTCATTGCCGTATTATTAGCTGCCGTTGTCCCAAAAGTTGTGGGGCAATTTGAGCATATGGGGCAAGAGTTACCAGGAACGACCCAGTTCTTGATTTTAGCTTCTGATTTTGTGCAAGCATATGGCTTAGTCGTCCTAGGCCTGTTATTCGCAGCGTTTGTACTGTTTAAGCAGATGCTCAAAAAACCGAACTTTCGGATGCACTTTGATACTTGGTTATTAAAGGCGCCAGTTATAGGTAAGGTCAGCAAGGGCATTAATACCGCTCGTTTTGCACGAACATTAAGTATTTTGTCTGCGAGTTCTGTTCCGCTTCTTGAAGGGATGAGAATTGCCAGTGAAGTATTATTGAATGTGAAAGTACGCGCTGCAGTTGATGATGCAACTGCAAGAGTACGTGAAGGTACTAGTTTAGGGGCTGCGCTCACAAATACTAAACTTTTCCCGCCTATGATGCTCTATATGATTGCATCGGGTGAAAAAAGTGGTCAGTTAGAGCAAATGCTAGAACGTGCTGCTGATAACCAAGACAGTGAGTTTGAATCTAATGTGAACATCGCATTAGGGGTATTCGAACCTATGCTTGTTGTTAGCATGGCGTCAGTGGTGCTGTTTATTGTCATGGCTATTTTACAGCCTATTTTAGAATTAAATAACTTGATCAGTGGTTAAACCGATTAGGTTATTAAGGTAATTTTTATCACGCACTTTGTCGTGCGTATCGGAGGAAGTCGTCAATGCAAGTCAATCGTAAACAACGTGGTTTTACCCTCTTAGAAGTGATGGTGGTAATCGTTATTCTGGGTATCTTAGCCTCAATGGTTGTTCCCAACTTAATGGGTAACAAAGATAAAGCGGATTTACAAAAAGCAGTTTCAGACATTGTAGCTTTAGAAAATGCATTGGATATGTACCGCTTAGACAACAGTGTATACCCAACAACTGACCAAGGTTTAGATGCATTAGTGCAAAAGCCAACGTCTTCGCCAGAGCCTCGTAACTACCGTCCAGATGGTTATTTAAAGCGTTTACCACAAGACCCATGGCGTAATGATTATTACCTACTAAGCCCAGGTGAGAATGGTCGTATCGATATTTTCAGTGCAGGTCCTGACGGACAAGTGGGCACTGAAGACGATATTGGTAACTGGAATTTACAAAACTTCCAGTAATGGAAGTTTGAGATAATTCAATGAAGTTTACACGCCAAGCTGGGTTCACTCTTTTAGAGGTATTATTGGTTGCACTGCTGATGGGCTTAACTGCAGCAGCAGTCACCATGACGACGAGCACAGCAGGACCAGAGCAGGCGTTAACTAAAACAGCTCGACAATTTATAGCAACCACTGAGTTAGTGATTGAAGAAACCATCCTCAGTGGCCAGTTTTTAGGGATTGTCGTAGAAGAAGATGAATACCAATTTGTATATTACAAAGACGGTAAATGGGAACCGCTAACAGGTGATAGGCAGCTTGCTCCACAACAAATGGAGGAAGGTGTCATGATGAGCCTGCTACTGGACGGTTTGCCATTAGTACAAGACGATGAAGAAGATGAGTCATGGTTCGATGAGCCACTCATTGATGAAAGCAAAGAAGACAAGAAGAAAAACCCAGAGCCGCAAATTTTGTTATTTCCAAGCGGTGAAATGTCGACATTTGAATTGAGTTTTTTAACTGATGATGCCAATGGCAAAGAAGTTGAAGTCTTAGTTGTCGGTGACGCAATGGGACGATTAGCGCTAGGAAGTTTCGATGAAGACTTGTAAAGGCATGACGTTACTTGAAGTCATCGTTGCGTTAGCAGTGTTTTCGATTGCAGCCGTTGCCGTCACCAAAAGTATCGGTGATCAAATGGCGAACCTACCGATATTAGAAGAAAGAACCCTTGCACAATGGGTTGCGAGTAATCAGATGGTTGAAGCCAGATTAATTCAGCAATTCCCTGAACTTGGTACTAAAAATGGCCAAGTCGAACTCGCAGGAAAAGATTGGTATTGGCGTCAAGAAGTGGTTAAAACCACAGACGACAATTTCCGTATGATAAGAATTTTAGTGAGCGATGAAGATAGGTTTAACCGAACCGTTGCCCAAGTGAGTAGTTATGTTCACAACGAAGGTTAAATCACAAAAGCATAATCAGTTAGGGTTTACCCTATTAGAAATGCTGATCTCAATAGCCATTTTCGCCATGATCGGATTGGCCGCCAATGCTGTGCTATCGACTGTGATGAAAAATGATGAAGCGACCAAAGAGTTTTCGGTTCGACTCAAAGCGTTGCAACAAGGGTTTGGGATTATTGAGCGAGACTTAGGCCAAATCGTGGCGCGAACTCAGCGTGGTTTTGATGGTGAGCGTACAACATCTGTATTTCAAACCGGTGATAATATGCTGGATTCTGAAACTGAAGCCTTAGTGTTTTTCCGCTTAGGTTGGTTGAATCCAGATGGCATGTTACCTCGTGGTAGTTTGCAGTCTGTTGCTTATGTTGTTCAAGATGGCCGCTTAGAGCGTTGGTATTATCCTTACCCAGAGCCAGAGGTCGGTGCAGAACCGTTAAAAAGTTTAATCGTGAAAGATGTCATTTCCATTGAGTATTCATTTTTTGTAGGTGATAAATGGGAGCGAAAAGTTGATGCTTCTACCTTACCGCTTGCGATAGCGATGGAAGTTGAGATTGAAGGCTTAGGCACCATTGAACGTCGTTTTTTACTACCTAAAGGTGGAGACAGCTCAAGCACTGGCAGCGGTGGTAATAGTGGTGGCAATAACGGTGACAATAGCGATAACAGCGACACTGATGAAACCGGAGAAAAGACTGAAGGTGACGACACATGATGAAGTCACAATTACCGGGGTTTCGTAAACAGCGCGGAGTGGCGTTATTAGTTGTACTGTTGATTGTGGCATTGGTTGTGATTATCGCTACCAACATCACCAGCCGTAACCAGTTATCTATGCGCCGAACGTTAAACTTGGCGCAATATGACCAAGCATATTGGTATGCTATTTCTGCAGAAGAGTTAGCGAAAAAGATTTTAAAGCAAGATATGGAAGACAGTGATGGCACTGTGCATCGCCAACAATATTGGGCACTGGCTGATGTTATTTTTCCTGCCGAGTACGGTGAAATTGGTGGCGAAATTCAGGATATGCGCTCCTGTTTCAATATCAATGCGTTATCTGTGACTTCGACAGAAGTTGAGAATGGTCAGCCCAAGCTCAGTTTAGCGGCAAGCCAATATAAAGCGTTATTAGTCGCACTGGGGATGGACGAGTTTGGTGCAGAAAGGCTGACTCATACCTTGGTTGATTATATTGATGATGACACTGTTTCTATGCCTTATGGTGCTGAAGATGCGGATTATGAATCGCGTAATATCCCGTATCGAGCAGCGAATACTTTGATGAATCATCATAGTGAATTAAGGGCGGTGATTGGCTATAACCAGCAAGTGTATACCACGTTATTACCTTATATTTGTGCGATACCAGGTAACAATCAACAGTTATTGAATGTCAACACCATTGAAGTAGAACAAGCCGCATTACTTGTTGGCATGTTAGATAACAAAATTTCATTGAGTGATGCCGAAAGCTTGATTAACCAAAGACCTGCAGATGGTTTCGAAACTGCTGCAGAGTTTTGGGAGAATAATACGCTTGCTAGTTTAGCGACTGAGAGCAATATGAAGTCGAGTATTGTAGTGGACAGTAATTTCTTTTTACTGAAAGCGGGCGCTAAAGTTGATAATGCCATGTTCAGAATGGACAGTGTGCTACAGCGAAGCGGTGATAAATTTGACGTGTTGACTCGCCAGTATGGTGGGCAACAGTAATGAACAAGAGAAACAACCCGCTGCACAGTTTTTTGAAACCCTTGCAGCCAGTGGAGAGTAACAGTGTCTGAACGGCTTTTTATCCGATTAGGTAAAACATCAGAAAGCCCATGTTCTTGGCTAGTTTGGTCAGAGCAGGAGCAAGAAATTATCGCCTCTGGCGAGTTAAGTGATGCAGCAAGCCTATCAAGTTTAACTGAGCGTGCTGGAAATCGCCCTGTTGATGTTTTAGTGCCAGCGTCAAGCATGACATTGACTCAAATTGAATTACCTGAGAAAAACCAGCGCCAAGCATTGAAAGCATTGCCTTTTATGCTAGAAGAAACGATTGCATCTGATGTTGAAGATATGCACTTTGTCGTTGGGCCACGTGATGGTGAGCAACTGAACGTGGTTGCAGTTGCCCATGACCAAATGCAAGATTGGTTATCTTGGCTGCTTGATGCCGGTATGAAGGTAAAACGTATCGTACCTGATTGTTTAGCATTACCATTAGAACAATGTCGCTGGGCGGCACTGGATATGGGTGATGAACTGTTATTACGAACGGGTGAAGGAAGCGGTGTTAGTCTGCCTAAAACATGGTTAGATTTTGCACTACCGCAACTGATGCCTGAACAGCAAGAAGATCAAGCTCCCCTCAATATTGCAGCTTACAGCGAAGATTTAGTCTTTATGGGAGCGGAAGTTGAGTCTAAACCCTTAGATTTACCTATGATGGTTTTGGCTAAAGGCATTATCCAAGCGCCGATCAATTTACTCAGTGGCATTTATCAGCCAAAGCGTGAATACAGTAAACATTTAATGTTATGGCGTAATGTCGCCATCATTATGGCGATAGCGATCGTATTATCTCTAGTCAATAAAGGCTTAACGATTTATCAGCTAGAAGCGCAAACTGCTGAAGTTAAGCAACAAAGTGAAGCGATTTTTAAAAGAGTCAGTCCAGGTATTAATCGTATTGTTAATATCCGCTCGCAAATGGATTCTCAGTTACGCAGTATGCAAGGCCAGGGTGGTGGAGCGGCATTTTTTGAAATGCTTGATGGCTTAAAAGATGCTTTTGAAAAGGTACCGGATTTAAAACCAAATTCTTTACGTTTCGATGCCAACCGTAATGAACTGCGTATGCAAGTGACGGCCAAAACTTATGACCAAGTCGATAAGTTTAAAGAGTTAGTTGAAACACGATATGACCTTGATATGGGTGCAATCAATAGCGGTGAAGACGAAGTGAATACAACCCTAACATTGAGGGGCAAATAAGATGGAAAATTTGCAAGCTTGGTGGAAAGGCTTAGCCCTCAGAGAGCAGCAGCTTGTCGCCAGCTGTGGTGTGTTTGTCATTATTGGTATTTTATATTGGGGAATTTGGAGCCCGATTTCTTCAGCTGCTGAAAATGCTGAAATGAGGCACCAATCAGAGTTACAAACACTCAACTATGTCAAACAAACGGCTAATAAAATCGCAGGTTTGAAGCAATCAGGCTCGAAACCAACGTCAACTGGCAGCCTCAGTTCTGTGGTCAATCAGCTTGCGGGTCAATATAAGTTAGAAATCACACGAATGCAGCCTCAGGGTGATAAAATCCAGTTGTGGATGGATGATGTGCCTTTTGACAGCTTATTGAATTATTTACATGAGCTGGTTGAACAAAAAGGCTTAACCCTTGAAAGTGTGGATTTATCAGAGTCTGATGTGGCCGGTTTTGTCAAAGTACGTCGTATTCAGCTGTCTAAGTAAGCAGGTGTTGTAGTGAGTTTGATTAAAAAAATAGTAATAGGCGTTGTTATTTATCTCGCCTTTATGGTGGCTTACATTCCTGCTAATTGGGTAGTAGGCATTGCGTCGTTACCTAATAACATTAAAGTGAGTGGTGTATCAGGCACGTTATGGCAAGGTCATGCTGAGCTGGTATCTATTGATCGTCGCATCATTGAACAAGTGAGCTGGGACATGAACCCATGGACATTGTTTATTGGCCAAGTGAACCTTGATGTCAACATTGGTAATCGTGCGACAGCAGTCAGTGGGCAAGGAGATATCACTTGGTCGTTATCAGGTATATCAGCTGAAAACTTACGTTTTGAAGCGCCAAATTCATTTTTGTTAGGTAATAGCCGTCTGCCATTCAGAACGAAAGTGAATGGTGATGTTAGCTTGATTGTTGAACGTCTTGAGCAAGGTGAGCCATGGTGTGAACAGCTGTCAGGTAAGTTATTTTTAAATCGTATTGATGTAAAAAACCAGTTTGGAGAGTATCCATTAGGTAACATTGCATTAGGGTTGAAGTGTATTGATGGCATGGTGCAGTTAAATACTGATGACACAATGAACCAAATGGGTATTGAAGGGATTGCAAGTTTAGGCGAAAGTAATCGCTTTTCTGTCAGCGCTAAAATTAAGCCAACACCAGAACAACCTGAAGATCTTACTCAAGCATTATCCTTCCTAGGTAAGCAAGATAGCCAAGGATATTACCCGATTAATTATAACGGCGTAATTCCAGGTATGTAGACTGGCAGCTTCAATAAAAAAGGCATGTTAATCACATGCCTTTTTTGTTTTTCATTCCAAAAGTAATCTACGCGTCGAGTAGATCCTGATGCAGCATTTGGTAATCATGAATGGCTGGGAAGTCGACAAAGTCTTTATGAGGTTTTTGGCTGTCAGGGTTGGATATACCCAGTTGATAACCAATTCCTGCTTTTTTCGACGCTTCTAAAATGTGCTCATTATCATCAACAAATAAACAACGGCTTGGATTAAGACTGAATTGACGAATTGCATGCTCCCAAAATTTAGGGTGCTCTTTTGGGTAGCCTGTTTCGTGGCTTGAAAAAGTTGCATCAAGTCCGTGTGCAAGTTCAGTATGTTCAAGTTTTAATGCTAAGCTTTTGGGATGAGCATTTGTCATTAATATCCGCTGTTTCCCTGCAGTTTTTAGTGCATTAAGAAAGGGCATACTGTCTTGACGCATTTGAATTCGCTCTGCCAAGGAATAATGCAAAGTTAAAATATCCAAACTAAGCTTTTCTTGCCAATAATCAATGCAATACCAATCTAATGTTCCTTCTACCTTTTGGTAAGATTGCTCGACTAATTGTTGCGCTTGGGTCACTGATATCTGCCGCTGTTGGCTCAATTGTTGTGGCACTAAAGATAACCAAAAGTGATTATCAAAGTGTAAATCGAGTAGGGTGCCATCCATATCGAGTAAAACTGTGTCTATCTTATGCCAAGGAAACATGAAAATTCCAGTTGTAGAATATAGCTAGGGTAGTAAGATTGTAACTTGTCTATCTAAATTCGTCATATATGAGGTTTTAATGACAACTCGGCATAAAAAGCCTGACATCCTTCATCGTGAAATAGTAGCAAAAAGTCGTCTATTTCAAATTGAGCAGCTGCACTTAAAGTTTTCTAATGGCGTAGAGCGTCAATATGAAAGAATGAGTGGCGGTAGCCGTGGTGCAGTAATGATTGTCCCTGTGCATCAAGGTCAATTATTGTTAGCCAAAGAATATGCCGCAGGTACCGATAATTATGAACTGGGTTTCCCTAAAGGCTTGATTGATCCTGGAGAAGAGGCCGCTGAAGCTGCTAACCGAGAGCTACAAGAGGAAATCGGTTTTGCCAGTAACAAACTGACTTTATTAAAAGAACTCAGTTTAGCGCCTGGCTACTTTGCCAGTAAAATGCAGATTTTTATTGCAGAAGACTTATATGAAAGTCGCCTTGAAGGTGATGAGCCTGAACCAATAGAGGTCATTCCATATCCTTTAGAAGATTGGCAAACCTTGCTTGAAGATGCTGACTTTTCTGAATCACGAAGTGTCAGTGCATTATTTCTTGCACAGCAGTTTTTAGCAAAATAGCGGTTACTAATTAAAATAAAAACAAAATATTAGCCGATGAAAGCTACTAAAAAAGCCTAAGTTGGACTAACTTGACAGTATTCAGCGTATTATTTGGCGATTGGAGTGGGTATGAAGCCAGAAGAAGTAATTGAACAAGTCATCAAAATTGCCACTGAAGCAGGGCAAAAAATTCGAGATATTTATGTCAAAGGTGACTTTGACAGAGAAATTAAGTCAGACAATACGCCTGTTACTTCAGCTGATTTAGCGGCAAATGAAATCATTTGTGCCGGCCTCGCAGCATTAACCCCAGATATTCCCATTTTGAGTGAAGAAGCTGCCGATATTCCATTTGAAGAACGTGCTGAATGGCAGCGTTATTGGTTGGTTGATCCTTTAGACGGTACTGGTGAATTTATCGCTGGCAGCGGTGATTTTTCCGTTATTATCGCACTCGTTGAACATAATCGCCCTGTTATGGGGATTGTTTATGTGCCGATGACAAACGTTTGTTATTACGCCATTGCTGGGCTTGGGGCGTATAAGCGTGATACTAAGAATGAAGTTCGCATCATGAGCAGACAAATTGATGACATTGAACAGTCAGGTTTGAAACTTGCTGTGAGTCGTCGTCAAGATCCGCAGTCAGTGCTTAAATTATTAAGTCATCCTAATAGTTGTGAGTTAGTGGTCCTTGGTGGCGCAGCGTTAAAGAGTTGCCTTGTTGCTGAAGGACGTGCCGATTGTTATGTACGCTTAGGCCCAACTGGTGAGTGGGATACTGGTGCAGCGCAAATTATTCTTGAAGAAGCTGGCGGTGCGTTAATGGATATCAATTTACAGCCAATGAGTTATAACGAACGAGAAACGCTCGAAAACCCTAACTTTATCGTTGTTGGCAGTCCAAGTTTAGCTTGGGATGATATTCTCACTAAATAATTTTTGCATTCGACTATGCCCTAAGCCCTCTACTGAGGGCTTTTTTGTGTCTGAACAAGCCTCATTATGATTATTTAGTGAAGAAAAAATTATTATGAACATTGTTTTTTATTTTGTTTGTTGTTAGTTTAACCACATTAGTTAATTACAATAGGGATTATGATGGCGCGAAGGAAGGAACATACTCATGAAGAAATTAATGAGATGGCCATAGTTGCAGTCATGGAATACTTACAAGTAGCTTCGCTTGATGGTTTGTCACTTCGCAAAGTGGCCAGTCAAATAGGCTATGCACCTAGTACCTTAATTAATATCTATGGGTCATATCAACAATTACTCTTACGTGTTTCTGAGCGAGTTTTGGTGAACTTATACCAACACCTAGCCGATCTTAATGTTGACTGCTCTCAAGATGAACCTATCAATATCATAGAAGCCATGGCACATGGATATTGCCAATTTGCTTTTGAACATAAGGCTGGCTTTAAGCTCGTGTTTGAAATATCAGCGCCAGACAATGTGTCATTGTCATCTAGTCATCAGCACGCCATTGATTCATTATTTGGATTGATTTCGCAGCAGTTAAAACATGTTTTTGCACAGGCGTCAGAACAACAAATTACATTAATGAGCCGAGTGTTATGGGGGGGGATTCATGGATTAACTTGCTTAGCGATTGATGGAAAGTTATTTACCACTGAAACCGAATTACCAGCAATGCTCAGTAGTCATGTACAAGGCTACATTTTAGGAATGACAAAAAACAAGGATGCAGCATGTTAATCACTAGACGATTCTTTCCCTATTTTGTTACTCAGTGTCTTGGGGCACTGAATGACAACATTTATAAAAATGTGCTGTTGCTATTGGTGACTTATAGCCAAGTTAACGAATTACCCATTAGCGTGAATATGTTTGTAAATCTGGCGGCGGGCGTTTTTATCTTACCTTTCTTTTTGTTTTCAGCCCACGCAGGTATGGTGGCTGATAATGTTGATAAAGCCATGCTCATACGACGATTAAAGTTGATTGAGTTTATTATCATGTCATGTGCTGCGGTCGCTATTCTGTCTCAAAGCTATTTGGTGATGTTATTACTCCTGTTTTTAATGGGCACGCAGTCTGCGTATTTTGGCCCTGTTAAATATTCTTTATTGCCACAAACGCTAAAAGAAAATGAACTTGTTACTGGTAATGCTTGGGTTGAGATGGGGACATTTATTTCAATTCTTGTGGGGACGTTATCTGCAGGGTTAATTGTTGCGAGTGATAATAGCTTAGTAGCCGCTTCTGCAACCGTTGTCACTCTTGCTGCAATTGGTTATCTATCAAGTCGAGCAATTCCAGCTTTACCACCTCAAGGCAAGATTGAAAAAATTCGCTTTACGCCACTTTCTGGTACTTGGCGCAGTATTGCTAAAGTGCGTCAAACCCCAAGTATTTGGATGGCAATTTTGGCCATCAGTTGGTTTTGGTTTTTAGGTGCAACTTATCTGACTCAGTTTCCTAATTTTGCCAAGTTACACCTTCATGCTGATGCGACAGTGGTATCGCTATTACTGGCGTTATTTTCAATTGGCATTGCGGTAGGCTCGTGGATTTGTGAGCGAGTTTCTTATGGTCATGTTGAATTAGGCGTCATTCCATTTGGCGTGTTGGGGTTAACGGTATTTGGTGTGGATTTAATTTTTGCTATACCGCCAGCGCCGGTTGATTTGAGTACCGTGTATAGCTTTAGCACTTTTATTGCTGCATCACAGCATTATAGAGTCATGGCTGACTTATTTATGGTGGGCCTAAGTGGTGGACTGTTCATTGTTCCGTTATATGCCTTTATTCAGTCTAGAGCAGAAAAAGGCGAGTGCGCACAAGCTATAGCAGCAAATAATATTGTTAATGCCTTTTTCATGGTAACTGCAGCGGTGTTATCCATCGTATTGCTTGGGCTCTTAGAATGGAGCATTCCACAGCTATTCTTATTACTTGCAGCCTTGAATACTGTGGTGGCTTTGTATGTTTATTCACAGGTGCCTGAGTTTGCTCAACGCTTCGTGAGCTATATTCTTAGCCATGTCATGTACCGAGTTAACGTAACAGGTCGTGAACATATTCCAGCTCAGGGAGCAGGTGTTATTGTGTGTAACCATGTGAGTTACGTTGATGCACTGATTATTATGGGATCTTCAACGCGACCGATGCGTTTTGTTATGGATAAGTCTATTAGTGAAATACCACTTTTAAAATATTTGTTCCGTCATGCTGGTGTTATTCCGATTTGTTCGCCAAAACAATGTGAAAAGACCTATGAGCAGGCATTTGAACACATTCATCAAGCGCTGAATAACGAAGAGCTTGTGTGTATTTTTCCTGAAGGTCGATTATCCGCCGATGGCGATATTGCTGAGTTTAGACCTGGTATTGAAAGAATCCTAGCTGCTGACCCTGTATCCGTCACACCAATGGCGTTAAAAGGCTTATGGGGATCATACTTTAGCCATAAAGGTGGTCATGCTTTAACGACGAGACCAAAGCGTTTCTGGTCAAGAGTTGAAGTCAACATTGGTGAGACTGTAAATGGTGTTGAATTAGGTCGCCATGGTTTGCATCAGCAGGTAAGTGAGTTGTTTGAGCGCAAGTCATAAAGGGTCAATGACCCGATAATGTATATGCTCATGGCAGAGTACTGAATGTGTGTTGTGACATTCATTCTGGCGAAACAAAAAACGGCTACCGAGTAAGGTAGCCGTTTCACAATATTGATAATTACTAACGTTAATATGCAGCGGTTAAGCTTTTCCAGTTTTTCTTTTGAGCTAACAGGCGTGCTTTTAACTCTTCAACTTGCAGGTTTAGCTGCTGGACGCTCAATTCTTTGCGCTTGGCTTCTAGTAAACTCTTTTTAGCTTGATAGTATTCCATCAAGTGCTGCTTCATGAGTTCATATTCAGCTTGGAAATTAGCAATGATCTCGTCACAGTTAGGTAAATGCGCCACTTTGTCCTGTGCTCTAAGTAATTGCATTTGTAATTTGGCACTTTCTATTCGTTCTTGAGGAACCACTCTTAAATCACTTGCAAGGCCAACCCATTGCATCGACTTAATGAGCCATTTTGTTGGGTCGTAATGCCACCATTTAATGCCATTGCGGTAATCATTTTCGAAAATATGATGGAAGTTATGATAACCCTCGCCATAGGTTAATAATGCGATAACACCATTATCTCGAGCCGTATTTTTATTGGTATATGGCTGACTGCCCCAAATGTGAGCCAGTGAGTTAATAAAGAAAGTACAGTGATGTACGACAACCAAGCGAAGTAATCCTGCCATTAATACCATTGAAATAATGTCACCATTTAACCAGCCTAAAAATGCAGGCAGGCCAATATTCATTAAGACAACCAATGATAAGTAGTGTTTGTGCTGCCACATAACAATGGCATCTTTTTGTAAATCACGAACATTGTTGTAGTCATGGTAGCGACTAGCTTGGTACTCGCGTAGCATCCAACCAATATGGCTGTACCAAAACCCCTTTTTAGCAGAGTAAGGATCTTTATCGTTGTTATCGACGTGCTTATGATGAACTCGATGATCAGAAGACCAATGCAGCGCACTATTTTGTAGTGCAAGAGCTCCGCCCAACGCAAATAAGAATCGCATGACAGGATGTGCTTTATAAGCTTTATGGGACCAAAGGCGATGATACCCCGCAGTAATCGATAAGCCACTTGCAAAAGCAAGCACGACAAATGCTATCCATTCGATGGCCTCAAATCCATGGGTCATGCCACGCCATGGAACCAAAGTAATAGCGCCTAATAGCGTGAGTGCAAATAGTGATGTGTTTAACCAAATAATCGGTGGTTTTTTCATTAAGATAATCCAAAAATCTTATTGGGCGTACAGTTGTACGCTAATTTAACTTACCCTCAATATATGGTCAACCCTTATGGGGCTGTGTTTCTTTGTTAAAAACGGTATTATCTGTGCACTATCATTTACTAAATGGATCTTTACATGGGTGTAAGAGCATTACAGAAAGAAAAAACCCGTCGTGCATTGGTAGATGCCGCTTTTAATCAACTCAGTGCTGAGCGTAGCTTTTCAAGCTTAAGTTTACGTGAGGTTGCAAGAGAGGCTGGCATAGCGCCAACTTCTTTTTACCGTCACTTTAAAGACATGAATGAACTCGGTTTAACCATGGTCGATGAAGGTGGTCTGACATTGCGACAAATGATGCGTAAAGGTCGCCAGCGTGCAGAAGCAGGTGGCAGTGTTATTCGTATCTCAGTTGATACTTTCATTGAAGTGCTAGAATCAAATCCCAATGTTTTTCGTATTCTTCTGCATGAACGTTCAGGGACTTCTGCGGCATTTCGTGCTGCTGTTGCGAGAGAGATTGAGCACTTTATTTCGGAGTTGTCTCATTACACTGAAGCTACCGCTGGTAGAACACCTATGTTAGCGAGAGTTCAAGCTGAAGCCTTAGTGACCTTAGTGTTTAATGCTGGCGCATCGGCATTAGATATGAAACGAGCTGATAGAAAAGTATTAGCGGATCATTTGGTTTTACAATTACGCATGGTTGCTAAAGGTGCTGAAGCGCTGCAGCATAAAGTAGAAACTAAATAAATTAAGCTGTCAGGCAATAAAAAGGCGATGCTGTTTACACAGTATCGCCTTTTTATTGCAGTGTGATTATTTACGCTCTAAAAGTACACCTGATTCCATATGATCGGTATATGGGAATTGGTCGAACAGTGCAAATCGAGTGATTTTATGTGTTTCACTCAGTTTGGTTAAGTTTGCTTTCAACGTGTCAGGGTTGCACGAAATATACAAAATTCGGTCATAGTTTTGCATTAAGCTAAGCGTATTGTCGTCAATACCTGCACGCGGTGGGTCAACAAATATGGTATTACAGTTATAACTGTCTAAATCGATACCTTCTAAACGACGATAGCGACGTTTTTTAGCCATTGCATCACTAAAATCTTCGGCTGACATTCTGATAATTTGAAGGTTATCGACATCATTAATAGCAATGTTATATTGCGCAGCGTCCACTGAAGGCTTTGCTAGCTCAGTTGCTAATACACGTTCAAAGTTTTGCGCTAACGCAATTGAAAAATTGCCATTTCCACAATAAAGCTCTAATAAATCACCCGTACTATTTTGAGTCGTTGAAATAGCCCATTCAAGCATTTTAACTGACACTTTAGCATTAGGTTGAGTAAAGCTATTTTCAATTTGTTTATACTGTAATTCTTTACCATTGACAGTTAAGGACTCAACCACGAAATCTTTATCTAAATCAATTTTTTGTTTGCGGGCACGGCCGATAAAATTCACATTGAACTTTTTAGATAGACGTTGCTTCATGAGTTCAGCTTCTTCTCGCCATTCATCATTCAATTGACGATGATAAAGAAGTGAGACTAAGATCTCGCCACTAAGAGTAGATAAAAAATCGACCTGGAATAATTTAAAGCGAAGTGCATGGTTTGGACGAAGTTCTTCCATCAATGCTGTCATCATCTCATTGATAAGCGCACCGGCAGGTAAGTATTGCTCGCAACGAACTTTTTCATTCAATGCTTTGTCAAACATGTAATAGTATAAGTCGTCACCATCATGCCAGACTCGAAATTCCGCTCGCATACGGTAGTGAGCTGGCTCAGATCCAAAAACTTCTAAACTTGGCGGAGTAAACTCAGCAAAGGCAGCTTCAAGCTTGACACGTTTTTGTTCGAGTTGCGCATCATAGTTCTTAGGATCCATTGCTGCTAAATTCATTTTGTTCCACCATATGCTGTAAAATAAGGGCGCAAATATTATACTACACACCGCTGATGTCCAGTAGAACGGCGAAGTCTTAGAATATTAACAACAGAAATCGATGAATTTCACTTATTAACCCCATTCAGTGGAGATTAACTTGGGCGGTCCCATACTCATTTTCGATTCAGGCATAGGTGGCTTATCCGTGTTTGAACATGTTCATAAAAAATTGTCTCAGCATGATATCTATTACTTATTTGATAATGCGCGTTTGCCATATGGAGATTTAAGTGAACAAGAGTTAATTGATGGCTGCGTTAAGTTAGTTGTTACACAAGCAAAACAGTTAAACGCTTCGATAGTTGTTGTGGCCTGTAATAGTGCAAGTACCTTAGTGTTACCTGAACTAAGAAAACAACTTAGCATGCCAGTTGTTGGTGTCGTGCCAGCAATAAAACCAGCTGCACAACAAACCACAAGCCAGCATATTGCATTGCTTGCTACACCAGGCACTGTTAATAGAGCCTATACCCAAGAATTGATCAATGAATTTGCGGGTGGTTGCCAAGTAGATTTAATTGGCTCTTCTGAATTAGTACTAATAGCAGAAGACAAAGCGGGACGAAAATGTGTTGATATAAAGAAAATTGAACAGATTTTACAGCCTATTCAAAACTCATCTATAGATACCGTGGTGTTGGGCTGCACTCATTTTCCGTTTTTACGCCAAGAAATAGCACAAGTTTTAGGTGCTAAAATATTACTACTTGATTCAGGTAGTGCGATTGCTACACGAGTGTTGTTTTTGATAGGTAATCAAAGTAAGAGTCAGAATTGTGATGTGATTTTAAAAGCTGGGTATACAGCTGAGATTGGGGATGGACTAAAACAGACATTAACTGACTATGGCTTTACACAACTTGAGTGTCTTTCCATAGCCAGCTAACGATATAACTAATCTTTATTTTGATCCGCTGGATCTGATTCTTGTGATTTAGCTTCTCTTACTTTTAAAGTACGTTCTTGGAAACTGTAATCATTTAGTTTGTTCATCGCCTTTTTAGCACCAGCTTCTGACATCTCAACGAAACCAAAACCTTTACGACGACCTGTTTTTCTATCTCTCACTAAGCGTACTGAATTGACAGGACCATACTCCCCGAAAAGACTCTTTACTTCACCTTCATGTACACGGTATGGCAAGTTACCCACATACAGTGTCATGGTTGGGCCAACATAAGGCTCATTTGAAGCCGCTGCAGTTGAAGTAGGAACGAAAGTAAAAATAAGACTAGCTAACATTGAACCTGCAATAAAAGATATAACAAGTTGAACATTACTAGATAGAGCATAAATGATAACTGCGCCAATGAGCGCTGTAACTAAGGTAATAACAAATGACTTCTGCATAAGTTTATCTCTAATAAAAATGAAAAATGATAAATAACTGTTAAAAAGCATAGCTATGGTAATGAATTATTTGCGCTTTCACCATACTCTGACGAAAAAATGACCTTAAAACACCATAATTAGTTCATAACAAGTCAGGGAAATAGAATAAAACTGCTATAAAAACAGTCATAATAGTTAAAAATAAAACGATCTGCACAAAAGATCCTCATTCGATCTGAATATTTGCAAAAAGCCCTTGCACGGTTTCATAATCTCCCTATAATGCGCATCCACTGACACGGCAAACCACGCAATAGCATGGTGTAC
>NZ_JAGJDZ010000015.1:0-102048 GCF_018100775.1 Shewanella sp. MMG014
GTGTTGGTCAGGGATGCGTATTCTACACTTCCCGTTGTTGGCGTCAAGCGTTTTTTAAACTAATTTAAAAACTCTTTTCTGCCCGTTAATTAGTAGGTTTAAAAACCGTTCCAATTAACCCTGATACGTTGAGCCTGTTGGCCTGTCGCCGTGTCAGTGGATGCGCATTATAGGGAGATTCTGAATCAGCGCAAGGGCTTTTTTAAAGATTATTCACTTTTACTGTTCGCTTGCTGAGAATTTAAACTAATCAGCTATTTTTTATGCTTTTTTAGCAGCAAACATGGCCTTTTAGCCCTTATACTTAAGCTAATTACATTTATTAGGGATTTTTATATGTTTAGCTCAATTCGTTCTTACCAAGGAATCCACCCTAAATTGGCAGATAATGTCTATATAGATAGTGCAGCAGTTATCGTTGGTGATATTACACTCGATCATGATGCGAGTATTTGGCCAATGGTCGCCGCGCGTGGTGATGTGAATATAATTAAAATAGGTAAGCGTAGTAATGTTCAAGATGGCAGTGTTTTACATGTAACGCGAAAATCACCAACAAACCCGGAAGGTAATCCACTGTTAATAGGTGATGATGTCACTATTGGTCATAAAGCAATGCTTCATGGCTGTACTGTTGGAAACCGTGTGCTGGTAGGAATGGGCGCTATTATTCTTGATGGAGCCATCATTGAGGATGATGTGATATTAGGTGCTGGGTCATTAGTTCCACCAGGTAAAGTATTACAAAGTGGCTTTTTATATGTTGGCAGTCCTTGTAAGCAGGTACGCCCATTAACTGAAAAAGAATTGGCATTCTTACCACAGTCAGCAGATAACTATGTCAGATTGAAAAATGAATACTTGGTCGATTTACAACAATCGAGTTAAACAGATTCAATGTTCATTTCATTATAGTTGAATCATACCTTGCTCATCGAATGCTTCAGATTCGATGAGCTCTTCTGCTAAATCTTCAATGTCGAATCTGATTTGCTCGAAAGCAGCAAGCGCTTGCTGGCTATTTTCAATCTTTATTGCTGCCAGTTTCTCAATGGTTTCAGCCTTAATCATACAAGTAACATTCATACCTTGTACCTGTGCCACAAGTGATAATTTCTGTTGTGCATCGTGCCAGTCAACAATATCAGTAAAGAGGATACTTTGATTCATCGTTATCAGCCTTATGATAATTGAGTCCGCAAAACTTGATGCACAGCTTGAGTCGATGGCATCACGCCGCGCCAAATATTAAAACTATGTGCAGCTTGTCCAACTAACATACCGAGACCATCTGCTACTTCATTTGCACCTTGAGATAGCGCCCATTGATTAAAGAGCGTCACCTCAGCACCATAAGACATGTCATAGCATTGAGTGTTAGAGTCTATAATGCATGACGGTAACTTGATTAGCTCTCCGGCGAGTCCCGCTGAAGTTGAATTAATAATTAGATCAAAGGATGTGGCTAACTCTTCAATCGGTTTAGCATTAACATCTCCAAACTGATTAAATAAGTCTGCTAGTTTTTGAGCTTTACTATATGTACGGTTACATATCGTTAATCTGACACCTGCTTGTAATAAAGGCTTTATGCAACCTCTCGCTGCGCCACCTGCACCGACAAGCAAAACCTGCTTATTGGCAATATCACCAAAGTGCTGAATAACATCAGTCACTAACCCAACCCCATCTGTATTATCGCCTCGTATTTTGCCGCTGGGTAAATAGATGAGTGTATTGACTGCACCTGCAAGTTTGGCTAACTCACTTAATTCATCACAAGCAGCATAAGCTTGCTCTTTAAAAGGTGCGGTAACATTCGCACCTTTACCGCCATTAGCAAAAAAAGCCATTAATGATTGAGAGAATTGATCGACAGGTGCAAGAATGGCTTGATAGCTAATTGCTTGCTGAGTTTGTTTTGCAAACTCAGTATGTATAAATGGCGACTTACTTTGTGCGATTGGATTGCCAAATACAGCATACTTATCGATCATTAATATTCTCTCTTTCATTAACTCGTTTGGTTTATCTCATGTACCACTACTTAGTATAAGCTTGTGGCATTGAGGATTTTGTCATATAGCGATCACGCAATACATCTTGACGGCTTTCAGTACTTTGCTCTTCACCGCCAATCCACATTTTTTCAATATGGCTACTGTATTCAAACGGATCGCCGCTCCAAAGCACCATATCAGCAGGCATACCGACAGCAATACGCCCCGCTTCTAAGTGGAATGTATCTGCAACATTACTGGTTATCGCTGCCATAGCATCATCGTAACTCATGCCATTAGCAACCGCATTACCTGCGCTGTAACGTAATGCATAGTTATTATGAGCATCACCCGGAGTGGCTAACACGACTTTGACGCCAGCTTTACTCAATTTGCCAGCGTTATCCAGTGAATTATGCAAAGAATCAAAACTTTCAGGTAAGTTTCGCATTGCATCCATAACCACAGGGATTTTGGCTTTAGCAATTTCATCTGCAAGTAAAACAGCGTCAGCTGCTTGCAGTAACACTAAATCGATATTAAAACGCTGCTTGAGTTTAATCAGCTGCAAAATATCACTACCGCGATCGGCATAAGCAATAACAGGTTTGTCACCACTTAACACTGCATTGATGATTAACGCTTCTTTGCTTGGAGTTTTATCGGCGTCTTTATCAGATTTAGCGAGCGCTTTCTGACCTTCTTCTAATTTATTAATCAGATTCTGCATACCAATGATACGAGAGCCTTCGTGTTTTGCGCCTAATGACACAAACAAGGCCTGTTCAGTAGCGACAACACTGTCCCACTCACCGGTGAGAGTGACTTCAATTGTTTGTCCAGAAAATATGGTTTC
Source organism: Shewanella sp. MMG014 (assembly GCF_018100775.1). Taxonomy (NCBI): domain Bacteria; kingdom Pseudomonadati; phylum Pseudomonadota; class Gammaproteobacteria; order Alteromonadales; family Shewanellaceae; genus Shewanella; species Shewanella sp. MMG014. The sequence goes on from NZ_JAGJDZ010000015.1 coordinate 2,857, forward strand.
ACCGCCACCAGGAGCGACGATATTACGTGTTATGCCACCTTTTCGGGCGAATGGAATTGCAACACTTTTAGGGTTAAACGCTAAACTTGGATCAAACGTCATGTCAGCCGCTTTGTCATTAGTGTCTCGGGTCATTTTTTCCTGACCCACTTCGACTAAACCAAGCGGGTTCATCGCTCCAATAAAGCCAGGGGTTAAAATACCGCCTTTGGCATCGATAATAGTATCTGCATTTACCACATCTGGGTTTAACTGGATGATTTTACCATCTTCTATAATGACAGAGGCATTGCTAAGCACCCCCTGCTCAGTTGAGGTGTAAATCTTGGCGTTAGTCACGGCAAGGGTATCGGCTTGTACTAACGCAGGCAGTAATCCAGCAAGCATTGAGATAGCAACGAGTGAATAATTAAAATGTTTCAATGTCTTGCTCCTTATTGTTGGCCTAGCATAAAGTCACTTTTTGCACGGTACGCATCATCTTGACGGTCAAATACCTTAGCGCCATCGATAAATACTTTATCGGCTTGAGCGTAAACACTGAATGGGTTGCCATTCCAAATGACAACATCGGCATTTTTGCCCGCTTCCAGTGAGCCGGTTTTATCTGCAATTCCTAATGATTTAGCCGCATTTGAGGTGATCCAGCTAATAACATGCTCTTCTGTTAAGTTGAAACCATGCTGATTGGCGCTATACATGATTTTCGCTGTCTCTTGATTAAGACGTTGAATAGTGGTGCTTGAGTCAGAGTGCACTACCGCACACGAATTTTTGACAGCATCGACCATGGCAACGTTTTCAACGATCATGTCGTTAGCTTCCATTTTAAAGCCCCACCAATCAGGCCACATCGCAGCACAGTTACCATTCTCTGCCAGTAAATCGGCAATCTTGTAACCTTCAATTGCATGATGGAATGTACCTGAGTGGTAGTTAAATTCTTTACCTAAATCCACCATCATTGCCATTTCTTCTGCTTTATAACAATGGTTATGGATTAGGATTTCTCCTTCTAATACGCCTTTTAACGTGTCATAAGTTAAATCACGTTCAGGGGCTTTAGGGTTTAAACCTGCAGCATAATCGGCTTCGTATTTATCCCATGCTAGCTTATATTCAGTCGCCTCAATAAAGGCTTGGCGGTAACCAGCCATATTGCCCATACGCGTCATTGGTGCAACAGTTTGCTTTCTGCCATACGCGCCTTTAGGGTTTTCGCCACAAGCCATTTTTAAACCATAAGGAGCATCAGGAAACTTCATTCCTTGCATCGTGGTAGATGGCGTGTTTTTAAGTGTCACCCCACGACCACCAATTAAGTTCGCTGAGCCGGGTAAAATCTGAAGCGTGGTCACACCGCCTTCCCGAGCACGGTTAAAGGCAGGGTCTTGCGGCCAAACGCTGTGCTCAGCCCAAACTTCTGCAGTATTTGGATTAGTCACCTCATTGCCATCACTATGAGCGTCGGCACTTGGGCTTGGGTATACCCCTAAATGTGAATGCACATCAATAATACCTGGGGTAATCCACATATCGGTTGCATCAATAACAGTTGCGCCAGCAACTAACTCATCGGCAATGGTAGTACCAACAGCTTTAATCTTACCATCCACCATTAATACATTTGCTTGTTCAAGCTTTTCGCCTTTACCTGTTAATACTGTCGCATTAGTGAGTAACGTGGCACTGCGGGGCAAGGCTTGATATGTGCTTGGGTATGGATTTTTGTTAATCGTGACTTGAGGATCTTGCTTTTGGGTTTGATTACACCCAAGTAAAGCAACTGACACTGCAATGACCGTCAAGGACGGCGCAAATTTGGACATGTTTTACTCCCTGTTATTATTGTTATTAACCGACACGGTATAATTTAACGAGGTTAAGCAGGGAAATACAGCCAATGCTTGATAAGATTTGTAGCAAAACATTAACAAAGTGTTACTTTTCGAATCATTCATACATACTGTCAGGTAGGAAATCCCGCTATAATCCAAAACTACTTTACTTAGCAAAGCTTAATAATGAATTGGTTTAAAAAACTTTTTGCCAGCAAACCTCAAGCTGATGATAGAGATCCATCGCAGTCGAATGCCTACGATCTTATTGGCGGCGAAAAAACAATCCGCTTGATTGCCCATTATTTTTATCAACAAATGCAGCAACGACCAGATACTCAGTCATTGCTGAGCATCCATCGCGCGCCTATTGCTGATTCAGAACAAAAACTATATGAGTTTCTCAGCGGCTGGTTAGGCGGACCTCAGTTATATCAACAAAAATACGGGCACCCAGCGTTAAGAGCAAGGCACATGCCGTTTGCCATTGATCAAGCGATGGTTGAACAATGGCTTACCTGTATGGAACAAGCCATTATCAAGGCAATAAAAAAGCCTGAACATCAACAAGTGATATTTCAGGCTATTTCAACTCTAGCTAACAACATGCGTAATAAAGATTAACGTTCGAGTTGTAACCAATCTTGTGGTTTAAGGTAGCGTTCGTACAGCTCAGCCTCTTGCGAATCTTCTTCTGGCGTAAAGCCATACTCCCAGCGCACCAGTGGTGGCATCGACATCAATATCGATTCGGTGCGACCACCAGTTTGCAAACCAAACAAGGTACCTCGGTCATAAACTAAATTGAACTCAACATAGCGCCCACGGCGGTATAGCTGAAACTGGCGTTCATCATCGTTATATTCAAGTTCTTTATTTCGCTCGACAATAGGCGCATAAGCCGTTAAGAAACCACTGCCTACCGCTTGCATAAAGTCAAAGCTCTTTTCAAAGCCAGGCTCGTTTAGATCATCAAAAAATAATCCGCCAACACCGCGAGTTTCATTTCGGTGTGGTAAGAAAAAGTACTCGTCACACCATTTCTTATATTTTGGATAGACATCTTCACCAAATGGTGCGCAGATATCTGCCGCTGCTTGATGCCAAGAAACCACATCTTCTTCAAATGGGTAATATGGTGTTAAATCAAATCCGCCACCAAACCACCAAACAGGATCGGCACCTTCTTTATGGGCAATAAAGAAACGTACATTAGCATGCGTCGTCGGAATAAACGGGTTATTAGGGTGAATGACTAACGATACCCCCATGGCCTCAAAACTGCGTCCAGCTAACTCTGGGCGATGTGCTGTCGCTGAAGCAGGCATGGCCGCTCCCATAACATGAGAGAAGTTTACTCCAGCTTGCTCAAACACTTTACCTTTAGTTAATACTCTACTGGTGCCGCCACCGCCTTCAGCACGCTCCCATGACTCGGCTTGAAAAGTTGCTTTACCATCCAAGGCTTCAAGGCCTTCACAAATGCTTGCTTGAAGTGATAATAAATAATGTTTTACTACTGAGGCATCAGGTAGTGCCATATCAAAATCCTTATTGTCCATTACGTAATATTTTACCACTACGGGCATCAATAATTGTCGAAGGCTGGCGTTGTGAACCTAATTCACCCACAACCAGCGCTGTAATATCGTTAGAGAAAGTATGCTCAATTTCAGCCGCTGACATCGCAGGATCATGACCTGCAATATTGGCACTGCTTGATACAAAAGGCTTGTTAACGGTATCGCATAAGGCTCTGACTACTGGGTGCGAAGAAACACGAACAGCAATGGAATCAAATTGACCGCAAAGTAATTTACTAACGCCTGGCTTTATTGGCATCACAAAGGTAAATGGCCCAGGCCATTTACTGAAAGCAAACTCTAGTTGGGCAGTGGTTAACTGTGACTCATCGATATAAGGTGCTAACTGTTGAAAGTCACTGGCAACCAGAATCAAGCCTTTTTGCCAAGGACGCTGTTTAATATCGAGGAGCTTTTGAATGGCATTAAGATTATCAGGATCACAACCTAAGCCGTAAACAGCTTCTGTTGGATAGGCAATCACCCCACCTTGGGCATACACTTCAGCGACTTCAGATGCGTTCAACAGCTGCATAAAAAACCTTTAACCTATATAAATTAAAGACAAATTATACAGACTCTGTAGATATGAACAATTACTGATATACGATTATGGTGAAGCAACGAGTTTACTTATGGCAAACCCAAAATAGACATCCCACCGTTATATAGGCCGTTTATATTTACAACTTTTTTGTGGACATTCTAATCGGCTACCTGCGGCGCCTTTGCGCTCAACAAGTATTCCAAAGTCACACTCTGGACAGGTTTCATTATGAGGCGGATAGTTCACTAGGTATTTGCATTTAGGGTACGTATTACAAGCAAAGAAGGTTTTACCATAACGACTTGTTCGAGACTCTAAGTGACCTTTTTTACAATGAGGACAGCTAATCACTTCTGCTTCTGCATCATGATCATGTTTTTCGATATGTTTACACTCAGGGTAATTAGTACAACCGATAAAAATCCCGAATCGACCTGATTTGACAGCAAGTTCACAGCCACACTCTGGGCATTCTGAACCTTCGATCACCTGAGTTTCAATAGATTCATGTTGCACTAATGGTCGAGTAAAATCACATGTCGGGTAATTATTACAACCAACAAAGCCACCATGTTTACTGTTTTTAACTGATAATTCGCAGCCACACTTAGGGCAGAGTTCAAACTCTTTTTCTAAAGCATGTTCATGTACAGTAAATAATTGTTGATCAATTTTAGACATGTCGCTCTCAACTCAAACCATGACTGCAATAGAGAACTGCGGTCATAAGGCTATGATATAAATAACTCTCAAGACTAGTGTAGCAAATATCAAGATCAAAAAAGGAGGCTATGCCTCCCTTTTCATCACTTGGTCAAAACAATCGACTATTTAAGAGTGTAATCGGCCATCTGGCTGCTCAAAAATAAGATCTTCCATTTGCTCATAAGCGGATTCATTCCCTGGCACATTAAATAGCACCATCAGAACAACCCATTTTAAATCTTCTAAAATCAAGCTCGTTTCATCAAGCGCCATCACTCGGTCAATCACCATCTCACGAGTCTCAACACTCAATACTTGGATTTGTTCTAAGAACAATAAAAAGCCTCGGCTTTCAACATCCAGTTTTGCCATTTCATCTTTTGTGTATATACGAAATGACTGTTGAGCATGATTACACAAGTAAGGCTTATCGCTTTCTTGCAAATCAGCTAAACGTTCTAACCACGATAAGGCTTTTAAAATATCAGCCTGATGGAACCCTGCTCGAGTTAGCTCTTTGGTAAGTTCATCTTCGTCAACTAATAGCTCAACTTCACTGTGAACATAGTTCTCAAAAAGATACATGAGGATATCAAACATGGTTATCTCCTCTCTAGTCTGACGTAACCACCAGGCACTTGCGCAACCCAGCCCTGCAATTCAAGTTCAAGCATTTCAACTAACACCAGATCTATCGACTTCCCGCTATGCTCAACTACCGAATCTAAACTGGTAGTCTCATAACCTACACTAGCTAACAGCGTAGAAAATGGCAAATTTGTTGTATTATCTTCTATATGGTGACGATTAGCGACATCTTCAAGGTGAAAGCTGATCATTGTGGACAATTCTTCAACAACATCCGCCGCACATTCAACCAATTTAGCCCCATTTTTTAACAAATCATGACAACCTTGACTGTATCCACCAGCCACTGAGCCTGGTACAGCAAACACTTCTCGGTTCTGCTCCATCGCCAGCCTAGCGGTAATAAGTGAGCCACTTTTACGCGTTGCCTCAACCACAATCGACCCTAATGATAAACCACTAATAATTCGATTACGTTTAGGAAAGTTTCCTGCAAACGGACCTATATTTGGCCAATACTCACTTATTACACAACCAGAGTCTTGTATTTGGTGATACAAATTACTGTGCCTTTTGGGGTAAATGCATTCTACCCCAGTGCCCAATATAGCCACCGTTACGCCTTGATGCCCTAGCGCCGCTTTATGAGCGGCGCCATCAATCCCTGTTGCCATACCGCTTGTAATAGAAAAGCCTAGACTTACAAGCTCACCAGCAAGTGCATTGGCAATGTTTAATCCACCTACTGATGCATTTCGACTGCCAACCATGCCAATAGATGGCAACAGCAAACTTTCTAACTGACCTTTCACAAAAAGCACTGAGGGAGGATCTGAGATTTGCTTCAGTAATGCAGGATATTCCGGATCGGAAAGGCACAGGATATGGTGGTTGGAGGATTGTTGCTGCCAATCCAGCGCGGCATCAACTTTATCAAAATCTATCTGACATTGTGAAAGCAGCTTTGCCGATAGCGGCAAAGACTGCTTTTCGAACTCTAAACGTTGTCTTAATTCCTCAACATCCATTTGAGTTAATAATTGTTGAATCCGGGCGGGTCCTAGCCCGGATACTGCACAAACAACTAGCCAATCGACCAGCTTTTCAGAGATTTATTCGCCTCGTAAGTCCGTTGTTTTTGGTGTAATTAACTTGTCGTCCACTCTTACAGGATGCTCGTTAGCAATAACAATTCCCATACTGGTTTTTTCAAACACTTTAAATACCATTAATTTACCGTGGTATACGTCAGGCATAGTGAAGACTTCATCATCTGAAATCTTCGCTTTTAAGCTATCATAAGCAGTGCGATCTAACGTTGGAACAGGAACACCATCACCATTAATGACGATTTGCTCACCATTTCGATATATCGCAAACACATGACCTGTTTCAATATTGTCTTGCTCACCTTTGTCTAAGTAAACAATATCCAACTTACCAACTTCACGAATGTCCTTTTCTATAGCAATGACATTTGCAGGTACACCTTCTGGCGCAGCCTTAGGAATAAAATAAGCAGACATCAAGGCTTCATCTTCTACAGGCGCAACTTTAAAGCCAGCTTTTGATTCACGCCAATTACTTAACAGCTGAACCTTAGAAATCTCGCCGGACTCAGTCACACGGCCACTTGCCGTTAAAATGATTTCTTGGCCTAAAGTATCACTGGTTTCCTTATCAAGAAACTCACGCCCCTCTTGATACACTGCTAACTTTTGTCCTAATGGTAAATTCGCATTGATATATACAATATCATTCATCACATGATGACGAGATGGACTCTCACCACCTAAAATCATCGGTAAGCCTTCAAACCACTCAGGATCGACAACGCGGTTTTGTACCAAATAAGGTTGAATAAGTGAAAGATCAATCGCAGGGATCGGGCCACCTTTTGAACTAATACGCCCTTCTGGACCTTTTTTGATATGCTGTTTATGTACCAAGCGAGGTTGACCATCGATAAAGACAAGGGTCAGTCGATCTCCTGGATAAATAAGATGTGGGTTAGCAATCTGCGGGTTAGCGCCCCATAATTTAGGCCAGCGCCAAGGGTCCTCTAGGAAAAATGCCGAGATATCCCAAAGAGTGTCACCTTTCTTAACGATGTAAGAATCGGGGTGCCCAGATTTTAATGTTAATGTATCTGCATTAACAAACAGTGTACTAAGTAACAAAAACGCGAGTAAAAATATCCGTTTCATGGTTCATTCCATGTGTTTAGCTCTTTATTAGAGCTTTTGCTGTTATTGATGGTCAGTAAGGATTAAAATTAACCCATTAACTTAGCCAGTATAGCTAACTGGCTGAAATTTGACAGACTTGTTAAGAGTTTATATATGCCATTATTAAAAGTTTTACGTTTTCCAGATGAAAGATTACGCACTGTAGCCAAGCCTGTCACCGATTTTGGTGACGCTCTACAGACTCAAATAGATAACATGCTTGAAACAATGTACGAAGAAAAAGGCATTGGTTTAGCAGCAACCCAAGTTGATTTCCACCAGCAATTAATTGTGATGGATTTACAAGACGATGTTGAACGCCCAACCATTTTCATTAATCCTGAAATCGTAGCGAAAAGCGGCGACTTTACGAATGAAGAAGGCTGTTTATCGGTACCTGGTGTTTACGCCAAAGTTGACCGTGCTGAATTTGTAACATTAAAAGCATTAGATCGTCACGGTGAAGAGTTCACTGTTGAAGCTGATGACCTGTTCGCTATTTGTCTGCAACATGAAATGGATCACTTACAAGGCAAACTATTTGTAGATTACTTGTCTAAAATGAAACGTGATCGCATTAAGAAAAAGCTTGAAAAAGAAGCGCGTTTAGCAGCTAAAGAAGCATAGGACTCCATTTGAAACCGTTAAATATTATCTTTGCTGGTACGCCAGACTTTGCCGCATTGCATCTGCAAGCACTCATTAATTCTGAGCATAATGTCATTGCAGTCTATTCTCAACCGGACAGACCTGCTGGGCGAGGGAAAAAGTTACAAGCAAGTCCAGTAAAACAGCTTGCCGTAGCTAACAACATTCCTGTTTTTCAACCAGCATCATTACGTAAAGAAGACGCTCAAGCAGAATTAGCGTCGCTTAACGCCGATATCATGGTCGTGGTTGCTTATGGTTTGATCTTACCCAAGATAGTATTAGATACGCCTAAACTAGGTTGTATTAACGTTCATGGCTCCATCCTACCTCGTTGGCGTGGTGCAGCACCTATTCAACGAGCTTTGTGGGCAGGTGACACAGAAACAGGTGTCACGATTATGCAGATGGACATCGGCTTAGATACGGGTGACATGTTATTAAAAACATCGCTACCAATCGAAGACACTGACACTTCAGCCACTTTATACAGCAAACTTGCAGAGCAAGGTCCTCAAGCCTTAGTTCAAGCTTTAGTCGGTATCAGTGATGGTTCGATTACCGCTGAGAAACAAGATGAAGCATTCGCTAATTACGCAGAGAAGCTATCAAAAGAAGAAGCGCAGATTGATTGGCGTAAACCCGCCAAACAATTATGGCAAGAAATTCGTGCTTTTAACCCTTGGCCAGCAAGCCACTTCACTCATCAAGGCAATACGATAAAAGTTTGGCAGGCTCAATATACACTTGATAACCTTTCTGCAGAACCTGGCACCATTATCGATAGCACTAAACAAGGTATTACCGTCGCCACAGGTGAAGGATGTCTGCAACTACAAGTCATGCAACTACCTGGGAAAAAACAAATGCCTGTCGCGGACATTTTAAATTCTCGTGCTGATTGGTTTAGCCAAGGCACTTGCTTTATTTGTCCTGAAGATAAAACAGAGGCTGCACAATAATGAATGTGAGAGCGCTAGCGGCAAAAGCCATTTTTAACGTACTAGAAAAAGGCATTTCACTATCGGTTGCCCTACCAGAGCAACAGCAGCATTTACAAAATGGCAAAGATAAAGCCTTATTGGCAGAACTTTGTTATGGCGTAATGCGCCAACTTCCTCAGCTAGATAAATGTGTTAGTGACTGCTTAAGTAAACCCTTTAAGGGAAAACAGCGTGTATTGCACCAGCTGTTATTGGTTGGTTGTTACCAGCTTTACTTTACTCGTATTCCTGCTCATGCAGCCATTTCAGAAACCGCTGAAGCCTGTCGTCAAATGAAGTTTGATGGTCTGGTTAAAGTCATTAATGGCGTATTACGTAATATTCAGCGTAAAGAGGCACCCTTAAATACAGATAACGACACATTAAAGTACAACACGCCAGCATGGTTTATTAAGCGCCTTAAAAGTGCCTACCCAGATAATTGGGCGGATATTATTGAGCAAAGCCACCAGCGCCCACCTATGTGGCTTCGTAATAACCAATTATCTCAAGCTCGTGAAGAATATTTAGCACGATTAGCAGAGCAAGATATTGAAGCAACAGCTGGTGATAGTGATGACGCCATTTTGCTAGCAAGTCCAAAAGATGTCATGCAACTACCGAACTTTGCTGATGGCGCTGCATCGGTGCAAGACGGCGCAGCACAGTGGGCAGCAACCTTACTCGCACCAAAAGCCAATGAGCTCATTCTTGATGCTTGTGCAGCCCCTGGCGGTAAAACCTGTCATACCCTAGAGTGCGAACCAAGTATTTCTATGGTTGCCGTCGACTTTGACGCAAAACGTCTCGAGCGAGTGCAACAAAATCTAGACAGACTGCAATTAAAAGCGCAAGTTATTCATGGTGATGCTGCAAATATTGACAGTTGGTGGTCAGGTGAGAAGTTTGATCGTATTTTATTAGATGCCCCTTGCTCAGCAACAGGGGTTATCCGTCGTCATCCTGATATTAAGTGGCTACGTAAAAATGCAGATATTGAAGAATTAGCACTATTACAGCAACAGATTATTGATCATTGTTGGAAGTGGTTAAAACCTGGCGGCACCATGCTGTATGCCACCTGCTCTATCTTGCCTCAAGAAAATCGTCAGCAAATAGAACAGTTTTTACAACGTACACCAGATGCAACGCTTGATCCGATTGCACAACAGCCATCTGCAGATGATATCGGCTGGCAGATTTTACCAGGACAAAACAATATGGACGGTTTTTATTACGCCCGTTTGATTAAAGCGATTTAAGCGTGTTATAGCAGGGATACCAGCACAGTAATGAAGATTATTATTTTAGGCGCAGGACAAGTCGGCGGTACCCTAGCCGAAAACCTTGTCGGTGAGAATAACGATATTACCCTTGTTGATAATGACCGTACTCGAGTTAAATATTTACAAGATAAGTTCGACTTACAAACGGTTATTGGCCACGGTGCTCACCCGAGCACTTTGAAAAAGGCCGGCGCAGAAGATGCTGATATGCTCATTGCTGTGACCAACAGTGATGAATGCAATATGGCAGCTTGTCATATTGCTTACAGCTTATTTGGTACCCCCACTAAAATCGCTCGTATCCGCTCAGAAGCCTATTTAGACCTTCAAGAAAAGCTCTTCATTAATACCGAAGTTAAAGGCAGTGATACCAAAACACGTGGTGGATTTGTCATTGATGAACTGATTGCACCAGAGCAACTCGTCACAGCTTATATTGAACGTTTGGTTCAGTACCCTGGAGCGCTACAAGTCCTTGAGTTTGCGAAAGGTAAGCTTAGCTTAGTTGCCGTAAAAGCCTATTACGGCGGCCCGTTAGTGGGGAATGCCCTTGCAGCTTTACGCGAACACATGCCGAATATTGATACCCGAGTAGCGGCTATTTTCCGTAAAGGCAAAGCGATCATGCCACGAGGCACCACGATTATCGAAGCCGATGACGAAGTGTTTTTTGTCGCCGACACTCGACATGTCCGTGCCGTGATGAGCGAAATGCAAAAGCTGGATAACTCTTACCGCAACATCATGATTGCTGGTGGCGGTAATATTGGTTTAGGCCTAGCTAAACGTTTACAAAAAAATCATTCAGTAAAACTGATTGAACACAGTCTAGAGCGAGCAGAAAGCTTATCCGAGAAACTTGAAAACTGCACAGTATTCAATGGTGATGCCTCTGATCAAGAGCTACTCCTTGAAGAACATATTGATCAAACCGATGTGTTTATTGCCGTCACCAATGATGATGAAGCCAATATCATGTCCGCACTATTAGCAAAACGAATGGGCGCCAAAAAAGTCATGGTGCTTATTCAGCGTGAAGCCTATGTTGATATCGTTCAAGAAGCGAATATCGATATTGCCATCTCGCCACAACAAACCACCATTTCAGCCTTACTAACCCATATTCGTCAAGGCGACATTTGTAATGTGTATTCATTACGCCGTGGTGCTGCAGAAGCAATTGAAGCAATTGCTCATGGTAACTCATCAACCTCTAAAGTTGTCGGCAAGCAAATCAGCGATATCAAACTGCCACCCGGAACGACCATTGGCGCAATTGTGCGTAATGATGAAGTGATCATGGGCCACGATAAAACCATCATTGAAGAAGGAGATCATGTGATTTTATTCTTAGTGAATAAAAAATTCATTGGCGATGTAGAAAAGCTATTCCAACCGAGTGCGTTTTTCTTTTAACAGCCTATGCTGAATATTAAGCCGCTACTCTTTGTTGTTGGCATATTCCTGTCGATTCTCACCGGCTTTATGCTGGTGCCAATGGCTTTTGCATTGTTTTATCATGAAGAAACCATCGGCGACTTTATGATGTCCGGGTTATTTACTGGCCTAATTGCCATTTTATGTATTCAAAGTGGCCACAGTAGAAAAATCAACCTCAACATTCGTGATATGTTCTTTTTAACCACAGTCACATGGTTAATTGTCAGTTTGTTTGCCGCCTTACCTTTTACCCTTTATCACGGCATAAACTATACCGATGCCTTTTTTGAAACCATGTCAGGTATCACCACTACTGGCTCAACCGTATTATCCGGTCTTGATGACATGGACCACAGCATTTTAATTTGGCGTTCGCTCTTGCAGTGGCTTGGGGGGATAGGCTTTATTGTTATGGCTGTGGCCATTTTGCCGTTTTTAAATGTCGGTGGTATGCGATTATTTCGCACTGAATCTTCAGACTGGGGCGATAAAGCGACTCCTCGTACTCAACACATGGCAAAACACCTATTCAAGGTTTACCTTGTGCTCACCATTATATGTGCAATGGCATATCACACATCAGGAATGCACTGGTTTGAAGCCATTAACCATGCCATGACAACGCTTTCTACTGGCGGCTATTCCACATCAGATAGTTCGATGTCTTCATTTTCAGCTTCCGCGCACTGGATTGCGGTGGTCTTTATGGCGGCTGGGGGGTTACCTTTACTAATGTTTGTTCAATCCCTACAACAACGGTCGATGAAAATTTGGGATGATGAACAAGTAAAAGGGTTCCTTAAATTTATTAGCTTTGTTTCTGTTAGCTTAGGTACTTGGCTTTGGTTTAGCGCCGATATGCCTTATTTAGATGCATTAAGATTAGCCAGCTTTAATGTGGTTTCAGTGGTCACCACAACGGGTTATGGTTTAACTGATTACCAAGCTTGGGGCGCCGTTGCCAGTTTAACTTTTTTGTTTTTAATGTTTGTCGGTAGTTGCTCAGGCTCCACCTCGGGCGGAATAAAAATATTTCGCTTTCAAATCTCTCTTAAAGTAATGTATCAACAGCTTACACAGCAGTTTCATCCTCAAGCAGTCATTAAAAAACGCTATAACAAACGCACCATAGATAACGATATTATTCGCTCTATTATGGCATTTATAATGTTGTTTTTTCTGGTAATACTCTTATTAGCGATTACATTAGTGCTTTCAGGGTTAGATGTCGTAACCAGTATTACAGGCGCGATCACAGCAGTCACCAACGTCGGCCCAGGACTTGGCCCTGTTATTGGGCCTGCGGGTAACTTTTCAAGCCTACCAGATATCGCTAAGTGGGCATTAGCATTTGGCATGCTTTTAGGCCGTTTAGAAATAATCACGGTAGCTGTGTTATTCGCCCCTAAGTTTTGGCGCTACTGATTAGTATAAAGCCCAATAAAAAAACTTAATCTTTATTGAGACTTTAAAGTCACAGTTGCCGTGTTATTCGCTCCTGAGTTTTGGCGCGACAGATTAGTATAAAGCCAATAAAAAAGCCTTAATTTTCATTAAGGCTTTAGAGTTTCATGACTCAATGTTAACTGACCGCCTCGCTAGCAATCAAACTGACAATATGGTCACCATAGACTTTGACATCATCCCAATCTGTATAATCAATCACACTTGTCGGATCGGTTGGTCCATCGGTCATCTTCATGATTAGGCGAATCGCCAAACTGTCGTACCAAGTCCATGAAGGGTAATTGACTTTACCAGGGATGATTTTCACATCTTGTGGTTTCCAAGGTGAAAGTTCCATGAACTTTTGTAGGTATTTGTTGTTTTCAGGAATGCGTTTTTCAGGCTTGCGCGCCACTACGTTTACACAGAAAAAACTGTTCGGCTTGCTACTTAGCTCAGTTTGATAACGACTAACAAATTCAAATACCGACTTATGATATGAACCATAAAGCACACAAGCACCAAGTGCGATTGCATCATAGCTATTCCAATCAATATCAGCATGATTATTATCAAGAATATTAACGACATCGCACTGATGGCCACTCAGAACAATTTGCTCAGCTATCGCGCGACTGATTTGGGCTGTATGCCCGCCTCTTGAGTAATAAATCACTAATGTTTTTGCCATTTGCACACCGATTGTTGCTCTATTGGAATATTATTGTGGCAAAAAAAGGCGATTCAATCGTGCTCTTTGATCACAAATTAGAAACGTCTCATATAATTGAATGATAAAATTGAGATCTCGGTTAGCCAGCAGTATGATGCCTGTTAGGTGACAAATTAAATGTATTGAGTCAGGTAAGGTATATAGATGTCTGAAAATATTGATGTAGATTCGATGTTAGGCAATGCCGAGATGGCAGCTAAATGGCTTAAAGCAATTGCCAATCCATATCGTTTAATGATTTTGTGTTTGTTGCTGGATAAAGAGTTAAGCGTGACAGAGCTTAATGAAACCGTGCCACTAAGCCAATCAGCCTTATCACAGCATTTAGCCGTCATTAGGGCTCAAGACTTAGTCAACACACGCAAAAGCTCTCAAAATGTCTATTACACTCTAAAAAACGCTGAAGTTACTGAGGTGATTTCCATTTTACACCGCTTGTATTGCGCCAAATAACACAACTCACAATGCAGGCTATTTCGGCACGCTTACTTGAGTGCTAAAAAGCCTTTTGCGAACTCATCGACCTTATTCCAATCCGTAAACTCATAGGTGCCTGAGGTATCTGTGGGGCCTTTGGTCATCCACATGATGAACCGAATCATAACTCTATCGATAGTGCGGTATTTAGGGTAATCGATTTTCCCAGCAAATACCCCTAACAACTTAGGCTGCCATTTGGTAAGCGTTAGGAATTTTTGCATATAAGGATTGGTGTCAGGGGTATTTTTTTCAGATTTACGCGCCACAACATTGACCGTGAAAAAGCCACTTTTAGCTCGCTCAAGTTCGGTTTGATACTGGGTAATAAATTCAAATAACTGCGGGCGATGCTTACCATAACGAATACTCGCCCCAATCAATATCTTGTCAAAATCAGCAAGTCTGCCAGCCTGAGAAAGTTCATTGGCTTGAGCTAATGATACAAGTTCAACCTGTTCCTCAGCATTAACGACAACTGCCTTGATCGCTTCACAAATAGCGCGAGTTTGACCGTCCACAGTGGAATAGATTATCAGATAGTTCGACATGTTTTTCCCTGTCATTGATGTGGTAAACCTAGTTCTTCCAGAATGTAGGCGTAAATAAGACCAGTAAAGTAAACACTTCCAGCCGCCCAAATAGCATTGCTAAAACCAATACCCATTTAGCGCCATCGGTAACACTCGCATAGTTACTCGCCACATCCCCCAAACCAGGTCCCAAATTATTGATACTCGCTGCCGTTGCACTAAATGCAGTGATGGCATCCATATCCATCGCCATCAATAACACCATACAAATAACAAACACTAACGCATAAGCAGAGAAGAATCCCCACACCGCATCGACAACCCTATCAGGTAATGCTGACTTTCCTATTCGAATTGAATACATTGCCTTTGGGTGGATTAAGCGCTTCATTTCACGAGAGCCCTGAAGCAACAATAAAACAAAACGAATGACTTTCATCCCGCCACCAGTAGAACCAGCACATCCGCCAATAAAGCTTGAGAAGATTAATAAAATAGGCAGAAATAAAGGCCAGGAATGAAAGCTCTCAGTGCCAAACCCTGCAGTGGTCGAGATAGACACCACTTGGAAGAAGGCATAATCTAAGGTTTGTTCTGGCGTGTCATAAATACCTGAGCTATATAAGGTAGCAAAACAAATTGCTGTTAGTGTCAGCTGAATACCAATTAACGCTTTAAACTCAGCATCTCGAAAATAAACTTTAAAATTAATCCCTCGCCAGCTAAAAGCGGCAAAGTGCAAACTAAAGTTCACTGCAGCAATCAATAAGAAAACAGCACAAATTACGTTAATTAATGGGCTATCAAAGTAGCCAATACTGGCATCGTGAGTTGAGAATCCACCTATCGCAATGGTCGAAAATGAATGACAAATGGCATCAAACGCCCCCATACCAGCAAAATAAAATGCTGTTGCACAAGCAACGGTAAGCAGCAGGTAGATGTACCATAATGCTTTAGCTGTTTCTGCAATTCTGGGTTTCATTTTACTGTCTTTTACAGGGCCTGGAATTTCAGCTTTATACAGCTGCATCCCACCAATTCCGAGTAAAGGCAAAATCGCGACAGCCAGTACGATGATACCCATGCCGCCCATCCATTGTAGTAGGTGCCGGTAGAATAAAATGGCTTTAGGCAAGTCATCAAGCCCCACAATCACGGTGGCCCCTGTTGTTGTTAGCGCAGAAAAAGACTCAAAGAAGCTGTCAGTCCAACTAAGATTAGGTTCGGTTGAAAATATAAAGGGCAGCGACCCAATTGACCCCAGTACCGTCCAAAACATCACAACAATCAAAAAGCCTTCACGAGTACGTAAATCCCCTTTTTGTCTGCGGTTGGGGTACCACAATAAAAACCCGAGAAATAAACTCACGCAAAATGCCTGAATAAAAGCAGTACCGCCACCATCTTTATAAAGAATGGCAACTAATGCTGGCGGCAACATAGTGATAGAAAATAATCCCATCAATAGGCCGGTTATTCTAATAATTGTTTTATATTGCATGGATTACTTTTGCACTAGTTTGCATAGTATTGGTTCTTAATTGCACTTATTATTCTGCTGGTAACGTTATATTCTGGCATACTTTTTAGCCCCATCAAACGTTAAACTTTGCTTTAAGCTGACCTTGGGTTTGTGTCGCTAATTCGCGATTAAACTCTTGATGAAAAACTTTGGCGATTTCAAACTCAATTTCAATCTCTGCCAAAAATGATTTATTGATGATAACCCCATCAAATTGATTTATCAGGTATTCAATATTATTGAGTTGCGAGTAACTGCAGATTAATGATGACCGGTAACGAATGTATTTGGTTTCGGTAGTTAGCTGGGTTAACCCCGATTTAATGCCGGAAGAATAAGCTCTAACCAATCCACCAACACCTAGCTTGGTTCCACCAAAATACCGAATAACAACCGCGCCTATTTCACCAATATCTGAACCTTGAAGCGTTGCTAACATAGGTCTACCAGCACTGCCTGCAGGTTCACCGTCATCACTACTGCCAATAGCAATGCTGTTAGAAGGATCAGCTGCCACATACGCATAACAATAATGGTTAGCACCAGGGTATTGCGCCTTGAGGTTAGTAAGTGCACACTTAAGCGCTATTTCACTACTGCAATGAAATAGTACAGTAATGAAACGGCTATGCTTTATATCTTCTTCAATCGTTAATGTTTGATTGGGAATTAAGTATTGTTCAGTCAACCAGTCCAAGCTCTCGAGTCATATTTTCATTACGATCTTGGTGAACAATAACATTATCTTCAATTCGAATACCGCCGAATGGTCGCAATTCATCAATCGTATTCCAATTTATTTGTGTATGGCGTTGATCGTTTTTTAGCTCCGCCAATAATGAATCAATAATGTAGATCCCAGGTTCAATGGTGAATACTTGGTTCGCTGCAATCTCACGAGTACAACGCAAAAATGGATGGCCTTCTGGAGTTGGAATATGAGTGCCACGCTCATCATGGGAAAAGCCGCCCATATCATGAACTTGAAGCCCTAACATATGCCCCAATCCATGAGGGAAAAACACATTCGTTACGCCTTGTTCCACAAGACCTTGAGCATCACCCGATGCAATATCAAATTGCAGCATTAATTCAGCTAATTTGGCATGTGTGGTTAAATGAAGGTCGGTGTACTTAACACCCGGCTTCATCATATCGACAATGGCTAGCTGCATCTTATTCATTTCTACTATCAATTCGTAAAAACGGTTTTTCTCAAATGAATAAGTACGCGTAATATCTGACGCATAACCATTATAGTTAGCACCCGCATCAATTAAAAAAGACAAACGAGGCGATGGAATTTGATGCTCAAGCGCAGTGTAATGCAAAATCGCAGCATTTTGGTTTAGCGCGACAATGTTGCTATAAGGCACTTCATTTTCAGTTTGGCCAATCGCAGATAAATATTGCTGCTGGATTTCAAACTCACTACCGCCATTATAAAAAGCATTTTTTGCCGCTAAATGCCCTTTTACTGCAATCTGGTTAGCACGACGTAAACACTCCAATTCATACTGGGTTTTATCGGCACGGTGGTAATGCAGATAATTAAGTACAGAATCAGGATTACGACGACTCATCCCCAACACTTCAGCTACATCAAGATGCTCGCCTAAATAGGCCCAGTCAGCAATATTGTTTGGCAATAACTCAGCAACCCTATCGGCTTTGGTTAATAATTTAATATCAAAATGCTCTGCCCAAAAATCAGTCGGCTCGTCACTCACTTTGTGCCAAAAATCCACGGGGCGATAAAAAATCAGCGTTGGTTTATCTATGCCATTGGCCACAATCCAACAGTTAGGATTATCTAAAATGGGCACCCAAGCCTTAAATTGTGGGTTCACTTTAAACGGGTAGCTTAAGTCATCTAAAAACTGACGATGAGCTTGGCCAGAATGTATCACTAACCCCGCGAGATTTTCGCGACTAACAATCTCGGCAACCCGACGATTTAATTCTGCAATGTGAGCATGATAAAAATTAGCTAGCTGATCCATTTTGGCTATCCCTGTGATGTTATTTTTCATGTTTGACAACTTGTGAAGTGTATCACAAAGGACAAAATGGCCTCTAGCAGATAAATATTTAAACGGACGTTTAAATTGAGTGTTGTAATTTATTTCATTTCGTCGCACACTGTTTGGCAACTGGTCAAATGATGGCCGTCGCTGCTGTGAAACAAAGCTAGATAACAACACAGTAATTGTGATGTGGAAGTCGCTTTTAGCAAAAAGGAAGCAAGCAATGATCTACCAAAGTCCTACAATTCAAGTAGAGTTATTAGAGGATAACATTGCCAAGTTGTGCTTTAACGCACCAGGCTCGGTAAACAAATTCGATAAAGAAACTCTTTCTTCATTAGATGCAGCTCTTGAGAGCATTAAACAAGATGCTAGCATCCAAGGTTTATTACTCACATCAGGTAAAAGTACCTTTATTGTCGGTGCAGATATCACTGAGTTTCTAGGGTTATTCAAACTGGATGACGCCACATTACTTAGCTGGGTTGAACAAGCCAGTGCCGTGTTTGATAAGCTAGAAGATCTACCGTTCCCAACAGCATCTGCAGTTAACGGGTTTGCACTTGGTGGTGGTTGTGAAGCCATACTTGCTACTGATTTACGTATTGCTGACACCAATGCTCGTATTGGTTTACCAGAAACCAAACTTGGGTTAATTCCTGGCTTTGGTGGCACAGTGCGTTTACCACGTGTAATCGGTGCAGATAACGCCCTTGAGTGGATTACCACAGGTAAAGATCAACGCCCAGACGCAGCTTTGAAAGTTGGCGCCGTTGACGCCGTTGTTGCACCCGAGAATTTAGAGGCAGCAGCGCTTCAAATGCTAAAAGACGCTATTGCCGAAAAGTTAGATTGGCAGTCTCGTCGTAACCGCAAACTAAAACCACTGACCTTACCAAAAGTTGAAGCGATGATGTCATTCGCAACAGCAAAAGGCATGGTATTCAAAGTGGCAGGTAAACACTATCCTGCACCTATGATGGCTGTTAGTGTCATAGAGCAAGCTGCAACACTTGATCGCGCAGAAGCATTGAAGGTTGAAAACCAAGCCTTTATCAAGCTTGCGAAAACTGAAGTAGCCACTGCGTTAATTGGTATATTCTTAAATGACCAATTTGTTAAAGGCAAAGCAAAGAAAGCAGGCAAACTGGCTAAAAACGTCGACAGTGCGGCTGTACTTGGCGCTGGTATTATGGGCGGTGGTATTGCTTACCAAAGTGCCAGTAAAGGTACGCCTATCGTCATGAAAGATATTGCCCAACCTGCACTTGATTTAGGACTCGGCGAAGCCGCTAAATTGTTAACTGCTCAGGTTAAACGTGGCCGCTCTACTCCAGCTAAAATGGCTGCAGTATTAAACAACATCACTCCAGCTTTAGATTACGCACCAATTAAAGATGCTGACGTCGTCGTTGAAGCTGTAGTTGAACATCCAAAAGTAAAAGCGTCAGTATTAGCAGAAGTAGAAGGACACGTAGCTGACGATGCCATCATCGCCTCTAACACTTCTACAATTTCAATAAACTTACTGGCTAAAAGCATGAAGAAACCTGAACGTTTCTGTGGCATGCACTTCTTTAACCCTGTGCACAAAATGCCATTGGTTGAAGTTATTCGTGGTGAAAACAGCTCTGAAGAAACCATTGCTTCTGTCGTCGCTTACGCCAGCAAAATGGGTAAAACCCCGATTGTCGTTAATGACTGCCCAGGTTTCTTCGTTAACCGTGTGTTATTCCCTTACTTTGCAGGGTTCAGTGGCTTACTTGCTGACGGCGCTGACTTTGCCAAAGTAGATAAAGTCATGGAGAAACAGTTTGGCTGGCCAATGGGCCCTGCTTACTTGCTTGACGTTGTCGGTCTTGATACTGGACACCATGCACAAGCAGTTATGGCTGAAGGTTTCCCTGATCGCATGGGTAAAAATGGCAAAGACGCTATCGACATTATGTTTGAGAGTGAACGCTTTGGTCAGAAGAATACTAAAGGTTTCTACTCTTACTCTGTTGACCGTCGTGGTAAACCTAAGAAAGATTTGGACCCGACTAGCTATGAACTGCTTGGTAAAGAATTTGGTGAGCTTAAAGATTTCGAATCCGATGAGATTATCGCACGTTGTATGATCCCAATGGTTATCGAAACAGTTCGTTGTTTAGAAGAAGGCATTATTGCTTCTCCTGCTGAAGGCGATATGGGCTTAGTTTACGGTATTGGTTTCCCACCATTCAGAGGTGGTGTATTCCGTTACTTAGACACAATGGGTGTTGCTAATTTTGTTGCTATGGCAGATAAATTTGCGCACTTAGGTGGCCTATATCAAGTGACTGATGCAATGCGTGAGCTTGCAGCCAATAACGGCACTTACTACCCAGCAGCCTAATAAGCAGTAAAGGAATATCATCATGAAAAACGCTGTAATCGTCGACTGCATTCGTACTCCAATGGGCCGTTCAAAGGCTGGAGTATTCAGAAATGTACGTGCAGAAACCCTTTCTGCAGAACTAATGAAATCACTATTAAGCCGCAACAGCCAGCTTGACCCGAACGAGATCGAAGATGTCATTTGGGGTTGTGTGCAACAAACATTGGAGCAAGGCTTTAATATTGCACGTAATGCAGCCTTATTAGCTGGCATACCTAAAACAGCAGGAGCTGTAACGGTGAATCGTTTATGTGGTTCATCAATGGATGCGTTACATCAAGCTGCACGTGCCATCATGACGGGCCAAGGCGATACCTTTATCGTAGGTGGTGTTGAACATATGGGTCACGTACCAATGAACCACGGTGTTGACTTCCATCCAGGCCTTGCGAGCAATGTAGCTAAAGCCTCAGGCATGATGGGCTTAACAGCTGAAATGCTTGGAAAAATGCATGGCATCACCCGTGAACAGCAAGACGCTTTTGCAGTGCGTTCACACCAACGTGCACACGCAGCAACAGTTGAAGGTCGATTTGACAATGAAATTGTGCCAATTGAAGGTCATGATGCTAATGGCGCTTTGATTAAAGTAAGCCACGATGAAGTCATCCGTCCAGAAACTTCACTTGAGTCTTTATCAGGTTTACGCCCAGCTTTTGATCCAGCTAACGGAACAGTAACAGCGGGTACTTCTTCAGCCTTATCTGATGGCGCTTCTGCAATGTTAGTTATGGAAGAAGAAAAAGCCAAAGCGTTAGGTTTGCCTATTCGTGCTCGTATCCGTTCAATGGCTGTTGCTGGTTGTGATGCAGCAATCATGGGTTACGGTCCTGTTCCTGCAACTAAAAAAGCGCTTAAGCGTGCAGGTTTAACTGTAGATGATATGGATGTAATTGAGCTAAATGAAGCATTCGCAGCTCAGTCTCTTCCATGTGTTAAAGACTTAGGGCTAACCGATGTGGTTGACGAGAAAGTTAACTTAAACGGCGGTGCAATTGCATTAGGCCACCCATTAGGCTGCTCTGGTACACGTATCTCAACGACTTTAATTAACTTAATGGAAGCTAAAGATGCTAAATATGGTTTAGCAACCATGTGTATTGGTTTAGGCCAAGGTATTGCGACTATTTTTGAGCGCGTAGAAAGCTAACCTCTGCTGATATAATAATTGTGTAAAAAGCCGTACTTTGAACAGAAGTACGGCTTTTTTTATTGCAAGCACGACACGTGTTCCACGTGGAACAATGGGTACTAGTTCACGATTTACTAATAAAGCTAAGGTTAAGCCCTTGCAACAGTAACTCAGCAGAGTAAAATTAGCGCAATTATTGTTAGTCTGTCGTATATAAGAGTGGGTATGAGCGAAATATTTTCAACAGCGCAACATCATTTAGATGCATTAGGTTTACGTTGTCCTGAACCTGTCATGATGATCCGTAAGACAGTCCGTAAAATGGCTGAAGGTGAAACATTACTTATTACCGCTGACGACCCAGCAACAACCAGAGATATTCCAAGTTTTTGTGAGTTTATGGATCACACTCTTATTGCAAGTGACACAAATCAGACACCTTATAAATATATGATCAGAAAAGGACTTTAATCATGTCTACACTACAAGCTATCGCATACAAAACGGTAAAAAAAGGCCCAATGAAGCCCGTTTTTTGCGCGAATGTGAGTTTGCTTCGTGGTGTAGAAAACGATGTCTTTGGTCGGCCAAGCAAGCGCCAAGTAACCGTAATGTCGATAGAGCAATGGAAAACGGCATGCCAAGAAATCAACGTTAATTTAGACTGGCTTACCCGTCGAGCTAATCTATTAATTGATGGTCATGAATTTAGTGCTGCCGATGTAGGTAAAACCATTTCGATTGGTGAGCACGTTTCTCTAGTTATAACTGGTGAAACCGATCCATGCGCTAAAATGGAAATAGCTCAGCCCGGTTTAGAACAAGCCTTGTCACCACACTGGCGCGGCGGAGTAACTTGCAAGGTCGTTACGGAAGGATTAATTCAAACAGAAGATCCTGTGGTTATTGCATAACGGATTCAGCTGTAATGTATTTTTGATAATTGGTACATGATCACCGCACTTAACCTGCGGTTTTCGATTTTATAAAAAACCAAAATCATATTAACCAGTTAAGTAAGCTTACTTATACTTATTCCCCTCCATTTATTCTTTATACATAATGAGTTAACTAACCGTATTCAAACATGTTTACGCAAATTCGTTTTGTTACTCTTTAAACATTTTTTACCGTTATCACCATTAATACCCCCGACTTTCTGCAAACTTATTTCAATCCAATAATCAGCTTTTTCTGTCATCAATTGAAACAGAATAAATGTTTAGTTCTTGCTTAATTTATGCGATAAATATCATCAGTTTTATAACTCGCAAACAACACTTGATTGATAAAAGTGTAACTCCGATCAATAACGATAATCATAATAATGGATTGTGCATGTTTACCTCAAAAATAAAACCATTGTATACCGCTATTGCACTTAGTCTGGCCAGTGCATCACTTGCAGTTAATGCATCAGAAGATACAGCTAAATGGCAAGTTAATGCGCCAGAAAATGCCCCGCTTGAAAAAGTAAAAATTGATGTTGCTGAAGGTACTTGGATGAACGTCAGTGTGTCTCCTGACGGAAAAACCATCGTGTTCGATTTACTTGGTGATATTTATCAAATGCCAATTTCTGGTGGAGAAGCCAAGAAAATAGTTTCAGGTATCGCTTGGCAAATGCAGCCAGTGTATAGCCCTGATGGTAAATCAATTGCCTTTACATCTGATGAAGATGGTGGTGACAACATTTGGGTAATGGATGCTAACGGTAGTAATCCACGCCCTGTTACGTCAGAAACCTTTCGTTTATTAAACAGCCCAGCATGGAGCCCAGACTCGCAATATTTAGTTGCTCGAAAGCACTTTACCGCTAGTCGTAGTTTGGGAGCCGGTGAAGTATGGATGTACCACGTTGCCGGTGGTGAAGGTGTTAAGTTAACTGAACGCCCTAATGATCAAAAAGACTTAGGCGAGCCGGCATACTCTCCTGATGGTCGCTATATCTATTTCAGCCAAGATGCTACCCCAGGCAAAACATTCCACTACTCAAAAGATTCGGTAAAGGGCATTTATAAAATTAAGCGCTACGATACTCAAACCGGTGATATTGAAGTATTAATTGAAGGCACTGGTGGCGCAATTAGACCGACTCCAAGCCCAGATGGTACCAAACTGGCTTACATTAAGCGTGACGGTTTTCAATCTACATTGTATTTATTAGATTTAAAGTCAGGTGAGCACACTAAGTTATACGACAATCTCGATCGTGATATGCAAGAAACTTGGGCTATTCATGGTGTTTACCCAACAATGTCATGGACTCAAGATAATGAAGAAATCGTATTCTGGGCTAAAGGTAAAATCAATAAACTGAGTATTGATGATAAGAAAATAAAAAATATTCCTTTTACGGTCAAAACTGAATTAGATGTTCAGCCTTCAGTTCGTTTTACACAAAACTTAGACCAAGACAATTTCGACGTAAAAATGTTACGAATGGCTCAAGTTTCTCCTAATGGTGAAAAAGTGGTGTTCGAAGCTTTAGGGAAATTGTGGATCCGTGATATTGAAGACGGTAAACAAAAACGCTTAACTCGCCTAGACGACGATATTAATGAGTTATTCCCGCAGTGGTCAAGAGACGGCAAAAATATCGTGTTTACCACTTGGAATGATCAAGACCAAGGAACGGTGAGCATTGTCAGCGCAAAAGGCGGAAGAAGTAAAACACTGACAAAAGAGCCTGGTAAGTATGTTGAACCGACCTTTTCTCCTGATGGTAAAGTCGTTGTGTACCGCAAAGCTAAAGGTGGTTATGTCACGCCTCGTACTTGGTCTCAAGAGCCAGGCTTGTATAAAGTAGACTTAAAGAAAAAGAACAATGTTAAAATCACAGCTAATGGGTACCAACCACAATTTGGCAGTGATAATAATCGTGTATTCTTTATGGATCATGATGAAACACCTGAATTCGCATCAATCAGCTTAGATGGTTTCGAAAAACGTACCCATTACACCAGTGAGCATGCAACAGAATTTAGAGTATCGCCTAACGGCGAACACTTAGCATTTGCAGAACGTTTTCGTGTATATGTCACCCCTTTTGCAAAACACGGTGAAACAGTACGTATTAGCCCTAAAGCGACTAACTTACCTGTCACACAACTTAGTGCTCGGGCTGGTGAAAGTATCAGTTGGAACGCAGATAATAGTGAACTTTATTGGACTCTTGGCCCTGAACTTTATCAAGCAAAAGTCGATACCCAATACGCCAAAACTGATGATGAAAGCAAACCAACAGTAACCTCAATTGGTTTCACTCAAAAAGCAGATGTTCCACGTGGAACAGTCGCTTTTGTCGGTGGCAAAATTATCACTATGGAAAATGACGAAGTCATAGACAATGGCGTTGTTATCGTTAAAGACAACAAAATTGTGACTGTTGGTGATGCAAAGACAAATATTCCAAGTGGCGCTCAAGTGATCGATATTAAGGGCAAAACATTAATGCCTGGCTTATTTGATGCTCACGCTCACGGTTCTCAAGCTGATGATGAAATCATTCCACAACAAAACTGGCAACTTTACTCAGGTCTTTCGCTAGGAGTCACCGCAATACATGACCCATCAAATGACACAACAGAAATATTTGCTGCATCTGAACAACAAAAAGCAGGCAATATTGTAGGACCACGAATTTTCTCTACGGGTACTATTTTATATGGTGCAAATGCACCAGGTTATACCTCGCACGTAGACTCGTTAGATGATGCGAAATTTCATTTAGAGCGTCTGAAAAAAGTCGGCGCTTTCAGTGTTAAAAGCTATAACCAACCTCGTCGTAATCAACGTCAGCAAGTAATCCAAGCTGCACGTGAATTAGAAATGATGGTGGTGCCTGAAGGTGGTAGTTTATTACAGCATAACTTATCGATGATTGCTGATGGTCACACAACGATTGAACATTCATTACCAACAGGTTCAATTTACAGTGACATCAAGCAATTCTGGGGGCAAACAGAAGTGGCTTATACCCCAACACTTGTTGTTGCTTACGGCGGAATATCAGGTGAACATTACTGGTATGACAAAACTGACGTATGGGCTCATCCCCGTCTAAGTATGTATGTACCTAGTGATATTTTGAATGCTCGTTCTATGCGACGCACCAAGGCACCAGATGCGCATTACAATCATTTCAATGTTGCTCGCGTAGCAAATGAGCTAAATGATATTGGTATCCAGCCAAATATTGGAGCACACGGTCAACGCGAAGGTTTAGCTGCACATTGGGAAATGTGGATGTTCGCTCAAGGCGGTATGAGCAATATGGATGTACTTAAAACAGCAACCATCAACCCTGCCAAAACCTTTGGAATGGATCATCAACTTGGTTCGATTAAAGCCGGTAAATTGGCAGATATCATCGTTATTGATGGCGACCCTTTAACCGACATTAGAGTTACAGACAAAGTCACTTATACCATGGCGAATGGCAAGGCTTTACAACTCAGAAACCATGAACCTGTTAAATGGTGATGAACAAGAACGTAAACCGTTTTTCTTTGAAGACACAAAGTAAGTACGTTATGTCATAAAAAAAGGGATGTTCCACGTGGAACATCCCTTTTTAATTTCGGCAATAACAACAATTAATTATTTTCCATAACGAAAACAATCTGTTGTATGGTCGTTGACCATTCCTACCGCTTGCATGAAAGCATAACAAATTGTTGGGCCAACAAAGTTAAAGCCTAATTTTTTTAATGCTTTTGACATAGCTTCAGATTCTGGCGTTTGCGCAGGCACGTCTGACATAGAGCTAAAATGATTCACTTTAGGTTGTCCACCGACAAAGTCCCAAAGGAATGTTGAAAAGTCATTCCCGGATTCGACGAAAGCTAAATAGGCTTTAGCATTTCGAATAATTGAATTTACTTTTAAACGATTTCTAACAATTCCTGGATTTAACAGCAGTTGTTCTACTTTCTCGTCGTCAAAAGTAGCAATAATCTTAGGGTCAAAATTGGCAAATAATGCTTGGTAATTATGCTGTTTTTTTAAAATAGTGATCCAAGATAACCCTGCCTGTTGACCATCAAGACATAGCTTTTCAAAAAGCTCAATAGGATCATAAACAGGCCTTCCCCAAACATTGTCGTGATAGTCAACATAAAGCGGATCATCACTCAACCAAGCACAACGTTTTAAATCCATTTATAAGGCCCTTTTAAATTTTTAATCTCTACGTTAAAAAATAACCTACATATGCCTTAATCTACAAGGTATAATCAAAACCATTTTCTATTTTTAGCCTCAACCAGTAGATAAGCGGACATGACGACGAAACACGACGTAAAGACATTCCAGGGCTTCATTATGACCCTGCAGGAATACTGGGCGCAGCAAGGTTGCGCAATCGTTCAACCATTGGACATGGAAGTGGGTGCCGGAACATTCCACCCAATGACATTTTTACGTTCATTAGGCCCAGAGCCAATGAGCAGTGCTTATGTGCAACCATGTCGCCGACCTACCGATGGCCGTTACGGTGAAAACCCTAACCGTCTGCAGCATTATTACCAATACCAAGTCGTGCTAAAGCCTTCTCCGAGTAATATCCAAGAATTATACCTTGGCTCTTTAGAAGCTCTAGGCGTTGATATGGGCGTTCATGACGTTCGTTTTGTTGAAGATAACTGGGAATCACCAACTCTTGGTGCTTGGGGCCTTGGTTGGGAAGTATGGCTAAACGGCATGGAAGTATCACAATTTACTTACTTCCAGCAAGTAGGCGGCCTAGAGTGTAAACCTGTCACGGGCGAAATTACTTACGGTTTAGAACGTCTAGCAATGTACATTCAAGAAGTAGACAGTGTTTACGATCTTGTTTGGACTGACGGCCCTATGGGCAAAGTCATGTACGGCGATATCTTCCACCAAAATGAAGTTGAACAATCTACATATAACTTCGAACATGCTGATGTTGAAGTCTTATTTAAACAGTTTGAAGATTGTGAAGCGGCTTGCCAGAAATTATTAGCACTAGAAAAGCCACTACCGCTACCTGCTTATGAACAAGTGATGAAGGCCTCACACGCATTTAACTTACTTGATGCTCGCCACGCTATCTCAGTAACTGAACGCCAACGTTATATTTTGCGTGTTCGTACTATGGCTAAAGGTGTTGCAGAATCTTATTACCAAGCACGTGAAGCGCTTGGTTTCCCAATGTGTAAGTAGAGGTAGAAAAATGAACGTTGAAAACTTACTCATTGAAGTGGGTACAGAAGAATTACCACCAAAGGCATTACGTAAATTAGCTGAATCATTTCTCGCTAATTTCACCGAAGAACTGACCAAGGCAGAGTTAGCATTTACCAATGCAACTTGGTATGCAGCCCCTCGCCGTTTGGCAATTAGTGTTGAACAACTTGCTGTTGCTCAAGCTGACAAAGTGGTTGAGAAACGCGGACCTGCAGTCGCTCAAGCATTTGATGCTGAAGGTAACCCAACGAAAGCCGCTATGGGCTGGGCTCGTGGTAACGGCATTACTGTTGAACAAGCTGACCGTCTTAAAACAGACAAAGGCGAATGGTTATTACACCAAGCTAAAGTGGTTGGTGTTGAAACCAAGTCTTTAATTGCTGCAATGGCACAAAAGTCATTAGATAAATTACCTATCCCTAAGCCAATGCGTTGGGGTAGTAATACAACACAATTTATCCGCCCAGTTCATACTGTCACCATGCTGTTAGGTGATGAACTCGTTCCTGGTGAATTGTTAGGTATCGAATCAGCTCGCACTATTCGTGGTCATCGTTTCATGGGTGTTGATACTTTTGAGCTAGAACACGCTGATAACTACCTCTCGCAATTAGAAACTGAAGGTAAAGTCTTAGCTGATTACCAACGTCGTAAGGATATCATCAAGCTAAATGCTGAAGCTGCCGCAAAAGAGATTGGTGGTATTGCTGATCTTGAAGATGATTTACTTGAAGAAGTCACTGCATTGGTTGAATGGCCTGTTGTGTTAACAGCAAGCTTTGAAGAAAAATTCTTAGATGTCCCAGCTGAAGCCTTGGTTTACACCATGAAAGGCGACCAGAAATACTTCCCAGTATTTGATGATGCAGGTCAGTTGTTGCCTAACTTTATCTTCGTAACGAACATCGAATCTAAAGATCCTCAGCAGATTATTTCAGGTAACGAAAAAGTAGTTCGTCCTCGCCTTGCTGATGCAGAGTTCTTCTTTGAAACAGATAAAAAAGAGTCATTAGAAACGCGTTTAGCCAGCTTAGAGTCTGTTGTTTTCCAAAAACAGTTGGGCACGATTAAAGCCCGTGTTGAGCGTATTTCTGCAATGGCTGGCTACATTGCCACTAGCATAGGTGCAAACAGTGAAGAGGCCGCTCGCGCAGGTCTACTGTCAAAGTCTGACTTGATGACGAACATGGTAATGGAGTTTACCGACCTTCAAGGCACCATGGGCATGCATTACGCCCGCTTAGATGGTGAAACTGAAGCTGTCGCAGTTGCCTTAGCAGAGCAATACAAGCCTAAGTTCTCTGGCGATACTGTACCAACGGCACCGATTTCAATCTGTGTTGCGCTGGCAGAAAAGCTAGATACGCTAGTCGGTATTTTTGGTATTGGTCAAGCACCAAAAGGCGCAGCGGATCCATTTGCACTTCGTCGTGCTGCTATTGGTATTTTACGTCTTTGCTTAGAGAACAACTTACCGTTAGATTTAGTTGACTTGATTGCTAAAGCTAAAGAGTTACACGGTGAAAACCTCACTAATGACAAGGTATCAGAGCAAGTTCTTGAGTTCTTTATGGGCCGTTTCCGTGCATGGTATCAAGATCAAGGCGTGGGTGTTGACGTGATCCTAGCTGTTCTCGCACGTAAACCAACCGCACCGGCAGATTTTGAAAGTCGCATCAAAGCTGTGGCTCACTTTAGAACCCTAGAGCAAGCCTCAGCGCTTGCGGCAGCGAACAAGCGTGTATCGAATATCTTGGCTAAGGTTGAAGGAGAAATCCCAACCAATATCGATTCAAGCCTATTAGTCGAAAGTGCTGAAAAAGCATTAGCAGATAAACTGACTGAGCTTCAGCCACAGCTGGCACCATTATTTGCAGCAGCAAACTACCAAGAAGCGCTCGCATTATTAGCGAGCCTACGTGAAAGCGTTGATACCTTCTTCGAAGATGTAATGGTTATGGCAGATGATGCAGCACTTAAGAATAACCGTTTAGCACTTCTTAATAGTCTACGTGAGCAATTCTTACATGCCGCTGATATTTCATTATTACAATAATGATATCTGAGTCATCACAAAAAAACGCGCCTTAAGGCGCGTTTTTTTATGGCTAACGTCAGTGTAGATTAAACGAAAATCCAACTAAAGTTACATTATAGAGTGATTAACTTTTGATGCAGTAACTCAAACTCATCATGGCTAATAGCGACTTGAGAAAGCAACTGTGCCTGCGCCTGCTCTGTCAACTTATCCGCCTGTTTAAGCATCGAACATTCACTAATGATATTGGCACGCCATATAATCAAAGCCATGCTATCTGTTGGTTTGTGATGACAGTTAGCCAATTGGGTTAACGGCACTTCAAATTCAGCGGGCAATTGCCAATATTTAACAAGCAATGCGCTGAGTCCTAATGACTTGGTCGTCATGACTTGTTTGAACAATACCGAACTAGGCTGCTCACCAGGTTCAGCTTGTCGAAACGCTTCAATCATCATTTTAAAAATGGCTATTTTGCCAACATCATGTAGTAAGCCTAAAAAGAATGCCGTATCGCCATCATGTTCTGCAAGTTCATTAGCCAAAAATGCAACCTGCATAGAGTGGCGCCAAATTTCAGCGCCAAAGCGTCTGAAATAAATAGGCTTAATGTTAATCATTTCCTTCATTAAGCTTGTTCGTACAAATAGTTGTAATTGGCTTAAACCAATCTGCACAACAGCTTGTTGCAAGCTGGTGATTTGCTTATCAGAACGTTTGAAAGCACTCGAATTACACAGCTTCAATACTTCAATACTCAATACCGGATCTTGCTCTATCAGCAGAAGCAAAGCCTTGGTATCGACATCTGATTGGGCTATTTGTCTGTCCACTTCTGATAATCGACTAGGCAGTTTAAGCACCTTTTCAGCAATCGCTTGCGGCGCTGTAAAAGCCTGTTCAATTTTAGCCAGCACACTGCGCTCTAAGTCATTTGCCATTGCACCAGTATCTTGGCTACTTGATGGAAATAACAAACTATAAAACAGTGCACTAGCATCAAGAACACTTGTCGGCACGGTAACGGAGGCTTGCTCAGAAGTTTGCTGAGGACGAGCTTGTTTTGGCCTAGACGCAACTTGGGCATTAGCTGAACGTTTTAATAATACAGATTGTTGACTGTCTAATGATTTAGCCGCATTGACCTCTTGGGTCGGACGAACATTAAACAACTTATAAAATAGCTTTTTAAACATAACAAAATACCACTTAGACAGGTAACAGCATTGGAAAAAGCAGATTTAAAAGGGTTAAAACTAAAAATGGGTGCCACTTGGCACCCATTTAATTTAACACAGACGCATTATACGTCTAGGTTAGCAACGTTTAATGCGTTGGTTTCAATAAAGTCACGACGAGGCTCAACTTGATCGCCCATCAAGGTCGTAAATAATTGATCCGCACCGACAGCATCTTCAATAGTCACTCGTAGCATACGACGAGTTTCAGGATCCATTGTGGTTTCCCACAACTGCTCAGGGTTCATCTCACCCAATCCTTTATAACGTTGAATGTATAAACCACGTTTCGCTTCAGACATCGTCCAATCAAGCGCTTCAATGAAGCTCTCAACTTCTTTCATGCGTTCGCCACGCTTGATGTAACCACCTTCTTCAATCATACCGTCTAACGCTTTGCCTAATTTGGCAATAAGTGCGTAATCGTTAGATTGGAAGAAGTCGTAACTAAATAGGTAGTTAGTATCAATACCATGCTTACGGATCGTTAAGCTCGGTAAGTAAACTTGACGTTCTGGATCTAATACAGGTTCAATGCTGTAAATCACACCGTCAGATTCAATTTCAATTAAGTCAGCGACGAATGCATCACACCACTGCTTCATTTGCCCTTCATCAGCAAGCATTTCATTACTAATGCCAGGATGATGGATCATACGATTGGTAATTGACTCTGGGTAGCGCTTAGCAAGACGCTCAATAATCGCTTCAACTTCACGGTACTGACTTACTAAACGCTCTAATGGTTCACCAGACATACCTGGCGCACCTGGCGCTGGATAAATATGGGTACCATCTAACGCTTGAGTCGTTAAATATTCTGTCAACGCAGGTTCATCTTTCAGGTATTGCTCTTGCTTACCTTTTTTCACTTTGAATAAAGGCGGTTGAGCAATGTAAATGTAACCACGCTCAATAAGCTCAGGCATTTGACGGAAGAAGAAGGTCAACAACAGCGTACGAATGTGCGAGCCGTCGACGTCAGCATCGGTCATGATGATGATGTTATGGTAGCGTGTTTTCTCAGGGTCGTAATCGTCACGGCCAATACCACAACCTAATGCAGTAATCAGTGTGGCAACTTCCTGTGAAGATAACATTTTATCAAAGCGCGCTTTTTCAACGTTTAAAATTTTACCTTTAAGCGGAAGAATCGCTTGGTTTTTACGGTTACGTCCCTGCTTGGCTGAACCGCCAGCAGAGTCCCCTTCCACTATGTATATTTCAGAAAGACCAGGGTCTTTCTCTTGGCAATCTGCAAGTTTACCTGGCAGGCCACCTAAATCTAATGCGCCTTTACGACGAGTCATTTCACGGGCTTTACGAGCGGCTTCACGAGCTCGCGCGGCATCAACGATTTTGCCTACAATTAACTTAGCATCGACTGGGTTTTCTAATAGGTAGTCATTTAGCTGCTCACCCATTGTTTGTTCTACCGCGCCTTTCACTTCACTAGAAACCAACTTGTCTTTGGTTTGCGAGCTAAATTTAGGATCTGGCACTTTAACTGAAATAACCGCAGTCAAACCTTCACGAGCATCGTCACCCGTAGCATTGGTTTTGCCTTTTTTATTGAAGCCTTCTCGCTCCATGTAGTTATTTAAGTTACGTGTTAGTGCACCACGGAAACCCGCTAAGTGAGTACCACCATCACGTTGTGGAATGTTGTTTGTGAAACAGAAAATGCTTTCTTGGTAACCATCGTTCCATTGCATTGCCACTTCAACAGTAATGCCATCTTCACGCTCTTGGGTGAAATGGAAAACATCTTTGTTGATTGGGGTTTTGTTACGGTTTAGGTAATCAACGAATGCGCTGATACCACCATCGTATTTGAAGAACTCATTTCGCTCATCGCGTTCATCAACAAGACGAATACCAACACCTGAGTTTAAGAATGATAATTCACGCACACGTTTGGCAAGAATATCAAAATGGAACAGGGTATCAGAGAAGGTTTCTGGGCTAGGCCAAAAACGGATAGAGGTACCCGTTTTATCTGAATCACCGACAGGTGTGATAGGAGTTTCAGGTACGCCCATTGTATAAAACTGTTCGTAAACCTTACCATTACGACGAATGGTCATTTGCAGTTTTTCAGACAGTGCGTTTACTACCGACACACCTACACCGTGCAAGCCGCCTGATACTTTATAAGAGTTATCATCAAACTTACCACCGGCATGAAGTACGGTCATAATAACTTCAGCAGCAGAAACACCCTCTTCTTCATGAACCTCAACAGGAATACCACGGCCATCATCCTGTACTGACACAGAGCCATCAGCATGAATGGTAATAGTAATGTCATTACAGTGGCCAGCTAAGGCTTCATCGATAGAGTTATCGACCACTTCGAATACCATGTGATGAAGACCTGTACCATCGTCTGTATCACCGATGTACATCCCTGGTCTCTTACGAACTGCATCAAGGCCTTTTAATACCTTAATACTCGAAGAATCATAACTATTCTCTGACATATTTCTCTCTCGTTTTTATTCAACTACCGTGACTTGCCCATGTTCCACATGAAACATCTTACTTGGCGGGCTTGCCAGCGAATCGACTATTGCTACAGGATCAATCGCTGTGACAAAAATTTGTGCACCGGTTTCGGTTAACTGTTTTAGCAATAGTTGCCTATGTTGTGCATCCAACTCAGATGGAAGATCATCCACAAGGTAAATACTATGCTTGTTCTGTTGTTCTTGAAGCAACTTGCCTTGTGCAATGCGCAGTGCACAGACTAATAATTTTAACTGTCCTCGGGATAATGCATCCTGCACAGGTAAGTTGCCTACACGCAATCTCAAGTCCGCTTTATGCGGTCCACTACCCGTATTTCCCGAAGATAAATCTCTGTGATATTGAGTTTCGAGTAACTCAGCAAAATCCGTTTTGCTATCCCAGCCACGAGTAAAAGAAACCTTAATATCAACTCGTGGTAAAAACTCTCCGATTATACCCTTAAGTAGCTCATTTAACGAGTCTACATATTGATTTCGTATCGAAGTAACTTGTTCAGCATACCGCACCAATTCCTTATCCCAAAATTGAATTGTTGCATAAGAAGAACCATCTCTAAGGAGTTGATTTCTTTGCTTTAAAATCCGTCTTGTATTCACCCATGCTTGATAGAAACTCGCATCAGAGTGAAACGCGCCCCAATCGATAAATTGTCGACGTGCTTTTGGCCCTTCAAAAAGTAATGAAAAACTTTCTGGCGTGATAACTTGAATCGGTAAAGTTTCTGCCAAAACAGATAAACGCTTCACTTTATCGCCATCTAATTTGACATCAATATCGCCATTGCGAAATCGCCTTAAGCCTAATTTCGCCTCACCGGTTTGCATCTCAAGTTGTGCAAATAAAGTAAGGTTATCTTGTTCAATATTGATCACTCTTTGGGATAAATGACTACGAAACGAACGCCCCATGCCTAAAAAATAAATCGCCTCCAATATACTGGTTTTTCCACTGCCGTTTTCTCCATAAATCAAGTTTAATCCTGATTCAGGTTGCAATGACGCAGAAAGGATATTGCGAAAGTTGGCAATATTAAGACGGGCTAAACTCATGGGTGCTAATTTCTCAAACCTATGGTGATGCAGTAAAACTAAAAAAGGTGCCTTAATCTAGCACCTTTTTGGGTTCTAAAACGTCGTGAAACGTTATCTTACATTATAAACGCATAGGCATAACCACATACATTGAATCTTCTTCGACGTGGTTTTCTATTAATGCGCTTGAGTTTCCATCAATCAGCGTGATTCTGACATCATCACTGGCTAAATTGTTCAATACATCGAGTAAATAACTCACGTTAAACCCTATTTCTAGGTTGTCAGCATTGTATTCAACATCAATGATCTCTTCCGCTTCTTCTTGCTCTGGGTTATTCGCAGTTATACGTAATAATCCTAGTTCAAGCTGAATACGCACGCCACGAAACTTTTCATTGGATAAAATCGATGCACGTGTGAGCGCTTGTTTTAAATGATTACGGCTCGCCACCACAATTTTATCGCCGCCTTTTGGTAATACTCGGCGGTAATCAGGAAAACGTCCATCAACAAGCTTACTGGTAAATACAGCATTTTGCGTTGTTGCACGAATGGCGCTATCACCAATAGCAATGGTAATTTCACTGTCCTCACTTTCAAGTAAGCGAGACATTTCAACCACACCTTTACGTGGCACGATGACTTGCTTTTCAGGAAGGCTAATGTCGATATTACGATGACTTAATGCTAGACGGTGTCCATCTGTCGCAATCGCTTTTAACGAGTTACCCGCAGTTTCAAAAAGTAAGCCATTTAAATAGTATCGAACATCTTGGTTCGCCATTGAGAACTGGGTCGAATCAATAATCGACTTCAATGTACCTTGTTTAAGACTAAACTCGATATCGGCTTCAAAGGCTTCAACATTGGGGTAATCACTTGCAGGTAAAGTCGCCAGTGAAAAACGACTACGACCAGAACGTAATAGCCACTTGTTATCTTGCTGCTCAATTTTGATTTCGACTTGTTCAGGAAGTGACTTGACGATATCGAGTAGCTTTTTAGCTGGCACAGTTGTTCGGCCAGTTTCAACTTCACCTTGAATGGCCGCTTGGCCAACAAGTTCTACTTCTAAATCAGTACCTGTAAGCTTAAGTGAGGACTCACTAACTTCGACAAGTAAATTTGATAAAATAGGTAAGTTGTGGCGTCTTTCTACTGCACCACACACTAATTGAAGTGGTTTTAATAGGGCATCCCTATCAATTGAAAATTTCATTCGTCTCAATTTCCTGATATTAAGAAGATAATGTACGTATCAAGTTAGCATAATCTTCTTTAATGTCATGACTTTCTTCACGCAATTGGGCAATTTTTCTGCATGCGTGTAATACGGTAGTATGATCACGACCCCCAAAGGCGTCACCAATTTCAGGTAAACTTTGGTTTGTTAACTCTTTTGATAATGCCATCGCGACTTGACGAGGTCTCGCTACACTGCGAGAGCGACGTTTAGATAGCATATCAGCCATTTTGATTTTGTAATATTCAGCAACCGTTTTTTGAATATTATCTATGGTCACTAACTTTTCTTGTAGCGCGAGTAAATCACGTAATGCTTCACGGACAAAATCAATCGTAATTGGTCGGCCAGTAAAGTTAGCATTCGCAATAACACGATTTAACGCCCCTTCTAATTCACGCACATTTGAACGTAAACGTTTGGCAATGAAAAATGCCACTTCATCAGGCAAATTAATGCCACTTTCTTGTGCTTTACGCATTAAAATCGCTACACGGGTTTCAAGCTCAGGTGGTTCGATAGCAACTGTTAAGCCCCAACCAAAACGTGATTTTAAGCGATCTTCAACCCCATCAATTTCTTTCGGGTATTTATCCGAAGTCAAAATGATCTGATGGTTACCCTCTAATAGTGCATTGAAGGTATGAAAGAATTCTTCTTGTGAACGATCTTTATTGGCAAAGAATTGAATATCATCAATAAAAAGCGCATCAACACTACGGTAATAACGTTTAAAGTCTTCAATAGCATTATTTTGTAGCGCTTTAACCATGTCTTGCACAAAGCGTTCTGAATGCATGTAGACCACTTTTGCATTGGGATTGTTTTTGATAATCCCGTTGCCTACAGCATGTAATAAATGGGTTTTACCTAAACCGGTGCCGCCATATAAAAATAACGGGTTATAAGCACCGCCAGGATTTTCTGCCACTTGCAGTGCAGCAGCTTTACCTAATTGGTTTGATTTACCTTCAACGAAATTATCAAACTGATAAGTAGGATTGATATTACTGCGGTGGTTAGCATGCTCAACGGGTTCCGCTTGAGTATTAAACGCAGTGCTAACACGTTGCTTAGTTTGTGTGCTTTGTGTTGGCCTAACTTCTGCTTTTACAGGCTCAGGCGCTCTCACAGCAGACGGGCGGCTACCAATATCAAAGCGCAGTTTAGGGGCATTACCACCTAACTGTTCGGTAAAAAATTGATTAATGATATTGATGTACTTATCTCGAACCCAATCAAGTACAAAACGATTAGGTGCATAAAGTACCAAGGTATCGCCATCCATTTCAGCCTGTAACGGACGGATCCACATACTGAATTGCTGCGCAGAAAGTTCGTCTTGCAGCCTGCCGATACATTGTTGCCAAAGTGAAACCGCCACTTAATATTCCTTAATATCGTTTGTTGAAGGAGGGCTATTCTATCGTTAGATCTCAATGATCGCTATCGATAAAAAAAATTTTATCCCCAAGCAGATCATTGTATGTGGATATCTGTGATCTTTAAAGATCAAAAACGATCCAATTAATGTGATTTGTTCACAGATCCTGCTTTATTAACCGATCACTCTTGATCTATAATAGCCGCGCTTTGATCTGGTTAAACAGCCTTTGATCCACTACATATAGTGTTGGTACACAGAGTTATCCACACTGTATAGTGCATTTTTGATGTTTGCCTCAAAGTTAATTAGGTAAAAATTGTTCATATAGCCACTTTCCTTGTTGACGGTAGTGATTAAAGTGATTACAATTCGGCCTCTTTTTTGCCCTTACCTCTTATTTTAAGAATGTAAGGTTTATTAACTACTAAATATACGGATTGCCAAAATGAGTAAACGTACTTTTCAACCAAGCAACCTGAAGCGTAAGCGTTCTCACGGCTTCCGCGCACGTATGGCCACTGTAGGCGGCCGTAAAGTGATTGCACGTCGTCGTGCAAAAGGTCGCGCTCGTTTATCTGCTTAATCAGTAGATAACCATAGTGACTAGCTATGCTTTTACGCGGGAGTTACGTCTGTTAACTCCCGCGCAATTTAAATCTGTATTCTCAAATCCTATCAAAGCATCTTCTGCTGAAATAACTCTGCTCGCTGTACCTAATTCTGAACAACATCCTCGTATTGGATTAACAGTTGCAAAACGTTTTGTTAAAAATGCCAGTGATCGCAACCGAATTAAGCGAATAATCAGAACAAATTTCCGTTTAAATCAGCACGACATTCCAAATCTTGATATTGTTGTCTTGGTTAGAAATGGTGTGGTCGATATGGAAAATGCAGAATTACACAAGTTAACAGAGAAGTTATGGCGCAAGCTCAGTCGCCGTTACAATGGCTAGCCATTAAGGCTGTTCGTGGTTACCAACTTCTTATCAGCCCCATGCTGGGTCCTCGCTGTAGATTCAACCCAACGTGCTCTTATTATGCGATTGACGCAATAAAAACGCATGGAACAGTGAAAGGTTGTTGGCTTGCAGCGAAACGCATACTAAAATGTCACCCTTTACATCCCGGCGGAAGTGATCCCGTCCCCCCTAAAAATGACAGGTGTAACAAATAGGCTATGGAATCTCAACGCAATTTAATGCTTATCGCACTACTGTTTGTCAGTTTTTTACTTTGGCAAGCATGGCAAGACGATAAAGCACCGCAACCAGTCGCGACACAAACTACGGTTGCTCAAACGAATGATGTACCATCGCACAGCAATAGCGATGTACCCGATGCAGATTCAAGTATGCCTGTTCAATTACCGGCAACTCAAAATCTGATTGAAGTTAAAACCGATCAGTTAGACATTAAAATTGACCCAGTCGGCGGTGATATTGTTTATGCTGCTTTGGTTGACCATAAAGTTGAAATTGATAGTAATGACCCATTTGTTCTTTTAGAGCAAAATGGCGCATTCAACTATATTTCTCAAAGTGGTTTAATCGGTCGTGATGGTATTGATAGCAGTACTCACGGACGTGCACACTTCTCTGCAGAGTCAGAACTTTATCAATTAACTGATGGTCAAGATACGTTATCTGTACCACTAAGTTATGTGGATGCAAATGGCGCAAGCTATACCAAAGTATTTACTTTCACCCGTGGCCAATTTGATGTGACTGTTGATTACAACGTAAACAACACCACTTCAGCGCCGCTTCAAATGCAAATGTACGGTCAAATTAAACAAACGGTACAAGCATCTGAAAGTAGCATGATGATGCCAACATACCGTGGTGCAGCATTCTCGACTCAAAGTGTACGCTATGAAAAATATGACTTTGAAGATATTGCTAAGAGTAACCTAAACCAACAAACATTAGGTGGTTGGGCAGCGATGCTTCAACATTACTTCGTGTCAGCTTGGGTACCACCAGCAAACGATTCAAATACTATCTTCTCTAGCATGAGTGCGGGTGGCCAAGCTAATATTGGTTTCCGCGGCGCAGTACATGATATTGCTCCTGGTGCACAACAAACGATTAGTGCTCAGTTCTTCGTTGGTCCTAAAGACCAAAAAGCACTTTCAGACATTTCTGAAACATTAAACTTAGTTGTTGATTACGGCTTCCTTTGGTGGCTAGCAATTCCTATCTACAAACTATTGATGTTCTTCCAGTCGATTGTCACTAACTGGGGTGTTGCAATTATCCTAATTACGCTTTCTGTACGTGGTATTTTATACCCACTTACAAAAGCGCAATACACTTCAATGGCTAAGATGCGTAACTTGCAGCCTAAGCTTGCAGAGTTAAAAGAACGCTTTGGTGATGACCGTCAGAAGATGGGTCAAGCAATGATGGAGTTGTACAAGAAAGAAAAAGTTAACCCTATGGGCGGCTGTCTTCCTATCTTGCTACAAATGCCAATTTTCATTGCACTATACTGGGTATTACTAGAAAGTTATGAGTTACGCCATGCGCCATTCATGCTTTGGATTGACGATTTATCGGTTCAAGATCCTTACTACGTATTGCCACTACTAATGGGTGTGTCTATGTGGTTAATGCAAAAAATGCAGCCAATGGCACCAACCATGGATCCAATGCAAGTGAAAATGATGCAATGGATGCCAGTTATCTTTACAGTATTCTTCCTATGGTTCCCATCAGGTCTAGTACTTTACTGGTTAGTAGGTAACTTAGTCGCAATCACACAACAAAAGATTATTTATGCAGGTCTTGAGAAAAAAGGCTTAAAATAAGTCATAGCTCAAACTGATATAATCTTTAAAGGCGGCTATTGAGCCGCCTTTTCATTTATTAAATTTAAACAAAGGTTTTCCTCAATGACAGACACTATCGTGGCACAAGCAACCGCACCAGGTCGTGGCGGTGTAGGTATCATTCGTATTTCGGGTGATAAAGCCGCTGATGTAGCACAACAGGTGTTAGGCCATTTACCTAAAACCCGTTATGCCGATTATTGCGATTTTAAAAATGCTGCTGGTGATGTTATTGACCAAGGAATTGCTTTGTTCTTTAAAGGGCCTAACTCCTTTACTGGTGAAGATGTATTAGAACTTCAAGGCCATGGTGGTCAAATCGTTTTAGACATGCTCATAAAGCGTGTAATGGAAGTGGATGGTCTTCGCATTGCTAAACCAGGTGAGTTTAGTGAGCAAGCCTTTATGAATGACAAGCTTGATTTAACCCAAGCTGAAGCTATCGCTGACTTAATTGATGCCACCAGCGAACAAGCTGCTAAAAGCGCCTTAAACTCGCTCCAAGGTGAGTTCTCAGATGAAGTACACCAACTTGTCGAACAAGTCACTAACTTGCGTTTATACGTCGAAGCGGCGATTGACTTCCCAGATGAAGAAGTCGACTTCTTATCTGATGGTAAAATTGCTAATTCACTTTATAACATCATCGACAAACTCGATTCAGTTCAAGCCAGTGCTAAACAAGGCTCGATTATCCGTGAAGGAATGAAAGTTGTCATTGCAGGACGTCCTAATGCGGGTAAATCTAGTCTGTTAAATGCCCTTGCTGGTAAAGAATCAGCCATTGTGACCGAAATTGCGGGTACCACACGTGATGTACTGCGTGAGCATATCCACTTAGATGGCATGCCATTGCATATTATCGATACTGCAGGCTTACGTGATACAGCCGATACGGTTGAAAAAATAGGTATCGAACGTGCTTGGGATGAAATAGCCACAGCAGACCGAGTGCTATTTATGGTTGATGGCACCACAACTACAGACGTAAATCCACATGAAATCTGGCCAGATTTTATCGACCGCCTCCCCGCTAAACTTGGCGTTACTGTGGTGCGAAATAAAGCCGACTTAACGGGTGAGCCTGTCATGACAACTGATGAGCACGGCTACAATGTTTACCGTATTTCAGCTAAGACAGGTTTAGGCGTTGAGGAACTTAAACAACACCTAAAATCCTTAATGGGTTATCAAAGTAATCTTGAAGGTGGTTTTATAGCCCGTCGTCGTCATTTAGAGGCATTAGATCTCGCTTCAAGCCATTTGCAATTAGGTAAAGAACAACTTGAAGTTTACTTGGCAGGCGAGTTACTTGCAGAAGAGCTCCGTATGGCGCAAATGGCCTTATCAGAAATCACAGGTAAATTTACCTCCGATGATCTCCTCGGTAAAATCTTCAGTTCATTCTGTATTGGTAAGTAACACAATATGTCAGCAAATAATGTCGTCGTTCTTGATTTTGAAACCACAGGTTTATCACCCGATAATGGTGATAGAGCCATTGAAATTGGTGCAGTAAAATTAGTAGATGGTGTCGTGGTTGACTCATTTCAAGAACTGATGAACCCAGGCCGACGGGTAAATAGTTTCATTGAAAACTACACAGGAATTAGCAATCAAATGCTACAAACTGCTGATGATTGCGAAACGGTCATGGCACGCTTTGCAGACTTTATGGGCGACTTTAATCTCGTTGCCCATAACGCCAGCTTTGATAAGAAATTTTTAGACGCAGAGTTCAATAGGATCAATCATCAATACTCAGGTCAGTTTGCTTGTTCTTTACTCTTGTCTCGTAGGATCAATCAAGATGCACCTAATCATAAACTGGGGACATTAGTTGATTATCATCAATTGCCAAATGATGGTGTTTTTCACCGAGCATTAGCAGATGCAACCATGACAGGTCATTTATGGCTCCATCAACTTGAAACTATCAAGCAATATAAACCTCAACAAGCGATCTCTTTTGAGCATATCCAGATGATTACAGGCATGCCAAAAGCTAAAGTTATCGCTTTTCTTAGCCAATAGAATAGTTATGCCGCAGATTGTTGTTGCGGCATTTTGCTTAGCCAATCTTTAAATACAGTAAGCTTAGGTAATCGCTTATCTGAATGGCCGAGCAACTGGGTAATAGCGTAGCAATATTGATAATATAAATTAGGATCAAGACCATCTTTACCCGCATCATCAGTATTGATGATGGCGCCACGTAAATAATGCGTCACCAGTTCAGCTCTATTAAAACCAACAATCTTACCTATCTTATCAATCACATGGTGAAACCAAGCAAAATACTCATCATAGCGCTGCTGATACGCTTGCTGATATACCTCACTTGCATGGGATAAAATATCTTCATTTGGCATCACTCGTTCAATCACAAAACGTTGATTAACTAACGCATC
The DNA here is from genome assembly GCF_018100775.1 of Shewanella sp. MMG014. NCBI lineage: Bacteria > Pseudomonadati > Pseudomonadota > Gammaproteobacteria > Alteromonadales > Shewanellaceae > Shewanella > Shewanella sp. MMG014. The sequence continues at coordinate 45,924 of NZ_JAGJDZ010000015.1, forward strand.
ATGTAAACGCCTGCATTGATGAAACAGAAACATATTGAGTGGATCTGCATAAGCTTGTTCATCAAGTTTTGCTTGGGCTAAGCAATGGTTTAAATCATCAATGGCCATTGCCACAATTAAATCAGCTTCATTGGGAAAATGGTTATACACAGTTCCTTTTGAAATTTGGCTAGCCTTCACTAAGTGCGAACGACAAAGATCGAAGGTTTTATGTCCTTTTAAATAGCGCTGTGACACTTCAACTAAGTAATCACCTCGTTGTTGCCAGCTACTCATAATGCATCCCTTACTTTTCATCAATAATTTGTTATCACTTCACATTCGTACAATAACAAGCTTCTTACTTATTCGATATTAAGTAATACTGATACCACTATGAACAATTCCAATAGCCAATATTCCTAAAGATAATGCTAAAAATAGAATTGCTTGAAAGCTTTATTGCTGTTGCAGAAAATGGCAACTTATCAAAGGCTGCTGAACAAATTTGCCGCACTCAATCTGCATTAAGTTTGCAGATTAAAAAGCTTGAAGAAAGCGTTGGTCAACCACTACTTATCCGTGATAACAAAGGGGTCACCTTGACTGAATCAGGTGTCACTTTGCTTAACTATGCTTATAAAATGATGCAGTTAAGTTCACAAGCTTTAGATGATTTAAAAGATGGCCAAAATCGAGAGATCATTCGATTAGGTGTTCCAACAGATTATATAAAACGATATTTAAGCAGCTGTTTATTAGAATTTATTCGTGAATTTACGCGAATTGAATTAGTGATTGATACTGACGTGAGCGGAAACTTATACAAACGCTTACAACAAGGTGAATTTGATGTCATCGTTGCAACTCATTGGCAAACACCGGCTAATGGAGAGTTACTTTTTGAACGACGCTTTCATTGGGTAGCAGCCAAGAATGGTAATGCCCATAAACGCAGCGCTATTCCTATGGCACTGTACCCAGAAAATTGCCCAATTCGCGCGCAAGTCTTTGCCAATCATCAATTAACAATGCGCTCTATCAATGTATTACTATCAACCCCGTCACCACAAGCATTGTGTATGGCCGTTGAAAACGATCTTACCATTGCCCCCATTGCTGAATTTCGGATCAGCGACAAAATGCAAATACTCGATCCCGTTGAGCATGGACTGCCAATATTACCGGTATTCAACGAAGCGCTTTATCTCAATCCTGATACCCAAACAGATGCAACCTTACAGTTAATTTCGTTGATTAAAGCCAATGTTGAAAATCTAGCACATCATAATGATGACAGTGAATAAGTGAACTCGCCTTACTGAAGGTTCGATATCAAAGCATAAGTTGTACTTATTGATAAGATAAAACCTACAAATAAACCGCAATAAAAAACATAAAAAAAGCCCCTAAGATGATGAATTAGAGGCTTTGATTATCAGCAATTATCTTACCCAAAGGGGGAGGCAATTGATAAGCAACTGCTGACTTATCTGCTGTTATAAGTTAACTAAAACACTAAAGAACTACTCTTTATGTTTGTCGTATTTAAACGTGTGACAATCACTACAAATAGGCTTTTTCGCTTTATGTTCACCATGACACTCTTGACAAGGTAACTCTTTGCCATAATGCAAGTTATTATGTGGATTCTGCCATTTGTCTTCTTCACTACGCGCTGTTGTTTCAGCTAAGTCATCAACATCATGACACTGCTGACAAGCTTGATCTGAAGGGAATTGTTTAATCCCCTGATCATGACAAGCTTTACAATCCTTACCAATCACTTCCTTATGATGGTCTCTAATTTCTACTGCTTGAACGCTGGCACTACTTAAACATAATAATCCCAATGCAAGCATTATCTTTAATGTGTTCATCAATAATTCCTCTTGTAAATTGGGTTACGCTTTCATCATGCTACGAGCAGCAGTCATTCCCATGACCATACACTCAGGAATAGAACAACTTCCTAAGCGGCTTACACCATGGATACCACCACAGACTTCGCCAGCAGCGTAAAGCCCTGGAATCGCCACACCCGTGAAGCTGTCTTTTACTTCTGCTTTGGTATTAATTTGAACGCCACCTTGGCAGTAATGCACTTTTGGCCATAAACGCACAACGGTAAAAGGCGCTTCAATATACTTATCTGCAGCCTTAGTCATGTTTTTACCAAACTGCTTATCTTCACCAGATTTAACGTATTGGTTATATTCTTCAATTTGAGTTTTGAGTGCTTTTAACGGCACATTAAAATGCGAAGCTAACTCCTCAACAGAGTCAAATTTCCACCCCACGTTGTACTTAATGACTTTTTTGGTATTAGGATGCTTTTTAGAATCTTTGTAGCTAGTGATTAAAATAGGTGGTAATGCATTCCCTTGTTCATCACGGCACGCAAGTTCAGCATCAGCTCGCGTTTTGCGGTCAGCAATTTCATCCATAAAACGTTGACCAGTTAAACGGTTAATCGCAATAGAATGAGGGAAGTTATAGATAGAATAGTTAGATACATAACCAAAACCACCTTCATCAGGTGACGCCCAAGGGCCAGACTGAATATGTGCTAAATGAACGGGGACGGCACCAAGGCGGAACATTTCATACATGCCTTCGCCTGTAGCACCTGGAGCATTGGTACAACCTACTTCAGAGGTTAACGTTGGATCTTGCGCCATACGTAGATTTACATTTTGAGCAAAACCTCCTGTCGCCATAATCACACCACGTTTTGCACGGATATTAATCACTTTGCCAGGCTGATCTTCGCCAAAGTGATAGTTGTCACGCATTTTAACGCCTAACACTTCACCTTTTTCGCCGACAAGGAAGCCTTCAAACTTAGAACGGTTATGGGTGTGCACACCCAATTCACGGCATTTATGTAACAAAGGCTGAGTAATACCAGCACCACAACTCACCGTTGTTTGGTAAGTTCGAGCAACCGAATGACCGCCGAGTTGCTGTAAATATGGATGATATTCAGACCCTGCATCAAAGGTCATTTGCAATGCTTCCATAGCATGCTCAGCAACATGGCGTAGTAAAGCTTCGTCAGCAATACCACGTCCAGCCGCTAATTGGTCTGCAACCATACGATCTACAGAATCATTAACGCCTTCTTTTGATTGCATTGGCGTACCTGGTGCAGCAAATAAGCCACCATTAATGGCTGAGTTACCTCCAAAATAGGACATTTTTTCAAAAATATGAACGTCCTTGGCACCCAATTTCGTCGCTTCAATTCCTGCTGCTAACCCTGCAAAGCCAGAACCAATAATGACGATTTCAATTTCTTTATCCCACTTAACACCGTCTGCTTTTTCAGAAACAGCCATCGCTGGAGCCACCATTGCAGCACCTGCTGCAACACCAAGCCCTGCGATAAATTTACGGCGTCCTAACAGATCTACATTACTCATAGGTCATCACCCTTTTTTTAAATTGACTCCTTCATCATAAAGATGGAATCAATTCCAAAAAGGGAATCAACCAGGGTTTACTTATATCTAAATAAGTAGATTTACAAAAATGAACCACAGCGCATATTTTAATCAAATATGGATGTGAGATAGCGATTTGGAATAGGTTCCAAATCGCTACTTCAAAGCAAGAAGAATCAATAACACATTACAGATTACTGCTTAGGTAAACATTCAGTGAGTTTATCTACCAATAATCTGACTTTAGGAGATAGATGACGGTTTTGTGGGTACAAAGCCCAAATGCCTTCTTTTTCTTGTTGAAAAGATGCCAGTAGTACATTTAGCTTATTGTCAGCAATAGCCTGTTTAACGTAATAACCAGGTAATTGCACAATTCCTAGGCCTTTTAATGCCGCATCCAATAAACTAATACCGCTACTGCATTGCAGGTTCCCATGTACTTTGATACTTCTCGCCTTACCTAATTCATTAAAGTGCCAGTGAGATTGCGAACCGATTAAACAATTATGCTGACTCAGTTCAGATAATGAATATGGCGCACCAAAACGATTAATATACTCAGGTGCAGCACACACAAATTGCTCACGACTGGTTAGTCGCTTTGCCATCATACTAGAGTCAGGTAATCGGCCTAAGCGAATAGCCAAATCATAACCGCCCTCAACTAAATCTAATTGCCTGTTTGTTAATTCACAAATCACTTCGACATCAGGATATTGCTGCATATAGTCAGTCACAATCGGCATGATAAACTTCTCACCATAGGTCACTGGTGCTGTCAGCTTGATTAACCCTTGCGGTTTATTTTGCAGGCTACTGATGGCTCGCTCAGCTTCTTCGAGACCATCAATCACCTGCCTACAATGCCGATAAAAAACTTGCCCTTCTTCTGTCAGAGAGACTTTTCTGGTGGTACGGTAAAAAAGTTTAGTATTTAATCTATTTTCAATCTGACTAATTTGACGGCTAACTTGGGCTGTTGAAATAGACAAACGCTTACCAGCAGCGGTAAAACTGTCCGTTTCCGCTACTGCGACAAACTCATAAACCCCTTCCCATGGCAGCATTATTACTCACCTGTAAAAGTAATTTGTAATTTAAGCTTATTATCAACTGACAGAAAATAAATACAATAGCTCTATCACTACAAAATCTCATCTACACTAAGTAGATTCAATTTAGTCGTTCATCTTTAATAAGGACAAACACAATGTCAGCACAATTTATTAAGTCTAAAGCCGCTGTTGCATGGGGACCTGGACAACCTTTATCAGTTGAAGAAGTTGATGTCATGTACCCGAAAGCGGGAGAAGTGATGGTAAAGATTATCGCTTCAGGTGTTTGTCATACTGACGCATTTACCCTATCAGGTGATGATCCAGAAGGTGTTTTCCCGGCAATTCTGGGCCATGAAGGTGGCGGGATTGTTGAAATGGTCGGTGAAGGAGTCACTAGTGTTAAAGTCGGTGACCATGTTATTCCTCTTTACACCGCTGAGTGTGGTAAATGTAAGTTCTGTACATCAGGCAAAACCAACCTATGTAGCGCAGTACGTGAAACCCAAGGTAAAGGCTTAATGCCTGATGGTACTACTCGCTTTTATAAAGATGGTGAGCCCATTTTCCATTATATGGGTTGTTCAACATTCTCCGAGTACACCGTATTACCTGAAATATCACTTGCAAAAGTGAATAAAGATGCGCCGCTAGAAGAAGTCTGTTTATTAGGTTGTGGTGTCACTACAGGTATGGGCGCCGTACTTAATACCGCTAAGGTTCAAAAAGGCGATACCGTAGCCATATTTGGTTTAGGTGGTATTGGTTTATCAGCAATTATTGGCGCTACCATGGCTGGAGCTTCACGTATTATTGGTATTGACTTAAATGAATCTAAATTTGAGCTAGCCACAAAGCTTGGCGCGACAGATTGCATTAACCCTAAAAACTACGATAAACCTATTCAAGATGTCATTGTAGAGCTAACCGACGGTGGTGTTGATTTCTCTTTCGAATGTATCGGTAACGTCAATGTGATGCGCAGCGCACTTGAGTGTTGTCATAAAGGTTGGGGAGAGTCTGTGATTATTGGTGTTGCTGGTGCAGGACAAGAAATCTCAACTCGTCCATTCCAGTTGGTGACTGGCCGAGTCTGGAAAGGCAGCGCATTTGGCGGTGTTAAAGGGCGCAGTGAATTACCAGGCATTGTTGAGCAGTATCTAAATGGTGAGTTTAAATTAGATCACTTCATCACTCACACTATGGGCCTTGAAGGAATTAATGATGCTTTCGATTTAATGCACAGCGGAGAAAGTATTCGTTCTGTCATTCATTTCGACAAGTAAGCTCGACACAAATGTTATCTATTCAGAACGCTAACATATTCTGAATTGAACACCTTAAGACAACCATATGCCTTATCAGTTGATAAGGCATTTTCAAAAGAAGTGATAACAACATGACGTTAGAAAATGTCAGCAGTAATAAAGTTTTCGGTGGTTGGTTAAAGCAATATAACCATCATTCAGACACGGTAAATTGCCAAATGCGTTTTGCCATTTACTTACCACCACAAGCGGCAACTCAAAAAGTGCCTGTGCTTTATTGGTTATCAGGTTTAACCTGCACCGATGAAAATGTGATGCAAAAATCAGGTATTCAACGTATAGCTGCGGAACTGGGTATCGCCATTGTCGCTCCTGATACTAGCCCACGTGGTGAGAATGTCGCAGACGACAGCGAAGGTGCTTATGATTTTGGTCTAGGCGCAGGTTTTTATGTCAATGCGACTCAAGCCCCTTTTAATACCCATTATCAAATGTATGACTACGTTGTGAACGAGTTGCCAGAACTCATTGAACAACACTTTCCTATTTCTCAGCTGCGCAGCATAAGCGGTCACTCAATGGGTGGACATGGCGCTATAACGATTGGTCTTAAAAATGCCGATCGATATCAGTCTATATCAGCGTTTAGTCCTATTTGTCATCCAATGGATTGCCCATGGGGATTGAAAGCTTTTAATGGATATTTAGGTCAAGATAAACAAGATTGGCTTGAATATGACAGCGTTGAGCTAATGAAAGCATCAAATTCAACCTTACCTATGCTGGTGGATCAAGGCACTGACGATAACTTCCTTGAAGAACAACTCAAGCCCGAAACCTTAGCCGAAGCCGCGAAAGCTAAACAATACCCTTTAACTTTGAGAATGCAGCAAGGTTATGATCATAGTTACTTTTTTATTAGTAGTTTTATCGAAGAACATCTACGTTTCCATAGTGAATACTTGTTAGCAGAGTGAAGCTTGAAAGCTATTGCATAAAAAGGAGTGACCCTTAACAGGCTCATTCCTTTTTATTATATTTAATTTATTTAGTTAGGTTTAAGTTTGGCAAAATACAGTTTCGAAGCTTGTCTGACTTTAGGTGCTAATAAAATAGCAGACGTCATCGTCGGAATAGCCATTAAGGCATATGCCGCATCAATAATATTAACAATTTCTTGAATACTTGCCGTTGCAGCAAATAAAATCGCACACAAGAAAAAGTACTGATATAAACGTAACCGTTGACGACCAAATAAAAATGCAAAGCACTGGCCACCATAAAATGCTTGAGTAAAAATGGTACTGATACTGAAAAACACCACACACAATATCAACAGATAAGGCCCTACTCCTGGCATTGTCATTTCAAACGCTTGGGCAGATAAATTAACACCTTGTGCTTCACCCGTTTGCCAAACCCCAGAAATCAAGATGATCATTGCTGTTGCAGTACACACTAACAAAGTGTCAATGGCTGGACCAAGCATAGCGACAAGGCCTTCTTTAACAGGTTCATTGGTTCTCGCACTACCATGAGCCATCACTTCGGTACCAATACCCGCTTCATTTGAAAAAGCCGCACGACGAATGCCAATTAGCATCGTACCTAATATGCCGCCCCCAACTGAGTTTAATGAAAAAGCCTCAGTAAAAATTAATACAAAGTAATGAGGTATTTCAGTTATATGAGTCGCAATAACATAAAAAGCACAGCTCATATAAATGAGGATCATCAATGGCACCACCTTTGATGCCACAGATGCAATACGTTTGATCCCGCCTAAAATAACGCTAGCAACAATCAGCATAACGACGATACCCAGTGATAAATCGATCCAAAAAGTAGATTCATTAGCTGGAAAATATCCTGGTTTTACAATTAGCCATTCACGAATAATCTGTACCAGTTGATTAGAGTTAAATAATGGAAAGTTACCCACTAGGCCTACAACACAAAAGAAAACTGCTAAAAAGTGCCACTTTTTAGATAACCCTTGAGTAATAATGTACATAGGGCCACCTTGTACATCGCCATTTTCATCTTTACCTCGATACATTATCGCTAAGGTACAAGTAAAAAATTTGGTCGCCATTCCAACAATGGCACTGATCCACATCCAAAAAATAGCGCCTGGACCACCCACCATGATTGCGACAGCGACACTGCCGATGTTGCCCATTCCAACGGTACCTGCCATTGCACTGGAGAGTGCACCAGCGTGACTAATATGCCCTTCTGCACCTTTATCTGGATGTTTACCCCTTACAATATTAATGGCATGACCAATATATCGAAACGGAATAAACCTCGAATAAATAAGGAAAAAAAGCCCTCCGCCCACAAGTAATACCAACATATGTGGGCCCCAAGCTAAATCGGCTATTTGGGCAGTAATAGAAACAAGAGACATGAAAAGTTATATTTTTGTTAAATGTAACTATTGAAAATACGGACAAAAACCGCTTTGTGCAATGATAAATCAGCGTAAACTATGACAATTAACGGTTAATTCAAAGGCAATAATATGGCAAAAATCGAAATTTTAGTCGGTACAACGCAAGGTGGTACTGAATATGTAGCAGACGATATGGCTGCAGAATTAGACAAATTAGGCCACGAAACTCAAATACATCTCACTCCTAATTTATCTGAATTAGACCCCAAATCCCTATGGATGATCGTCAGTTCTACACATGGAGCTGGTGATCTTCCCGACAATATAGCGCCTTTTTATCAACAATTGATCGCCACAAATGATGATCTTACAGAGCTAAAATATGCGTTATGCGCTATTGGTGATTCAAGTTACGATACTTTTTGCCAAGGTCCAGAAAAAATAATTTCAAGGTTAGATCAACTCGGTGCAATCTCATTTGTGAATAAGATCCAAATCGATGTTCAAATGGATCCAGTACCTGAAGATGCCGCGCTTGCTTGGTTAGCTCAATGGCAATCGTCGATCACTCCCACTAATTAAGTTAATATCTTCATTTATACTCACAATAATAGTCAATCTTATCCACAATAAGTTAATTTACAAGATAACTATGTGGATAAGGTATTATTTTATCCGATCATAACTTTGTATTGATCCACACCTGATCTGCTTAAAGATCCCCCCTGTGGATAAGTAGCCGATCTATCCCCAACTTATATTGAATTAGATCGCAGTTAGATCACAAGATCGTTTATCTATTACCCGTTGAATATAAAGAAAAATTAGGCTTACCCACAGAAAAGTACGATCCTAATAATAAACATAACAAAGAGATCTTTAAAAAGATCTTAAGATCTATTAAGCAAACCTCCTCTGATCGAAAGACGAAAATTGATCATTCCCGAAAAGCAAACCAGGTGCTAAAATACTCGGCTCAGAGAGTCTTTTGTTTAAAGATCTAAATTAGAAATTTATTTTATCCAAGGTTACAAAATGCATTTTCATGAACGGTTTGATGTAATTGTTGTTGGTGGTGGTCATGCCGGAACCGAAGCAGCCTTAGCAGCTGCCAGAATGGGATCAAAAACCCTATTACTGACACACAATATTGATACCCTTGGACAAATGTCTTGTAATCCAGCCATTGGTGGGATTGGCAAAGGCCATTTGGTAAAAGAAATTGATGCCTTAGGCGGTGCAATGGCAACCGCAACTGACTTTGCAGGTATCCAATTTAGAACATTAAATTCAAGCAAAGGCCCAGCTGTTAGAGCGACTCGTGCTCAAGCTGATAGAGCTTTGTATCGTCAAAAAATACAACAAATTTTACAACATCAACCCAACCTACGTATTTTTCAACAAGCTGTAGACGATTTAGTTGTTGAAAACAATAAAGTTTTAGGTGTTGTTACTCAAATGGGCTTAGCATTTGAAGCCCCAAGCGTTGTATTAACAACCGGTACTTTCCTAAGTGGTAAAATTCATATTGGTTTAGAAAATTACAGCGGCGGAAGAGCGGGTGATCCACCTGCAATTGCACTCGCTAATAGACTAAAAGAATTACCAATTCGTGTTGGACGTCTAAAAACGGGCACGCCACCAAGAATTGATGCAAACACGATTGATTTCGATAAAATGCAAGAACAAAAAGGTGATAGTCCGTTACCTGTCATGTCATTCATTGGTGATGTTAGCCAGCATCCTGAACAAGTTTCTTGTTACATCACACATACCAATGAAAAAACTCACGATATTATTCGTGGAGGACTCGATCGTAGCCCAATGTACTCAGGTGTTATTGAAGGAATTGGTCCAAGATATTGCCCATCGATCGAAGATAAAATTAATCGTTTTGCAGACAAAAACTCCCATCAAATTTTTATTGAACCAGAAGGGTTAACCACTAATGAGATCTACCCTAATGGGATCTCAACAAGTTTACCTTTCGATGTACAATTGAATTTGGTTAGATCTATTCAAGGTATGGAAAATGCTGAGATAATTCGTCCTGGATACGCCATTGAATATGATTATTTTGATCCAAGAGATCTTAAAAACTCTTTAGAAACTAAAAATATTGATGGTTTATTCTTTGCTGGACAAATTAACGGAACAACCGGATATGAAGAAGCGGGCGCACAAGGCTTGTTAGCTGGTATGAATGCATCGTTGCAAGTACAAGGCAAAGAAGTTTGGTGTCCAAGACGCGATCAGGCATACATTGGCGTATTGGTTGACGATTTATCAACACTTGGCACAAAAGAACCTTACCGCATGTTTACCAGTCGTGCTGAATACCGTTTGTTACTTCGTGAAGACAATGCTGATTTACGTCTCACTGAAAAAGGCCGTGAATTAGGCTTAGTTGATGATGAGCGCTGGCAGAAGTTTAGTGAAAAACAAGAGTTAATTGAAACTGAATTACAGCGTTTACGCAGTAATTGGGTTCATAAAAACTCACCGTTACTGGATGTATTGAATCCTGAATTAAATACACCTATTTCACGTGAAGCATCATTTGAAGATTTATTACGTCGTCCAGAAATGGATTACGGTAAATTAATGAGTTTAGAAGGTTTCGGCCCAGGTGTTGACGATCCGCGTGCTGCAGAGCAAGTTCAGATCCAAGTGAAATATTCAGGCTATATTCAAAGACAACAGGGTGAAATTGACAAAGCAATCCGTCATGAAACGACTGTTTTACCATTGGATTTGGATTATCAAGAAGTGCAAGGTTTGTCGAATGAGGTCATTGCTAAGATGAATGAGCATAAACCTGAAACCATTGGCCAAGCTTCACGTATTTCTGGAATGACCCCAGCCGCCATTTCGATTTTGCTTGTACACCTTAAAAAACGTGGTTTATTACGTAAAAGCGCATAAATCGCAGTAAAAAGTTGTGTTTTAACCAATAAGGGAAGCATTGAGACTTCCCTTAGTCATTTCTGCCATTCATAATACCCGATGATTAACGATTCCCTTTGATTTAGAGGTCACTTAGCGTGTTAGCCGATCAACTTAAGATTTATCTTGCTGAAACTGGTATATCAGCAACAGAAACTCAACAACAACAGCTTGTTGGGTTTGTTACCATGCTAAATAAATGGAATAAAGCTTATAACTTAACTTCGGTTAGAGATCCTGAACAGATGTTAATCCGTCATGTTATGGACAGTTTAGTGGTTTCTCCTTATCTTAAAGGGCAGCGTTTTATTGATGTTGGGACTGGACCTGGTTTACCTGGGATCCCACTAGCAATTCTTAATCCCGATAAAGAGTTTGTATTACTTGATAGTTTAGGAAAACGTATTCGTTTTCAAAAACAGGTTCAATTTGAATTAAAGATCAATAACATTACTTCAGTTGAAAGTCGTGTTGAGGCCTATGAGCCCGAGCAAAAATTTGATGGCGTAATTAGCCGTGCTTTTGCATCAATTGAAGACATGTTGACTTGGTGTCATCACTTACCAGCTGACAATGGCCAATTTTATGCACTTAAAGGCCAACTTAGTGATGCAGAAATGGCCAGTATTCCTAACGAGTTTACAGTCACTGAAACCATTTCATTAACAGTGCCAAAGCTCGATGAGCAAAGACATCTGTTAAAACTGACCAAGAAATAATAGTCACGAAAAAATAAATATTATCGGACATCGTAAATAAGTCCTTAGGGTGAACACGTGGGTAAAATCATTGCCGTAGCCAACCAGAAAGGTGGCGTTGGAAAAACAACAACTTGTGTTAATTTAGCAGCATCACTTGCAGCCACAAAACGCAAAGTGCTGTTAATCGATCTTGATCCGCAAGGTAATGCCACTATGGGCAGCGGTGTCGATAAATATGAAGTTGAAAATACCGCATACGAATTGCTTGTTGAAGAAAAGCCGTTCGAAGAGATAGTGATCAAAGATACGACCGGTAAATATGACCTTATTGCGGGTAATGGTGATGTAACTGCAGCAGAAATTAAGCTGATGGAGTTTTTTGCAAGAGAAATTCGATTAAAAAATGCTTTGGCAGCAGTAAAAGATGATTATGATTTTATTTTTATTGACTGTCCGCCATCGCTCAACATGTTAACGGTCAATGCGATGTCTGCCGCTGATTCTGTATTAGTGCCAATGCAGTGTGAATACTATGCATTAGAAGGTTTAACTGCATTGATCGATACCATCACCAAATTAGGTGCGATGGTTAACCCTAATTTGAGCATCGAAGGGATCTTACGAACCATGTATGATCCTCGAAACCGTTTATCTAATGATGTGTCCGATCAGCTTAAACAACATTTTGGCGAAAAAGTATATCGCACCGTTATTCCAAGAAATATCCGTTTAGCTGAAGCGCCTAGTTTTGGTGCTCCTGCGATGTATTATGATAAATCAAGTGCTGGCGCCAAAGCCTATTTAGCTTTAGCGGGTGAAATTATTCGCCGTGCAGAGCAACAAACAGAATCAAAGTAAGCGTAAGGGAATAAAATGACGTTAAAAAAACGTGGTTTAGGTAAAGGTTTGGATGCATTACTAAGCAACAGTAGCGCTGCGAATAGAAAAACAGAACAGACTCAACCTAACATCAATATCGACCAAGCGCCGAAAGAAGATGGTTTATTAATGCTAGATGTGGATTTATTGCAATCTGGTAAATATCAGCCGCGTAAAGACATGTCACCAGAAGCACTGGATGAATTAGCTGAATCTATTAAGTCACAAGGTATCATTCAACCCATTGTTGTTCGGAAAGTTGATGCTGAAAGATACGAAATCATTGCTGGCGAACGTCGTTGGAGAGCATCGCAAATTGCTCAATTAGAGCAAGTTCCTTGTATTGTTAAGCAAGTACCTGATGAATCCGCCGTAGCAATTGCCTTGATTGAAAATATCCAGCGTGAAGACCTTAACGCAATGGAAGAAGCCATTGCATTACAACGTTTACTTGAAGAATTTGAATTAACCCATCAACAAACGGCTGATGCGGTCGGAAAATCTAGAGCAAGTGTTTCTAACTTATTACGATTAAACAGTTTAAATGAGCCTGTAAAACGTTTATTAGAGTATGGCGATATTGATATGGGTCACGCTCGAGCATTATTGGCTATTGAAGGTGATGAACAAACAAACCTTGCTCGATTAGTCGCTTCTAAAGAAATGACAGTTCGTGAAACTGAACGATTAGTGAATAAAGCCCTAAATCCTACCAAAGAAGCCGAAAAGCCAGCTAAAGATCATGATGTAACCCGCTTGGAGCAACAGTTAATTGAAAAATTAGGTGCTAAAGTGGCTATAAATCATGGCAGTAAAGGTAAAGGTAAAATTGTAATAAACTACCAAGATCTTGCTGAATTAGATGGAATACTTAGCAAAATCCACTAAATCCTCCAACAAAGTCATTTCAATAGTAACTTTGTAACAAGGCGTAAATTTGAGATTTTAGAAATTTAGTCTCAAATCACGCCTAATATCACTGTTTAACCTCTCATCAAAGTTGCAAACAAGGTGTGAAAAGGTATACTTTGCATGCTTTTTTTCCTGTCTGAGTTGTTAATGATCACATTAACCGCCCAGAAGAGAAATAAGCATTAATGCGGAGATTAAAAATTGAGTAAGGTTTTAGCGCGTCGTGGCCGGTGGTCAGCCTATAGAATAGTGTTGTTGCAGGCGGCGGTAGCTGGGGGAACTTCAATTTTATTTTTCGCTCTGTGGGGAGCTCAGTATGGCTTATCTGCTTTAGCAGGTGGTCTCATTGCTGTACTCCCTAATTTTGTATTCGCAACCCTTGCTTTCTCTCATGCGGGAGCTAAAGCGTCAGGAAAAGTCGTTTGGATGTTTTTCTTGGGGGAAGCGGTAAAGTTGCTGCTAACCATTGTGTTATTCGCCATTGCATTTGGCATGCTGAAAACGCCATTTATGCCGTTATTTAGCTGTTATTTGTTGGCGCTATTAATACCTTGGACAGCCCCTTTATACTTCAAGCAAAATTAAGTGAGATTAATCATGGCGACAACTGGTGAAGCATTAAATGCTTCCGAGTATATCCAGCATCACCTGACTAATGCGAAAATGTGTTCTGCTGATGGCGGAATTGCTTTTAACTATGCATGTCAAGATGCCGGGTTTTGGACTTGGCACATTGACTCACTTTTGTTTTCAGTAGGTCTTGGGGTTCTATTTTTGTGGGCATTCTTCAAAGTAGGACAAAAAGCAACAACTGGCGTTCCAGGTAAATTTCAATGTTTCGTTGAAATGTGCGTGGAAGGTGTAGATAAAATCGTTAAAGACTCATTTCATGGTCGTAACGCGGTTATCGCACCATTAGGTCTGACTATTTTTGTCTGGGTTTTCCTGATGAATTTAATGGACTTAATTCCGGTTGACTTTGTACCTGAAGCCGCAAACAGATTTTTAGGTGTTCCTTACCTTAAAATTGTACCAACAACTGACTTAAATGTAACTCTAGGTATGGCCTTGAGTGTGTTTGCGTTGATTGTTTTTTACAGTATTAAAGTTAAAGGATTTGGTGGTTTCACAAAAGAAATGACCTTACAACCTTTCAACCATTGGTCACTGATTCCAGTTAACTTGATTTTGGAAACAGTTACTTTGGTTGCGAAGCCGATTTCATTGTCGCTTCGTCTGTTTGGTAACCTGTATGCAGGTGAGTTGATCTTTATTCTGATAGCACTGATGCCTTGGTGGGCTCAGTTCGCATTATCAGTGCCTTGGGCTATTTTCCATATTTTGGTTATTGTGCTGCAGGCGTTTATCTTCATGATGCTTACGATTGTATATCTAAGCATGGCACATGAAGAACATTAATTTAATAAAATTAGTTATTTATCGGAGATAAAATGGAAACTGTAATTAGCTTTACAGCAATAGCTGTTGCAATCATGATTGGCTTAGCAGCGCTAGGTACTGGTATTGGCTTTGCTATCTTAGGTGGTAAGTTCTTAGAAGCTTCAGCTCGTCAACCAGAACTTGCTCCAGCATTACAAACTAAGATGTTCATCGTAGCTGGTCTACTTGATGCGATCTCAATGATTGCAGTTGGTGTTGCATTATTCTTCGTATTCGCTAACCCATTCTTAGGTCAATTAGCTGGCTAATCGCCCCCCTTAGAAGGAGTTGTCGTTATGAGTATTAACGCTACCCTGCTAGGCCAAGCGATTTCTTTTGCACTCTTCGTGTGGTTTTGCATGAAGTTTGTATGGCCGCCATTGATGAACGCTATCGAAGAACGCCAGAAGAAAATTGCCGATGGGCTAGCTGATGCAGGACGTGCTGCAAAAGATCTAGAGTTGGCTCAAGCGAAAGCTAATGAGCAACTAAAAGAAGCGAAGGCGACTGCTAATGAAATTAT
This sequence comes from Shewanella sp. MMG014, assembly GCF_018100775.1. Classification (NCBI taxonomy): domain Bacteria; kingdom Pseudomonadati; phylum Pseudomonadota; class Gammaproteobacteria; order Alteromonadales; family Shewanellaceae; genus Shewanella; species Shewanella sp. MMG014. Next base: position 61,474 of record NZ_JAGJDZ010000015.1, read on the forward strand.
TGAGCAAGCTAATAAGCGCAAAGCTCAAATAGTTGAAGAAGCTAAAATTGAAGCTGATACCGAACGTGCGAAAATTATCGCTCAAGGTCAAGCTGAAATTGAAAACGAACGTAATCGCGTTAAAGATGACTTGCGTAAGCAAGTTGCTACTCTTGCCGTAACTGGTGCAGAGAAAATTCTTCAACGTTCGATTGATCCAGAAGCTCACAGTGACATAGTTAATAAACTTGTTGCTGAAATTTAATTAAGGAATCGGAGTTATGGCTGAAATAAGCACCATTGCTCGTCCTTATGCAAAGGCAGCTTTTGATTTTGCTGTTGAACACAAAGCAATTGAAGATTGGGCAGAAATGCTTAACTTCGCGGCATTGGTAAGTGAAAACGAATCAATTAAACCGTTGCTTGGTGGTTCATTGGCTAGTGCACAACTTGCCTCACTATTTATCGAAGTATGTGGTGAGCAAATGAATGCGCAAGGTCAGAACCTTATTAAGGTGATGGCTGAAAACGGTCGTTTAGAGATACTACCAACAGTATCTTTACTTTTTGCTGAATACCGCAATGAGTGGGCTAAAGAAGTTGAAGCAACTGTTGTTTCAGCGACTGAGCTGAGCTCTGAGCAACAAGAGCAAATTAGTGTTTCTCTTGAGAAACGTCTCGCACGCAAAGTTAAGCTGAATTGTAGTGTAGATGCATCGCTTATTGGCGGTGTAATTATTAAATCAGGCGACCTAGTCATCGATGGCTCGGTTAGCGGTAATTTATCGCGCTTGTCTGATAAGCTACAATCGTAATTGGGAGTTTGAGCATGCAACTGAATTCCACTGAAATCAGCGATCTGATTAAGCAGCGGATCGAGCAGTTCGACGTCGTTAGTGAAGCTCGCAACGAAGGTACAATCGTTGCAGTAAGTGACGGCATCATTCGCATTCACGGCCTTGCCGATGTAATGCAAGGTGAAATGATCGAACTGCCTGGTGGCCGTTTTGCAATCGCGTTGAACTTAGAACGTGATTCTGTCGGTGCCGTAGTAATGGGTCCTTATGCTAATTTAGCAGAAGGCGCAAAAGTTAAGACCACTGGTCGTATTCTTGAAGTACCAGTAGGTCGTGGTTTATTAGGCCGCGTAGTTAACACCCTTGGTGAGCCAATTGACGGTAAAGGACCAATCGATAACGATGGTTTCTCTCCTGTTGAAGTAATTGCTCCTGGTGTAATTGAGCGCCAATCAGTAGATCAACCAATCCAAACTGGTTATAAAGCCGTTGACTCTATGATCCCAATTGGTCGTGGACAACGTGAATTGATCATTGGTGACCGTCAGACTGGTAAAACAGCGATGGCTATCGATGCAATTATCAACCAGAAAGATTCAGGCATTAAATGTGTATACGTAGCTGTAGGCCAAAAGGCTTCTACAATTGCTAACGTAGTACGCAAGCTTGAAGAGCACGGTGCACTAGCTAACACTATCGTTGTAGTAGCAACAGCTTCTGAAGCTGCAGCATTACAATACTTAGCACCTTACTCAGGTTGTTCAATGGGTGAATACTTCCGTGACCGCGGTGAAGATTCTTTAATCGTATATGATGATCTATCTAAGCAAGCAGTTGCTTACCGTCAGATCTCTCTACTATTGAAGCGTCCACCAGGACGTGAAGCATACCCAGGTGATGTATTCTATCTACATTCTCGTTTATTAGAACGTGCTTCACGTGTAAACGAAATCTACGTAGATAAATTCACTAACGGTGAAGTAAAAGGTAAAACCGGTTCTTTAACTGCGTTACCGATTATTGAAACCCAAGCAGGTGATGTATCTGCATTCGTACCGACCAACGTAATTTCTATTACAGATGGTCAGATCTTCCTTGAGACTGACTTATTTAACTCTGGCTTACGTCCAGCTGTTAACCCTGGTATTTCTGTTTCTCGTGTTGGTGGTGCGGCTCAGACTAAGATCATCAAGAAACTGTCTGGTGGTATTCGTACCGCGTTAGCACAGTATCGAGAGCTTGCTGCGTTCTCACAATTTGCATCTGACTTAGATGATGCAACTCGTGCTCAACTTGAGCATGGTGAGCGTGTTACCGAACTTATGAAGCAAAAGCAATATGCTCCAATGAGCATCGCTGCCCAAGCTATCTCAATCTTCGCAGCTGAAAAAGGCTACTTGAAGACTGTTGAATTAAGTAAAATCGGTAGCTTCGAAGCTGCTCTGCTTTCATTCATGAACAGCGAACATGCTGAGCTTGTTAATACTATTAATGAAACTGGCGATTACAACGCAGACATTGAAAGTCAATTAAAAGCTGGCCTGGACAAGTTCATTGAAACCCAAACCTGGTAATAATTATCGAGGTGTCGTAAGGCGCCTCAGGTCCCAGATTGGAGAGTAGAAATGGCCGGCGCTAAAGAGATTAAAACCAAGATCGCGAGTGTTAAAAACACTCAAAAGATCACTTCTGCAATGGAAATGGTGGCTGCCAGCAAAATGCGCAAAGCGCAGGATCGCATGGAGTCGAGCCGTCCATATGCAGAGCATATGCGTAAGGTGATCGGTCACGTAGCGCAAGGTACTCTTGAATATAAACATCCATATTTGGAAGTTCGAGATGCCAAGCGGGTTGGTTACATTGTTGTGTCAACCGACCGTGGCCTTTGTGGTGGTCTGAACGTTAACCTTTTCAAAAAGGTTGTGTCAGATGTGAAGGATTGGAAAGACCAAGGGGCAGAAGTTGAATTTTGTCCAATTGGTGCACGAAGTGTGCAATTCTTCAATAGCTTTGGTGGAGAAATCTCTGCCCATGCCTCAGGTTTAGGCGATGCGCCTAAGTTAGCCGATTTAATCGGTACCGTGAGAGTTATGCTACAAGCTTACAACGAAGGCAAACTGGATCGTCTGTTTATCGTATTCAACAAATTTGTGAATACTATGACTCAGACTCCTGTGATCGAACAGCTGCTACCTTTACCTAAATCGGAAGAAGAAGTAGCTAAGTATCCTTGGGATTACATTTACGAGCCAGATCCAAAAGATATTTTGGAAGTATTGTTGACTCGTTATGTTGAGTCTCAAGTTTATCAAGGTGTTGTTGAGAATATTGCGTCTGAACAGGCTGCCCGTATGGTAGCAATGAAGGCTGCAACTGATAACGCTGGTGAGCTGATCGATGATCTGCAATTAGTCTATAACAAGGCACGACAAGCTGCGATTACGCAAGAATTGTCGGAGATTGTTTCAGGCGCTGCAGCGGTTTAGGTTAGGTAACTAATAAAGTTTAGAGGATTAATCATGAGCACAGGTACTGTTGTCCAAGTAATTGGCGCGGTTGTGGACGTAGAGTTTCCACAAGATTCTGTACCTCAGGTATATGACGCTCTGAAGATCACAGGTGAAGGCGACTGTAATGGCTTGGTGCTGGAAGTTCAGCAACAGCTAGGTGGTGGTGTAGTTCGTGCCATCGCTATGGGTTCTTCTGATGGTCTGCGTCGTGGTCTAGAGGTAGCAAACTCAGGTTCACCAATTTCTGTTCCGGTTGGGGTTGCAACCCTTGGCCGTATCATGAACGTATTGGGTGAGCCTATCGATGAAGCGGGTGACATTGGTGAAGAAGAGCGTTATGAAATTCACCGTGAAGCACCTTCATACGAAGATCAGTCAAACACAACTGAACTTTTAGAGACTGGTATCAAGGTTATCGACCTTGTTTGTCCATTCGCTAAGGGTGGTAAAGTTGGTTTATTTGGTGGTGCTGGTGTTGGTAAAACCGTCAACATGATGGAATTAATCAACAACATCGCAAAAGCACACTCAGGTCTTTCTGTATTCGCTGGTGTTGGTGAGCGTACTCGTGAGGGTAACGACTTCTACTACGAAATGAAAGATTCTGGCGTTCTCGACAAAGTAGCCATGGTATATGGTCAAATGAACGAGCCTCCAGGAAACCGTTTACGTGTAGCATTGTCTGGTTTGACAATGGCTGAAAAATTCCGTGACGAAGGTCGTGACGTACTGTTATTCGTTGATAACATCTACCGTTACACTTTGGCCGGTACTGAAGTATCTGCACTATTAGGCCGTATGCCTTCTGCAGTAGGTTACCAACCAACACTAGCTGAAGAAATGGGTGTTCTACAAGAACGTATTACTTCAACTAAGTCTGGTTCTATTACCTCTGTACAAGCGGTATATGTACCTGCGGATGACTTAACCGATCCGTCACCAGCAACAACCTTCGCTCACTTAGACGCGACTGTTGTACTGTCTCGTAACATTGCTTCGCTAGGTATTTACCCAGCGGTTGACCCATTGGATTCGACTTCTCGTCAATTAGATCCATTAGTTGTTGGTCAAGAGCATTACGATGTAGCAAACGGCGTACAAACTGTACTTCAACGCTACAAAGAGCTAAAAGACATTATTGCTATCTTGGGTATGGATGAATTATCTGATGAAGATAAAACAACTGTATTCCGCGCACGTAAGATTGAGAAATACTTATCTCAACCTTTCTTCGTAGCAGAAGTCTTTACAGGTTCTCCTGGTAAGTACGTTTCTCTTAAAGACACTATCCGTGGCTTCAAGGGTATCTTGAATGGTGAGTTTGATCACATTCCAGAGCAAGCGTTCTACATGGTTGGTTCAATCGACGAAGCTGTCGAGAAAGCTAACAAAAAGAAATAACTGAGCATTAGCTTAGTATTTTAGGAGATCTTGATGGCAGCCATGACAGTCAAACTTGATATAGTAAGTGCAGAGAACAGCATGTACAGCGGTGACGTGACCTTCTTAGAAGTGAGCGGTACTGAAGGTGAGTTAGGTATTATGCCTAACCATGCTCCTTTGCTAACTAAAATCAAACCTGGCATGGCGCGCATGATTAAGGAAGATGGAAGTGAAGATGTATTGTATTTATCAGGTGGTATCCTGGAAGTACAACCAACTTCAATTTCTGTACTTGCTGACGTCGCTATGCGTGCCGATGATATTGATGAGCAAGCTGCACTTGAAGCTAAGCAACGCGCAGAAGCGAGTATCGCTAATGCAGGCGCTGACTTTGATTACGAAGCTGCAACAATCGAATTAGCTAAATCTTTAGCTCAACTTCGTGTTGTTGAAACCATCAAAAAGAACATTGCCAGATAAAGGTTATTGTTTTAAAAAGGCGACCCAAGGGTCGCCTTTTTTGTGTCTGTTATTTAAATGTCCCTCACCAGGTGTGTCACTAATCATAGCTAATGAACCAGAATAAGCAGAGAACTGCACATTTCCATTTCTAACATTCAATATCTGCGATAAAATAAACGGCTACTAACTCAATTGTTGCTCAAGGAATCCTGATGTCATTAAATGTTGTCATTCTCGCTGCTGGTAAAGGAACACGGATGCGTTCAGACTTGCCAAAAGTACTACACCCCATTGCTCATAAAAGCATGGTACAACATGTTATTGATACCGCTAATTCGCTTGGTAGTAATGCTATTCAGCTGGTTTATGGTTATGGCGCAGATAAACTTCAAACTGTTTTAGGTGAACAAGCTGTAAATTGGGTTCTACAAGCTGAGCAATTAGGTACTGGCCATGCTGTGGCTCAAGCTAATCCAAACATTAATGACGACGACACCGTGTTAATTCTTTATGGTGATGTGCCTCTAATACAGCAGTCGACCTTAGAAAAGTTATTAGCAGCAAGACCAGAAAACGGTATGGCTATTTTAACGGTCAATTTAGTTAACCCAACAGGTTATGGTCGAATTGTTCGCGAAGCGGGTAACGTGGTTGGTATTGTTGAGCAAAAAGACGCTAATGCTGAGCAATTACTGATTCAAGAAGTAAACACCGGTATCATGGCGGTTCCTGGTAAACAACTTAAATCTTGGTTAGGTCGCTTATCAAATGCTAATGCTCAAGGTGAATACTATCTAACGGATATTGTTGCCATGGCAAAAGAAGATGGTGTGGCCATCGATACAGCCCAACCTGAATCAGCTGTAGAAGTTGAAGGGGCGAATAATCGCATTCAACTTGCACAACTTGAAAGAGCTTATCAGGCAAGAGCGGCTGAAAAGTTAATGCTTGAAGGTGCAAACCTTCGTGATCCTGCTCGACTTGATATTCGCGGTGATGTCAGCGTTGGCATGGATGTAATGATTGATATCAATGTCATTTTCCAAGGAAAAGTGACGATTGGTAATAACGTGACGATTGGTGCTGGTGCCATTCTTATTGACTGTGAGATTGCTGATAACGCTGAAATTAAACCTTATTCAATAGTCGAAGGCGCCAAGCTAGGTAAAGCTGCTAGTGCTGGGCCGTTTGCTCGTTTACGTACAGGTGCAGAACTCAAAGAAGATGCCCATATTGGTAACTTTGTTGAAATGAAAAAAGCGGTATTGGGTGAGGGGTCTAAAGCGGGTCATTTAGCTTACCTAGGTGATGCGAGTATTGGTCGCGGTGTAAATATTGGTGCTGGTACTATTACGTGTAATTACGATGGTGCAAATAAATTCCAAACGACTATTGAAGATGATGTGTTTGTCGGTAGCGACTCGCAACTTATTGCGCCAGTGACTATTGGGAAAGGCGCCACATTAGGTGCTGGTTCTACGATTGCTAAAGATGTCGGCGAGGGTGAGTTGGTTATTACTCGTGTTAAGCAGCGTCACATTAGTGGTTGGGCAAGACCAGTCAAAAAGCCTAAATCATAAAGTTGAGCTTTAAAAACTGACATAAAGTCAGTTTATTAATCAAATTTATAAACGGTCTGTTAAAACAGGCCGTTTTTTTATGCCTAATGAAACTGGATATTAATTGTTTGAAATATTGTCTAAAAAGTTTCGTTTGTTTATAATTATCTTTCGAATCGAAACTTATGGTTATTATGAACAAACGTAATACACAACAACGCAGACATAATATTATCAGTATTTTATCTCAGCAAGGTGAGGTGAGTGTTGATGAGTTGGCGTTACGGTTTGAAACTTCTGAAGTCACAATCCGAAAGGACTTAGCTACATTAGAAGAAGCAGGATTATTGCTGCGTCGTTATGGTGGCGCTGTTGCGGTTCCTGATGAGGTTACTCAACAGTTTAGCTCCAAAATTGCCCCAAATAAGTTGTCAATTGCTAAAAAAGCTGCACAACTTATTAAAGATCATAATCGCATTATTATTGATAGTGGCAGTACAACATCAGGTCTTATTCAGCAGCTAGATAATTTGCGGGGCTTATTAGTCATGACCAATTCCCTGCAATTAGCGAATGCTATTCATGAATTAGAAAATGAACCGACTTTATTGATGACCGGTGGTACTTGGGATCCGCATTCTGAGTCTTTCCAAGGACAAATTGCCGAACAAGTACTGCGCTCTTATAACTTTGATCAACTCTTCATTGGTGCTGATGGTATTGACCTTGAGCGTGGAACAACTACGTTTAATGAATTAACTGGTCTCAGTAAAGTGATGGCTGAAGTATCACGAGAGGTTATTGTGATGCTTGAATCAGATAAGTTTGGTCGCAGAATTCCTAATCTCGAACTTGCCTGGGAAAACATCAGTGTTTTAGTGACTGATGACAGATTACCTGCGGATATGGTCAACAAAATTACTCAATATGGCGTTAAAGTCTTATTAGCGCCATATAAAAACAAATAAATCAGTTTTATAAATTAGGTATTAAATTATGTGTGGAATTGTAGGTGCAGTAGCGCAAAGGGATGTGGCAGAAATTTTAGTAGAAGGCTTAAAGCGTCTTGAGTATCGAGGTTATGATTCCGCTGGTGTTGCCATCATCAATCAAGGTGAATTAGGACGGACTCGTCGAGTCGGTAAGGTACAAGAACTAGATGATGCACTAGCAACTTCTCCGTTAGCAGGTGGAACGGGTATCGCTCATACTCGCTGGGCAACTCACGGTGAACCGAGTGAACGTAATGCACACCCTCATTTATCGGAAGGTGATATTGCGGTCGTGCACAATGGTATTATTGAAAACCACAACAAACTGCGTGAGATGTTAAAAGGCTTAGGTTATACCTTCGCATCTGATACTGACACAGAAGTGATTTGTCATTTAGTTCACCATGAATTAAAAAGCCATGACACGTTACTGGCTGCAGTACAGGCCACAGTAAAACAGCTTGAAGGCGCATACGGAACAGTCGTTGTAGATCGTCGTGATAGCGAGCGTATGGTTGTTGCTCGCAGTGGTAGCCCATTGGTTGTCGGTTATGGTCTAGGCGAAAACTTTGTTGCTTCTGATCAGTTAGCCCTATTACCTGTAACACGTTCATTTGCTTTTTTAGAAGAAGGTGATGTCGCTGAAATTACTCGTCGTGAAGTCAGTATTTTTGATGTTGATGGTAATCCGGTTGAGCGTGAGGTAAAAGAATCTGAAGTGACTCATGATGCTGGCGATAAAGGCGAGTATCGTCATTACATGCTTAAAGAAATTTATGAGCAACCAACAGCAATTGCCCATACTCTTGAAGGCCGAATAGCTGCTGGTAAAGTGTTAGATTCAGCATTTGGTGAGAATGCGGCAGAATTTTTAAAAGACATAAAGCATGTGCAAATCATAGCATGTGGTACCAGTTATCATGCTGGTATGGCAGCCCGTTATTGGTTAGAAGACTGGGCTGGCGTATCGTGTAATGTTGAAATTGCGTCTGAGTTCCGTTACCGCAAATCACATATGTTCCCTAACAGCCTGTTAGTGACTATCTCTCAGTCTGGTGAGACTGCAGATACCTTAGCGGCGATGCGTTTAGCAAAAGAGATGGGCTATAAAGCGACCTTAACTATCTGTAATGCGCCGGGTTCTTCATTAGTTCGTGAGTCTGATATGGCTTATATGATGAAAGCCGGTGTTGAAATTGGTGTGGCATCGACGAAAGCCTTTACAGTACAACTTGCTGGTTTATTAATGCTAACCACTGCAATTGGTCGTCATAACGGCATGACCGAAGAGATGGAAGCTGAGATCACTCAAAGCTTACAATCTATGCCAGCTAAAGTAGAGCAAGCGTTAAGTTTAGATGATGCGATTGCTGAACTTGCAGAAGACTTTGCTGACAAGCACCATGCTTTATTCTTAGGTCGTGGCGATCAATATCCAATCGCGATGGAAGGTGCGCTTAAGCTAAAAGAGATTTCTTACATTCATGCTGAAGCTTATGCATCGGGTGAGCTAAAGCACGGCCCATTAGCACTGATTGATGCCGATATGCCGGTTATTGTTGTTGCGCCAAATAATGAATTGCTTGAAAAGCTTAAATCAAATGTTGAAGAAGTCCGTGCCCGTGGTGGCTTAATGTACGTCTTTGCTGATAAAGATGCAGAGTTCGAATCTGATGACACCATGAAGGTGATTCCGGTTCCACATTGCGATGAGTTTATGGCGCCGCTTATCTATACTATTCCATTACAGTTATTGTCATATCATGTGGCATTAATTAAAGGCACTGATGTGGATCAGCCACGTAACTTAGCGAAATCAGTCACGGTAGAATAATATTTTGGCGTGTTAGCAAAACACTCGTGCACAGTTAAAGTAAAACTCGCGCATCATAACTGTGATTAGTGCAGCCTTTAAACCTCCACGTAAGTCTTACTTACGTGGAGGTTTTTTATTTGTATTTATTAAGCGCAAAAATGCGCTATTTTTACTCAATTTAAAGTAGTTTAATTTCAGAATTGATATGCCAATAACACAATTAATAGAGCGAAATTTTGCTTTATTAAATATGGCTTCTCTACAGAGTGAAAAGTGAATGTTTACACATCTTATGGATTGGTTTGGAAATGTTTTTTTTGTGATTTTTATGTGTTTTTCATATTTGTTAAATGCAGTATTTGTTTTGGTTTTTTAGGTGCTATTTCGGCATTTTCTCCACATTCTTATCTTTTACTAAAATAGTTATTTTTGACGACAAACAAGGCTTGAGTCCGTTTATTTGCTCGATAAACTGCATGTATCAAATCGTTTCACGAGTCAAAAATGTATGGAAGTTTTCATCAGTTTACTAGGCATGTGTGCCTTGATTGGTTTAGCTATTTTATTGTCAGAAAAACGCAGTGCAATTAAGCCAAGAACGGTAATCGGTGCACTGGCATTTCAAATCGCATTTGGTGCATTTGTCATGTATTTACCGATGGGGCAAAGCATGTTGGATGGCGCATCTAGCGCAGTAATGCATGTGATCAACTATGGTAATGAAGGCTTAGCGTTTGTATTTGGTGATTTAGCTAAATTCAGTGTTGGTTTTATCTTTGTTATTAACGTTCTGTTTGTTGTGGTGTTTATTAGTGCCTTGATTGCAGTGCTATATTACCTCGGCATTATGCAACTGATTATCGGCGTTATTGGTGGTGGACTTTCTAAACTATTAGGCACTAGCCGTGCTGAATCATTATCGGCAACCGCCAATATTTTTGTCGGCCCAATTGAAGCGCCATCAATGGTGAGACCATTTGTTAAACATATGACCCGTTCAGAGTTGTTTGCTGTGATGACTGGTGGCTTAGCTTCTGTTGCTGGTGGCACTATGATTGGTTACATACAAATGGGCGTGGACATTAAATACGTTCTTACCGCAGCCTTTATGACGGCTCCAGCAGGATTAGTCTTCGCCAAGTTAATGTGGCCTGAAACAGAAACGCCACGCAATGATATTAAGCAAGTCATGGATGAACAAGAAGACAAGCCTACCAATGTCTTGGATGCAGCAGCAAGCGGCGCAGCTATGGGGATGCAACAAGTGCTTGCGGTATCAGCTCTGCTCATTGCCTTTGTTGGCTTAATAGCCATGGTTAATGGCTTAATTGGCGGTGTTGGTGGTTGGTTTGGTCATGGTGATATCACCATGCAAGCAATTTTAGGTTATTTGTTAGCACCATTAGCTTGGTTAATGGGAGTACCGTGGAGTGAGGCGACTCAAGCAGCCTCATTTATTGGCCAGAAAATGGTGATCAATGAGTTTGTTGCTTATATTGATTTCTTAAAAGTCGCCGAAGATTTGACGCCTAAAACTCAAATTATCATCAGTTTTGCTTTATGTGGTTTCGCTAACCTTGGTTCATTAGCCATGGTGATTGGTGGACTGGCCGCTCTGTGCCCTGAGCGCCGCCATGATTTAAGTGAAATTGGTATGAAAGCATTGATTGCTGCAGCATTAGCTAACTTAATGAGCGGAACCATTGCAGGCTTATTATTTAGTTTAGCTAACTAGAACACTAATATTTTTATGCCAGCTAAGGTCTTAGTTGGCAACATTGGAGTAAGAGCATGACCCCACACATTAATGCCCCAGAGGGCGCCTTCGCTAAAACAGTATTAATGCCTGGCGATCCGTTACGTGCAAAGTACATTGCAGAAAACTTTTTAGATAACCCAAGACTTGTGACAGATGTACGTAATATGCTGGGTTACACTGGCGAATATAATGGTAAAACTATCTCTGTAATGGGTTCAGGTATGGGGATCCCTTCGATTTCTATTTATGCCAAAGAGCTTATTACCGAATACGGCGTAGAAAACATTATCCGTATTGGTTCTTGCGGCGCCGTTAGTGACAAAATCAAACTAATGGATGTGGTAATGGCAATGGGCGCGAGTACCGACTCTACCGTTAACCGCACTCGCTTTGCTAATACTGATTTTGCCATGATTGCTGACTTTGGTTTATTGCGCTTAGCAACTGATGCAGCAGAAAAACAAGGTGCAAGTTATCACGTAGGTAATCTATATTCTTCGGATTTATTCTATTGTGAAGATGAAAGCCGATATGACTTGATGGAAAAATACGGCATTTTAGGTGTTGAAATGGAAGCGGCAGGTCTTTATGGCGTCGCAACAGAATATGGCGCACGAGCACTTGCTATGATGACGGTGACCGATCATATTAGACAAGGTCTTCACTTAACAGCGGAAGAACGTCAACAAACGTTAAATGAAATGATTAAACTGACTTTAGAGGCAGTTAGTCATATCGAATAACCGAGTTCATTCTGCTTGAACATAAGTATGCCGAACTTACTTCTGTCACGAAATAAGTTCGGCATTGTTGTTTTATCTGTGATTAAGCTGAATATTAAAAGCCGAATTTACCGTTATTGTTTTGCCACTCTGTTTGAGCGGGAATGGTTTCAATGGTGTCCCAATGTTCAACGATTTTACCATTATCTAAGCGAAATAAATCGTAAAAAGCAACGTGTTGATTCATAAAGGTTCCTTCACTAATCGATAATACAAAGTTACCTTCTCCGAGTATTTTATGGTTTTTACTGACCACCATAGGCATATTCGCAGCAGCAAGTTCACCTAACGCTTTACCTAAGCCACTAAGGCCGTCTGCAATTGCTGGGTTGTGTTGAATATAAGCATTGTCATCATTATCAATAAATTGATTAATCTTGCTCATATCACCTTTCATTAATATGGTTGCGACAAAATCAGCAACAATCGCTTTATTCGAATCAGTTTTATCTAAATCGGTTACTTCAGTCGCACCGTCGAGCTGCGTTCTACCACTTGGATTAGCGGGGGCGATTGCTTGCAGGTTGTCCCAGTGCTCAACAATTTTACCTTCTTCAAAGCGAAATACATCAAAACCTACTTTAGGACCAAAAAAGTTATATTCTGTGTGAGTGAAGGTGTAATCACCATTTTGAAATGCACGTTTAACTTTGGCTTTTGCACTTCCTTCAGGGAGTTGCTGCAGTACAGCCCCAAACCCTGCTAATCCGTCGGCAACAGCTAAGTTATGTTGGATATACTTTTCTGGATTGATGTAACCAATTGCTGTTTGCTCGCCCGTTTCGATACTTGATATAACCGCTACAGCTTTTTGCTTATTAGATAATGTTTGTGCGCTTGAGTCTGTCATAGTGATTACTTCCTGATTTGATGTGCATGCGATAAGGCTAAAAAGGCTGGCCGCTAAAAGTGAATGTTTAACAAGATTAGGTGTTGTCATTGTGTTGTCCTCAATTTGCTTGAGAACAATATTAGCGATCGCTGGGGTCACTTGGCAGAGTGTATTTGAGTGTAAAAATGGTGAATATCGAACCTAAAGCAGGATATTTATTATTATCCAACCTGCTTTAAAAACTGACTTGGTGTGATATTAGTTTGATTTTTAAAGTACTTAACAAAATTGCTGGCATCGTCAAAACCAAAATCATAAGCAACTTGCTGAGAAGGCTTTTTACTGATGACTATATGTCGTTTTATCTCTATAACAGTAAAAGCATCAATCATTTGTTTGGCGGTTAATCCTGTTGCCAGCTTACAAATGTGATTTAAGGTTTTATAAGTGGTATTAACTTGGTTGGCATACCAGCTTGCATCTCGAGTTTTCCGGAAGTGTTGCTGCATTAACTCAAAAAAGCGTGCAAGTTTTACATTTTGCTCTAATGACATGTTGTCATGTTTCGCTGCAGGCCTTAATCGATGTAATATCAATGCCAGCGCTGAGAACAGATACATAACGATGAGATGATCAGTTTGTTGATGATTAAACTCAACAGTGATTTGCTCAATCAATAAACGGGTTCGCTGGTAAGTTTGTTTATCAAGTTTTAATAGTGGTGAGTGCTGTTGATTAAGGTGTGTTGGGGTGTATTTAGGTAAGCGCATATTAGCATGGACTTGATCTAAAAATGCCTGTGTGAAAATAAGTACTTTACCTTGCGGCTTAGTAGAAAAATCAAATGCATGAACCTGTTCTCGCTGAACTAGTAAGACAGAGCCTGCACAGAAAGGGTAATCATTGAAATCAATCATGTGAACGCCTTCGCCTTGCTCAATATAAATGAGCATAAAGAAGTTCACTTTATGAGGGAGCCGCGGGTCGTGGTCGATATTGGCTCTTTGATATAATGATGCAAGATCAATTATCTCAAGTTCTTCCTCATCTGATTGCTGATGGTTAAAGCCAATATCGGGTATATTCAACGTTAAACTCCACTAGTTCAATCATAAAAGTGTAGTGGAATTAGACACTCCCTAGCAAGTCATGATATGAAAGTTCATCATGATTAGGTTGCGCGATAATATGTGCATACTTAGGTAAATACTTAGGTAAATACTCAGGTAAATACTTAGGTGATAAAGTGATTACCTCATTCCTAAACTTGCGACAGTACTGTCTTGCGTGTAATTAATTGCATCCTGACATAATTGTACTTTCTTGGGCTCATCTGATGCTTTAAATTGAGCAATATAAAGATCTAATTCATCGCTGGTCTGTTGCGTCATCATCATGTCTTCTATACCCGTTTTATATTGTTCTGTTACCAATTTTTTGATGATGGCAGCCTGTTGTGCAGACTCTTTAGTATCAATATCACTATAAAATACATCGCATATCATTAAGCCTGCCATACCAATTGCATCTTCTGTTGAAAGTTGTTTGGCTGCAAACACAGGACTAGTAAATAAAGTACTGACAATAGCTGCGGTTATTAGTTTTTTCATAATTTCAAACCTTTATTAATTGGATTGGTTTTTCATAAAAATAGATGTTGATAACGCAAAATGTTAATTAAAGAACGATACGGATTTTGTTAACAAGCTCCTTCTGCAGATATTTTTTAGGCTTTTTTATCTATTAAAATCCGCAAATGCGTATATTTTGAGCTTGTTTTATACGCGATGATTAATTCGCTTTAGCGATTAAAGGGCTGGGATCAGCGTATTTTTCAATAAGCTGTTCAATAAAAGGCTGCACATCTTTATTTCCCCAATCTAAATAACCTCTTAAAAAACCGACTAAATGGCCATTTCCATCAAATATATAGGTCGCTGGTACCACATTGATGGGCAGCATTTTGTTGGCATGTTGCTGGGGATCTATCAGAGTTGGGTAACCTTCAAGTTGATGACGCGTTAAAAAAGCGGCGACTTTTTCATGCTCTTCATCAATTGATAAAGGCAAGACAACTAAGTTTCGATGTTTATTATCGACTCTTATTTTATCCATCATGGGGATTTCTTTGATACAGGGAGCGCACCACGTCGCCCATAAATTCATAATAACGAGATTACCTTGATGAGCTTGAAGTGAAACTTCATTACCTGAAAGATCAGTAAATGGCACATGTTCGACTTTACGAGCATGGGTCATTTCAATAAACCGAGACATAATCATCGGCTTTTCAATATTCTCACCCGTAGAATATATTTTCTCCTCAGGCATTGTCGCTTGAGAATAAGGTAAGTAACAGGCAATAACGACACCGAACGTTGCAAATAACTTATTCATTAGTAGACTCCATATTTTGATAATGCAGGGAATGTCGAGAGGTTTTATTAAGTCGAATAAACCAGGCCATCATGAATAAAACCAATAAAAGTGGAAGTAAAAATAACCCCGCAGTAGCCCATGAAAATATCGGCATGTAATGAATTTTTTCGCCGTATCTGTTGACCATGAAATCGATAATTTGTTGCTTCGTTTTGCCTTGCTGTAATTGCAAAAATATTTCGCCTTTGAGCTCATGAGCTATTTTAGTTTGGGACTCAAACAGACTTTGATTGGCTGAAACTGGGCAGCGTAAAGATTTAGCAATATCAAATGCAGTTGTTTTAATTTCTGCTTGGCTATTTGATTGAAAGTGTTCGGGAGTAATCTGCTCTGCCGCAATACTTGCTGCACTAAATAGCATTAGCGTAAACATGAGAAGTTTAATCATGGCTTAACCTTATTAACCAGTAGTGATGGATGGGAGTTTTGCGGGTTATATGTTTTAACGAGTCTTTGTTGCCGATGGTGCACCACGCATGCGACTCCACCAGCTAACATCATCATAAAAGCACTTAACCACAAGCCATTTACGAAAGGTTTATAACTAATACGGATCAGGTATTCATCATCACTGAGTTGGGTTCCCATAGAAATGTACATGTCACTTAAAAAGCTGTGATAAATGCCTGCAGCAGAAAGCTCTACAGCATTGCTTTTGAAGGTTCTACGTTGAGGGGTGATGTAATTGATAAGTTTGCCGTCAAGATCTTCAACTGCAATAACGGCTTCAACAGCAGTAAATGCTCGAGTATCGACATGTCGAGTTTGTTGATAAATAAAATTATACCCAGCAACCTCTTTTCCTTGGCCGGGCCCCATTCGTAGCAGTTCATCTTGCTCAAAATAAGAAACAATAGTTCCCGCAGTAATGGCGACTAGAACACTTGCATGCCCTAATAACATGGCAACAACATTGAGGGTTAGTTTTTGAGTTTGTAAATATCGCTGAAGTAGCAATAAGCCAGTACAGGTGGTCATCCAAATAATACAAAAAACACCACATATAAAATTAAACTCGATTTGCTCTAGTAGATGGAGATTAACTGATATTGATAACAAAAATACGATAGCGCCAAGTACGAGCAGTACTTTTGAATTGCGTTTGTTTTCCTTTAACCAAGGTTGAAAGGGGGCTGCGCCCATGGCAATACTCATTAATGTTAATAATGGTACGAATACACTATTAAAATAAGGTGCGCCAACAGAAATAACTCGCCCGGTGACGGTCTCAAATAAAAGTGGATAGCAGGTGCCAAGCAACACCGTTAGCGCAGTGATTAATAGTAAGCAATTACCAATGACCATTAATGTACTCTTGGTCATTCCCTGGGTAGGTTTTATGCTGGCAATCACAGGGATTTTGGCAACTAATAACGTAAAACCAAGTGTTGAGTAGATTAACATTAGCGATAATATTGAAGCTCCTCGAGTAGGATCTGAGGCAAATGCATGCACTGATTGAACAACACCAGAGCGCACTAAAAATGTGCCAAGTAAGCAGACAAAGAAACCAAAAATACACAGGAACAAGCTGCTCAAATACGCTTGATTCGTTTTTTGATTTAACCTTAATGAGTGGATTAATGCGGTGCAAACTATCCAAGGAATAAATGAAGCATTTTCCACAGGATCCCAGAACCACCAGCCACCCCATCCTAATTCGTTATATGCCCACCAAGAACCAAATGCATTACCGCCAGTTAAAGCTATCCAAGTGATTATTGCCCATGGTTGTATGCGTTTACAGTGCTCTTGAATATTCGATTTATGGCAAAGTAATGTGGCTATAGCCCCTGAAAAGCAAATTGATAAACCAACATAACCAATGAAAAGAAGGGGTGGATGAAAAACCAGTCCAATGTCTTGCAAAATAGGGTTTAAATCTCTTCCTTCTATCGGTATTTCCGGCAATAACCGTTCAAATGGATTTGAAGTAAAGAGTAAAAATAATAAGAAACCAAATAAGATGCTGGCTATGACGGCGTTAAAGTAATAAGCAAAGTGGTTCATTTTTGGGGTTCTGAAACAAGTAAAACTCCCCCAAAGTGCAGTTACGACAATCCAAAATAGCATTGAGCCTTCATGTCCTCCCCATACTGCAGCAATTTTGAATATGTTGGCTAATTGCGTATTTGAATGGTTCGCCACATAAGTAAGAGAAAAGTCATTGACCCAAAAAGCATGCCCCAGAATCAATATCGACATGGTTAGAGCAAACGCATTGAGATGCACTAACGATGGGATGAGTTGGTTAGCTGATGCACATAAATGATGGCTTTTTTCAAATTGAGGGGCGATAAATCCTAGTGTGGCCACTAAGAATGATATTACTAAACTGATGATGAGTAATAGTAAGCCTATCTCTGCAGCCATAAAGTCACCTAATAGATTAATTATTAAAAAACAGTGTCATAAGCACTGCTTCATACTCTTCTGCTTTACGCTACCTGACGATAATTCAATTTCCTTAATCATTTTGTGAGCGGCCACAAGTTAACTTTATGGTGTTTTGTAGGTGGCAACTTTTTATTTCTTAAGTGGCTAATTGTTAAGTTTTGATAGTTTAAAGTCATGCTTAAACGTTTCAAAAATCCACTGCTTGGTTATTTATCTATCTGTTTTATATTGATTATTTGTTTTTGGTAACTTTTGATATTGGATCAATTTTTTGTTGTGCTCTAGGTCAAATTTTTAGCGGTTTTTTTATGAAGAATAAGCCTTGCTCAGTTGTAAAGAATCGTTTGATGGACGGTTAGGTTTAGTTAATCCAAGTGACTAATAGCGAAATGGATGAACTGTTAGTGACAGGTATTACAAATAAAAAAACCAAAAGAAATTTAGGAGTGAATGATGAAACAATGGAAATTCAAGGTGGCGTTAAGTGCGCTATGTTGTTTTGGTGCCATTGCCAATGTAAATGCTGCAGGTAAATACAATAGCATTCCAGAAATGGGAAAAACTGCAAAAAAATCATTAGCAAAGTATGAAGGTACAGAACAAATTAATGGTGTAAAAACACTTCAAGACTATATTGTTCAAGAAGCTGAGTTGTTTGATTTTCTTTTTGAAAATCATCCTATGTTTAAATATCAGCAAGCTGGGAATTTAGTTGGCGATTACCATATTAGTGACCGCGGTGAAGAGTATCTAGATACCGGTTACAGTCAAGACTACAGTAAGTTAGATGGTAAGCCTCGCGCTATTCAATACCGTTTAGGGGCCAAATCAATTCTTGATTACCCAAATAATTTTGTTGGCCCAGAAAAATGTGCTGAATGTCATGCGCTGCAATATGAGAAATGGTCGCGTTCACGTCATGCGAAAACCATCCGTTTTCCAGGTGAACACCCTGAAGTGGATAATGACCTAAACAAAACCATGTATGACACCAAAGATACCTCAATATTGCCTGATGGTATTACCCCTGATGCAATCTATGCCACGGTGGGAACACCGCGAACAAAATATGGCTTTATTGATAGCTGGTTAGTGCGTGGTACTTATCATATTGAAGGTGGGCTACTTCGAGATGGCACTGGTAAAATGGTGGCAGGTGCAAACCAATTCTCACGTGGGTGGGCTGAGTGGCTTACACCGGAAATGTCTAAAAAAATTAATGATGTTATTCCTGAGTTTCCGCTCACAGTGGCGGACTTCGGTGCTTCAGGATCTCACCAACAAGGCATGAGTTCTTATGGTGCAAAATACCGTACAGAAATGCTGTTCCAGCCGGCAAGTTCTTATTGTGAAGTCTGCCATACCTTTAAGTTTGACTTTAAATCTAAAGATGAGTTCTTTGATGCATTAGGTGATCCTAAAAAATTACAAGAACATACGATTTCACGAGGTATTGCTTGTGAAGAGTGTCATGGCGCTGGTGGTCACTTAGATGGTGGTACTGGTGGAATGCAGTCTAACTGTGAACGTTGTCATCAACGTTTTGAGTATGACCCAACCATGACAGAGTATGCGGCAGAGCAAGGCAAACCAGAGCTTGCTTTTGGGGTGAAAATGAAATCCCTTTGTCCATCTTGTGGTACCGAAGGCTCACAAATGTTTGGTTCTAAGCATTATGAACAAGGTATGCGTTGTACAACATGTCATGACCCACATGAGGTGACTGATGGCAGTTGGATGTCAGGTGTAACCAAACCTAAGCTCAAAAAAGACTGTACAGACTGTCATGCTGCGCAAACATTAATTGCTAGCAATACCGACACTCACTCGCAGCAGACCTGTCAAAGTTGTCACATGCCTAACATGGGTAGTTGTGAAAACTTTAAAGCGATGCAATTCCCTGATCAAGCAGGCTTTGACGCCGTGCGTAAATCCCACATGTGGAAAATTGATGTTGACCCAGAACGTAAAACATTAAATCCACCAGAAGGTGAACCACGCATTCAAGGCCCTGAAGGTGGGAAAGGCTGGACAGTGGCTAAGAATGAAGAAGGACGCACTTATTTAGACTTAATGTGGTCTTGTGCGCGTACCGCAATCTCTGATCACGACGTGGTCGAAAATAAAGGTTGTCACAGTCAATTCCAGTCTGAACTCGATACGGGTCTTCACTACAAGGACCAAGTTCAAATCTACGGCGAAGTTCAAAAATGGCAGAAGCCAATTAAAGAAACGTTTGCTGAAGTTGAACAAGCACTGGTTCGCATCGATAAGCTACTAGAAGTCACTAAGTTATCAATCGAAGACAAAACTCAGGTCTTGTTATTGACTGAAAAAGCACAAGAAACGGTTGATCTAATTAAAGCCGATGGTTCTTGGGGTGTTCATGGTTTCCGTTATAGCCAAAAACGCCTTGATGCAGCACTGACTTACGTAACACAGGCACAGAAAATTATTGATAAAAACAGTATTTAAAACCCGTTTAATCAATATGGCTTAGCCAGTAGCTTCGGTGTTGCAGCGCACCGCAACACCGAGGCTCTTTAAGTCGCTTAGAAGGAGAGTGAGATGGTCAAATATATTGGCGTTGCTATCGCAGTCATGCTGGGAGTAACAGGCTTTAATGCGAATGCAGGCAGTGGTGGCGATTTTGGTCCTGCGCACCAATATGAACATACATTGCAAACCATTAGCTTAGCGCAAGGCGAAGCTTTGCTAGAGCAACCTGAAGTACTGTTTTTTGATGTGAATACCTTAGAGCTTTGGGCTGAGGGTTATATCCCTGGGGCAACCTATTTCAATGTGAGTAATTGGAAAGAACTTTTACCTGAAAACAAACAAACCTACATGGTTTTTTATTGTGCTAATCGCTTATGTAATGCCAGTGAAATCGCAGCACATGAAGTCATGAAGTTGGGCTATAGCAATGTCATGCAAATGCATGATGGTATTTATGGTTGGCGACTATCAGGTAGAGCCGTAGAGATGCCGTAAGCCATAAAATAGTGCGTTGGTTAAAAAATTGAAATCAATTAAGTGTAACTCAGAGAGAAATATGATGAAAACAATGATGAAGAAAACATGTAAAACCACCAGCGTTGCTTTGTTATGTAGCGTGGCTTTTATGACTACAGCTGCTAGTAGTCAACAAGAAACTGAAAACGTCTCTTATGCCTTGGGAGCGTCAGTGGGTAAATATATTTCGAGTCGAATTTACGATCAAACGGAGTTAGGTGGAGATATTACCGTTGATACCGTCATTAAAGGTGTGGTGGATGCACTAAAAGATGAAACCTCAATGTCAGATGAAGATATTTTGACTCATTTAAATTCCCGCGCTGAAATGCTTAATAAAGAAAAAGAAGCGCGTTTAGCTGCCCTTTCAAGTAAAAATTTAGCAGAAGGGCGTGCATTTTTAGCGAGCAATAAAACCAATGACAACATAAAGGTCACAGAATCAGGTTTGCAGTATGAAGTCATTACGCAAGGTGAGGGAAAAGTCCCACTTGAATCAGATGTGGTCACTGTGCATTACAAAGGCCAGCTCATTGATGGCACTCAATTTGATAACTCATATGAACGTAATGAAACTAATCGTTTCCCATTACTTACCGTTATTGACGGTTGGAAAGAAGGCATTGGGTTGATGCCGGAAGGCTCAACATATCGACTGACTATTCCCACAGAACTTGCTTACGGCAATGATACTGTCGGCATTATCCCGCCAAATTCAGTTCTGATTTTCGATGTTGAATTATTAAAAGTTGAGTCACCTAGCGAGTCTTCTCATGGTATGGGACTTAGCGGTATGGGCATGGGTGGAATGATGGGCTCTTCAAGCAATTAATTTCAATGAGTTTACCTATCTGTTTGTGGTATCAGCAGTCGAGATAAATATGAATAGTTTATTGATAGCCATCATTGGAACCTTGTGCTTTTTCATCACTATCGTATGGCGTTCTGTCCAATACGTTACTCCAAAAATGCAAGGTTCATCCGAGTCATCTGTTCCCCTTGCCAAGCAAGATGACAAGGTGCTGTTTGTTGTTTGTCTCATAATTCTGCTGGTACCCATCGCCATTTATAGCCAATTGGGGCGTTTTAATGATTGGAATACAGGATACGTAGCAGAGCACATTGATTACCTTATTGCTGCGGATATTAATAAAAATGCCCGAGCAGTTAATATCGACCCCAATAATCGCCTGGCATTAATTAACTTGGCGAATGCATATGCAGAAGGCGGTATGTATGACAAGTCGGTACAAACATTAAATGAATTACTGGAAATAAAGACAGATGCTGAAGTGTTAGGCATGAAAGCAAATGCGCTTTATTACCGTGATGGTCGAGACATGAGCTTGGAGGTCACTATTGTGTTATCTCAAGCGCTTGCAATTGACCCAAATGAAGTTCAATCGCTGTTACTCATTGCGACAGATGCATTTTTGAATAAGGACTTTCAAAAGGCAATTGAGCATTGGCATCAGTTATTGGATAGCAACAACCTAAGCGTTAACCGAACATCTATAAAAAATGCGATTTCTAGAGCTGAGCAAGAAATAGCTAACCAAGCCGTGACTGCATCTGAGTAGAGTCACCCAATAAAGGTTGCAATAAGTCAGCAATATGGCTGACAGATGGAGGATGTTGTGAGTGAAAATATAGAAAGAAGAAGGTTCCTAAAATGCTTAGGAGTGGGTTCATTGATACTTGCCCCCATGGGGTGTAGTTCAACCAAAGACAGTGATGCCGAGAATAAACCTCACTATGTCATGGTTTTTGACCAAAACAAGTGTGTCGGCTGTGGTGACTGTAAGTTAGCTTGTAATAAAGCTAACCATTTACCCGAAGGTGAAGCAAAGCTGAAAACGGAGCAGCAAAACGGCGGAATCGATGGGCAAAAATGTGCTCAGTGTGGTCAAGATAACTGTGAGTGTCAGCGTAAATATGTGCGAGTATCTTGCCAGCAATGTAAAAATGCCCCGTGTGTAGCAGTATGTCCGACAGGGGCTGCTCATCGCGATCCTGACACTGACATTGTCACCATGGATGATAGTAAGTGTGCGGGTTGTAAATACTGCATTGCTGCCTGTCCATATAATGCTCGCTTTATTAATAAAGATACTGATGTTGCCGACAATTGTGATTTTTGCTTGAACAGCCAATTAAGCAAAGGTGAACAACCAGCGTGTGTGCAGCAGTGTCGATATGATGCATTAATCTTTGGTGATGCCAATGATCCCACTTCATATGTGAGCCGGTTATTGAAGGTTAAGGACTCTGTGCGAATAAAGTCGCACTTAGGAACTGAACCCAGCTTACGTTATATCCCAATTGTTAAATTAGGAGTGTAGTCATGGATGGAACAATTGAGTTCTCAATGGGGTTATCTGAAGGGGTTGCATGGCCTTGGCCAATTGCTGTTTATTTGTTTTTTGCAGGGATTTCAGGTGGCGCATTAGCTGTTGCACTGTTTATTCGCTTTTATAAAAAACAAACTATCAATACGCCATTTTTAAAAGCTGCTTCTTTGGTGTCATTTGTAACCATTGCGTTAGGCATGTTGTGTTTAGTCTTGGACTTAACCAATCCATTGTTTTTCTGGCGAATTTTGGTTTATTACAACTTGAACTCAGTGATGTCGGTCGGGGTGATTGCGTTGATGGCGTATATTCCACTGGTGGCATTAAATCTGTTGTTTGCCTTAGAAGAAGAAATTGCTGAATCATCAATGTTAGCGCCATTGATGCCATTAATTGAAAAACTACGTGGTATTCGTCGTCCTTGTGAAATGGCGATTTTGGCGTTGGCGTTAGCCGTTTGTGCATACACAGGTTTTTTAATTTCGGCTTTAGTGCGATTCCCTATGATTAACACGTCAGTCTTACCGGCACTGTTTGTTGCTTCTGGCTTATCCGCTGGTGCTGCAGCTGCAAAAATGGTGGCTGTGAGTGTTTTTAAAGAAGACTTACATAGCCAAGATATGAAAGTGCTTCACGGTGCTGAATGGCCAATTATGTTTGCTGAAGCCTTGTTTCTATTCATGATTATTATGTCATTAGCGACAGGGAATGCAGGCGCTCAATATGCCTTTGATGCTTTTATAACAGGATCATGGGCTGCTGTTTTTTGGTTTGGTGTTGTAGGAATAGGTTTTGGTGGTCCACTTTTACTTAATTTTGCAACAGGCACAAAGTTTAGTCATTCGGCTAAAGCCTTCTACCTATCTGGCATCTGTGTTGTCAGCGGTATGATGTGCTTACGAATGTTCATCCTTTACGCTGGCCAAAACTTCGCTATTTAACGCAAAGCAAGTCCTCAGCCAAATACTTTATCCTTTCTATGTTAGGCGGATAAGTTATCGGGTTGAGGGGTTGCTCTCATTTTCGGTGATTCTATGTATAACGTGTTTTCTCCAATGTTAGTTTCTGTTGTCATGTTGAGCATATTTCTAATGGGTTGTTTAAGTCCTAATGATGACAATTCTCATGCTTACCACCCTCATATTGG
The DNA here is from genome assembly GCF_018100775.1 of Shewanella sp. MMG014. Classification (NCBI taxonomy): domain Bacteria; kingdom Pseudomonadati; phylum Pseudomonadota; class Gammaproteobacteria; order Alteromonadales; family Shewanellaceae; genus Shewanella; species Shewanella sp. MMG014. The sequence goes on from NZ_JAGJDZ010000015.1 coordinate 85,694, forward strand.
CGAACATGATCGCTGTCATATGTGTGGCATGATGATCACCAAGTACCCTGGCCCTAAAGGCGCGCTTGAGTTAGCCAATAGTTCTGTTAATCCGAAATTTTGTTCTACCAGAGATATGTTTAATTATGCTTTGCAGCCAGAAAATACTCGGCGAATAGTACAGATGTCTGTACATGATATTGAGCAAACAGATTGGGCAAAGCCAAGTAATCATCATTTCATATCTGCTAACTCTGCTTGGTATGTGTATGGGTCTAGCAAAGAAGCAGTTATGGGGACTGCTGTGGCAAGTTTTGCTTCTGAACAAGGGGCGAATCAGTTTGCTGCTAATTATGGTGGTAAGGTCATTCGTTTTGAGCAGATTGATTTAGCATTACTGGCTGAGGATTAATGGAATGTGCTCTGGTAATGCTGCGGTAATAAGTAAAGTATTCGTCTTTATTTGTTTGTTAGGAATGATGCAAACAAGCATGGCGGCACAAAAGGGCCAGTCTACAGTATATAAAGTGACGACTGCGACAGAATTAACCGATACATTGAAGCGGGTGGAACACGGTGACACCATTAATCTGGCTTCTGGTATTTATCGCGGCAACTTTTTGATTAACCATAGCATTTATTTAACTGGTGAAGGGGCAATTATAGAGGCCAATAGTCAAGGAAATGCGATTAGCATTTATGCTTCTAATGTTCATTTGAGCCATTTGCATTTGCAGAATTGGGGGGAGGATTTATATCAACACAATGCAGGGGTTTTTATCGATAAAGGCCAAGAAAATATTGTTATCGAACACATTGTTCTATCAGGAGATGGATTTGGCATTTATGCCGAAGAAATAGAACATATTTTAATTCAACACAATCAGTTTATTGGTAATCATCAGTTAGCAATACTTGATCGCGGTGATGGTATTCACCTGAAAAAGAGCGAAAATGCCCAAATTCTCAATAACCAAATTATTAATGTCAGAGACGGTGTTTATCTCGAGTCGGGTGGCCATAGTGTAGTGAATTATAACCACTTCAAAGGGTTACAGTACGCTATTCATTATATGTATACCCAAGGAGATATGGCTAGCCAGAATATCGCCACCCAAGTTTTAGGTGGGTACGCATTAATGAGTGCGAATAATATTCAGCTAATTGACAATCAAGCCAGTCATGCAAGCGAATTTGGTGTGTTACTTAATCTGACCCAAGACTCCTTGATAAAAAATAATGATGTACGCCATATACATTGGAAAGGTGGGGATCCGACAGATTTATTTGAGTCAGGTAAAGGGATATTTATTTATGGCTCTCAAGGAAATATTTTGCAGTCTAATCTGATAAGTGCTTGCGATATCGGTGTCGCTATGGCGTTAGGCGGAGAGTTAAATCGAGTTTTTTTAAATCACTTTATCAATAATCAAACTCAAGTGAGATATGTTGGCGACATACGCGTTGAGTGGAGCGAAAATCAACAAGGGAACTATTGGAGTGATTATCAAGGATGGGATATAACGGGTAATGGAATAGGCGAGCAGTTTCATTTACCTAATGATCGACTCGATAAGCTTTTTTGGCTTTATCCTGAGGCCCACTTTTTGATGGAAAGTCCTGTAGTTATATTGCTCAAGTGGTTAGATAAGTTATTGATAAAAAGTGATTATAACGGGGTGATAGATAGTTACCCTTTAGTCTCTTCATTAGATTTATCAATTAAGGATTAATCATGACCTATGCAATTGAACTAGATAAGGTAGGACATTCATTTTCTGGTAAACCTGTTTTGAAAAACATTCAGTGTTCGCTCGCTAGAGGTCAGTTGATGGCATTGCTTGGTCATAATGGGGCAGGCAAATCGACACTCATTAAAATTCTATTAGGCTTGATCGAACCACAGCAAGGAACGGTTAATATTCTAGGCTTGCCAATAAAACAATTATGTGGCGGAGTGGAAATTGGTTATTTACCTGAAAATATTCAGTTTTATGACAATATGACAGGTAAACAAGTGTTGCAGTTTTTTGCTGACTTAAAAGGCGTGAATACTCAACTTGTTACTCGTACGCTTGAAGAGTTTGGCCTTTTGGAAAGCCAACATAAACAAGTCAAATATTACTCTAAAGGTATGAAGCAAAGACTGGGCTTTGCTCAAGCAATTATTGCCTCTCCTCAATTGCTCCTATTGGATGAACCTACTGTTGGTTTAGATCCACAAGCATCTCAATTTTTATATCAAAAAATAAATCAGTTAAGAGAGCAAGGATGCTCAGTGGTCATTTGTACTCATGAGTTAGCCTTGATTGAAGAACACATAGATGTCGCATTGATGTTAGGGCGTGGTGAGCAATTAGCTTATGGATCTATTAACGCCTTGGCGGCTCAAAGTGGCTGCATGGTGACGTTTATAGTGCCAAATATAGAGACTCTTGTGTTAAAAAAACCGGTATTGTCCCCATATTATTTTCAAGGAACTTTGCGTTGTTTTCCTGAAGATAAATCGATAGTTATTCAATTGCTTACTGAAATATGTTCCACATATGAATTTGATATTCAGTTACCTAGTTTGACTGATATTTATCATCACAAAATGAAGGTGCAGCGACTTACAACAGGCGGGTTGAGTTTTGCCAATCAGCCTTTTCAGCAGCAGGAGGTAAAAGATGTCATTGCATGTTGAAATGGTCAACATTCTTGCCAGAAAAGAACGTCAAGAATGCATACGTAACCATTGGAGCGTTGTACTATTTGTGTTGTTTGGCGGCTTATCATTTACGGTAACTTTAGCTGGGAGCGCTGTGAGTGGTGAACTGGCAGGTGGGACCCTTATTTCCACAATTAGTAGTTTAACCAGTTTATCGGTATTTATTATTCCGCTCGTAGCAATACTAATTAGTTATGATGCTTTTGTCGGTGAAAGGGAGGCGGGTACCTTGTCCCTTTTACTCACCTATCCGATAAGCCAGATTGATATTTTATTGGGAAAATTTGTTGCTCACGGAGGTTTACTGATAATCGCGATTACACTGACCTATGGTGGTAGTGGACTATTATTTTGGTTGTTAAGTGAACAAGCGGATACAGCACTAGTTATTCGCTTTTACGGCCAATTGATTATCAGTAGCTGTTTACTTGCTTTAGTATTTATTTTACTGAGCTATCTCGTGAGTGTTCATGCTCAGCAAAAGGGGAAAGTGTTAGGTTTTTTATTTATGGTGTGGTTTGCTTTTGTTTTGGTATTTGATCTGTTGTTGCTTGCATTACTTGTTGCTGATTTTGGCCTGCAGGCACAGCGCTTCGTTAGTTTTATGATGCTGCTTAACCCTGCTGACATATATCGAGCGATTAATATGTTAGGAATAGATGCCAGTTTTGCTGATAAAGGAGCCTTAAGCCAAATACAGTTAACGGTTCCATTCTTGTTCGGCTTACTTTGTTTGTGGCTTGTTTTACTGTTATTTGCGCTGAAGCATTGTGTTACAAGTGTTGCATTTAAATCTAGTTAGTTAATTGATTTTACAGTGTTTATTCTGCTTTTACTTAGTTATTTGAGTAAGTTGTCACAGTAATCGTATACCGTCTGAATTATGCTGATCCTATGTCATATTAACCATAAGACTATAGGCGAACAGTGATAAACATAACCTCTTATCTAAAGCTCGCGCCAGATGCGAAGCAACTCATTGATCGTACTAATAATCAGGTTATTGATTTAACATTTTCTGAATCTGCGGTATTAGCGCATTTATTGATTGAACCAGGTGCTATTTCTACTAAAGACTCACTTGTAAAACAGGGATGGCCTGGTCGCGTTGTATCCGATTCTTCATTAACTCAATGTATTAGTACGTTACGTAAAAAGCTTGAACCCTATTCTGAAGTTCAACTAAAGACCATTGCTCGACGTGGTTATCAAATACGTATTGTTGCTAAGTCTCATGTAACGATGTTGGCCGTTAACGATCCGCAATCCATTAAAGCTGCTTTATTTGATGTGTCATTGCTAATTAAGGTTGCGGGCGTAGTCTTCGCGATTATTATCATCGCCTATCAATGGTATTACAGTGACTACCATCAGGTTTTAAAAAGAGTCTCTAGCTGGAATGCTCACTCGAGTATTTCGTTAAATATTGGTGGGGTAAAAGAATCTGTTCCCGTTTTATACCCTAAGAATAAATCCCAGCCCCATGCGTCATTGTGGCAAAAACATTTAGCTCCAGAGAGCAATGAATCTGCTCATTTTGAGCAGTTTAAAGGCTTTGCTCTTGCTGATGATAATATTCATTCATTTGCCGTGTGTTTAGATTTTGAAGAGAGTTGCATAAAAACCAATACGATGAATATTGCTGCTACAGATGAGACTCCAGCAGGGTTGAATATGGAGCTTTTTTATCAACTGCGTGACAGTATGGAAAATCGTATCCGTGTGAATAGAGAAATACTGCCTGTCGATTATAGTGATGGTGAAATAGATAAACATCACTACTTTTCAGATGTTTATTTTCCCGTTGCCGATAAGTTATTGATTAGAGTCGATATGGGGCTTTCGATGATCTACGAAGCACCACTAAGTGGACAATTTTATTATTCGATTTGCTTAACAGATGAAGATTGTCGAACGACGCCGATAAAGTATAAATTGCGTGGCGACTTTGAGCAGTATCGGCAATCTATTGGTGATATTGAAGTTGATGTCTTTCAGGTGAAGGTAAAGCAAAAAAATATTATTTTACCTGAACAAGTGAGTGAGTCTGCAATGAGCTTTTATCGTGGTATTCGCAAACATCATGTGAAAGATAAAGAGCTCTATTTTTATCGGCTTTATCATGACAATGGCACTGCGGTTTGGATAATCCCGCTATTTAAGAACATTATTACTTGGACTCGTTATGAAAAAGTCTCCTTATAATAAGACTTTTCCCTTTAACCAAAGATGAACGATTATTTCATCGTCACTTTGCCGCCAATTATTTTAAAAGCAGGCGTGCCGCGAACCAAGGTATCTCGTGCAAAAGGTGTTTCACACTGTGGACACACACAAGGGGTTTTAGTGTAGTCATCTACAATACGTTCTTTGAAGCATTTAACTAATGCACCTTTTCCGCCCTTGCGGTATTTAAATAGCTGGGTTTTACATTTAGCACAAAAAATATCGACGGTGCGGGTTGGTCCTTTAGCGTTTGGTTTAGCCAAAATAGCTCCTGATATCAATGAAGAGTAAATGGTAAATCAAACGCAGTAGAGTTGATAGTGATTAAAAGCGAATAAAAAAGCCTTCAATATGTTATTGAAGGCTTAGTCATTAGCAAGTAAATAGAAAATTGTTTAACCAAACTCACCACTAACATAACCCTGAGTGCGTGAGTCTTGTGGGTTATTAAATACTTGGTGCGTTTCACCTTGCTCTACTAATTCACCCATCCAGAAGAAAGCTGTTCTATCCGAGATGCGCTTTGCTTGGTTCATTGAGTGAGTCACGATAACAATGGTGAACTTTTTACGTAATTCATCCATTAGCTCTTCAATCTTATGGGTTGCGATTGGATCAAGTGCACTGGTTGGCTCATCCATTAAGATAACTTCAGGCTCCATCGCAATCGCGCGGGCAATACACAAACGTTGCTGTTGACCACCTGATAAACCAAAAGCTGGTGTATTTAGTCTGTCTTTAACTTCTTCCCATAAAGCTGCGCCACGTAATGAGTCTTCAACAACTTTATCTAATACAGCTTTATCTTTAACGCCTTGGGCTTTAAGGCCAAAAGCGATGTTTTCATAAATACTCATCGGGAAAGGGTTTGGCTTTTGAAACACCATACCTACTCGCATTCTTAGGTTTTTTACATCAACATCGGCATAAATATCTTCACCTTCGAATGCCACAGTGCCTGTAATTTTGACTCCTGCAACCAAGTCATTCATTCGGTTTAGCGTGCGTAGCAGTGTTGACTTTCCGCAACCTGATGGCCCAATTAAAGCCGTCACTTGGCGTGATGGGATGTTAATTGAGATATCTTTTAACGCATGGTTTTCGCCGTAAAATAGGTCTAAGTTGCTTACTTCAAGTTTGTTCATGATCTGGCCTTTAATTAACACGATGTTTTACGTGTTATTACTATTCGTTTGTTTAATGCTAAGAAGATTTATTTAATCGGGTAGCAATGACTTTGGTTGCTAAATTTAGTGCTAATACCAATACAATTAAGATGGTTGCAGTGGCATAAGCTTGATCCCATTCGTGCTGAGTAAATAACTCTTGGGTTAACTTATATAAATGAACAGTCAATGTTCGGCCTGAATCTAATACAGAGTCAGGAATTTGAGTCACCATACCAGCGGTTAAAAATACTGGTGCTGACTCTCCAATAACGCGGCCAGTACTTAAAATGACCGATGTAACAATACCTGGTAAAGCGCTTGGTAATATTAAGCGCCAAATAGTGTAAATTTTACTACTGCCTAATGCATAACCACCTTCACGGTAGCTCATTGGGACAGCCATTAAGGCTTCTTCCGTAGTACGAATGATGACGGGTAAAATCAACATCGCTAGCGTTAATGCACCCGACAAGATTGAAAAGCCTAAGCCTAAGGTCGTGACAAAGAATGTCATACCGAATAAGCCGTAAACAATCGATGGAATACCTGCGAGTGACTCAGTACAAAAACGGATAACTTGCACAATTTTACTGCCAGGCTTGGCGTACTCAGTTAGATATATCGCCGTCATAATGCCAATTGGTGCTGCGAAAGCTAATGACAGTAGTACCATATATACGGTCGATACAATCATCGCCCAAATACCAGAAGCTTCGCCAATGCGGGTATAGGCACCAGTAATAAACTCCCAACTAACATGGCTTAATCCATTTGAGAGAATGTGCCAAACCACCCATAACAAAAATAAGATAGTGATACCGGCAGCAGCCCAAATAGCGCCATGAAGCAATTTATCTTGATTCTGTCTCGATACTAATGAGTTTGATTGAGTAAACTTAGACATGATTAATACGCTCTCTTGCGATTTAGGTATAACAATGAACCGTTAAGCAAAACGATAAATGCCAATAAGACAATACCTGTTGCATACAGTGCACTTGAATGGATGCCTGTTGCGTAAGACATTTCCATTGCGATGTTAGCGGTAAGTGTACGTGCAGGTTCTAATAACGAACCTGGCATAGCCGGTGCGTTACCCATAACCATAATGATGGCCATGGTTTCACCAATTGCACGAGCAACGCCCAGTGCAACGCCTGTAAAGATGCCGCTTTTAGCGGCAGGGATCAGTACTTTAAAAATACTGTATATATGCGATGCGCCCAAGGCTAGTGCACCTTCTTTATACACAGAAGGTAAGGCTCTAATAGATGTTTCTGAAATAGTAATGACGGTTGGCAAAATCATAATTGCCAACACAATGATTCCCGCCAAAATGGTGTTACCAGCAGGAATATTAAAAATCGTTTCAATGGCTGGGACAATAATCACCAATCCAAAAAATCCGTATACAACAGAAGGAATGCCAGCCAGTAACTCAACTGCTGGTCTAACTAAATCTGCTAACCATTTAGGGGCAATTTCTGCCAAAAATACAGCGGTTAAAATAGCAATAGGGACACCAATGATTACAGCACCAGCTGTTGATATCATTGAGGCAACAATCATAGGTAAAATGCCATAAAGTGCTGGTGGCAGCCATTCTTTACCTGTTACAAACTCAGTAACACCTGCTTCTTTAAATGCAGGTAAACCTTCGTTAAATACAAACCATCCGATGGTGGAAACCGATAGTACGCCAACCATAGCGCAACATAGGAAAAGGCCATGAAAGAAGATTTCTTTTATGTCCATGGCTTTTTTTGGTGCAAGTTGCAGTCCTTGTGATTGGACTTTAGTTGCTGTATTCATCATATGCCTCGAGGTCGTACTGATGATTAATCATTTTTAATATTTGATAGAAACTACAAAAGAGGAGCATAAGCTCCTCTTAATATACCGTGGTCAGTTATTACTGAACGCGGATGTAACCTTCTTCAGCAACAATGCTTTGACCGTCATTTGACATGATAAAGTCGATGAAGCTTTGTGCATTCGGGTGTGGCTGGTCATTCACTAAAACGATGAATGGACGAGCAATTTGGTATTCGCCAGCTGCAATGTTTGTGTCAGTAGCTTCAACGCCACCTACACTTAGAGCAACTAAAGAATCATCAACTGAACCAAGAGAGATATAACCGATGGCGTATGGGTTATTCGCAACGATTGTTTTGATCATACCGTTACCATTACCTACTTGAGCTGTAGGTGTAATAGCCGTTACCTTGTGGCCATTAACAGTACGTTGTAAGTCCATGATTTCTTCGAAAGCGCCACGAGTACCAGAACCGTTTTCACGAGTTACTACAACGATTGGACGAGCTTCGCCACCTACTTCGCTCCAGTTTTTGATTTCGCCGCGGTAGATTTTTGAAATTTGCTCTTGAGTTAAGTCTTGAACTGGGTTTGCTTTGTTTACTGCAGCAGCAATACCGTCACGAGCAATAACGATTTCTTTTGTTGTATCGTTTAACTCATTTTCTTTAATGTTACGAGAAGACATACCAATCATGCTGGTGCCGTCTTTCGCTGCACGAATACCAGCAGAAGAGCCAGTGCTTTGTACTTCAACATTCTTTTTAGCAGTGTTTTGATAGTTCTCTGCTAGCACTTCCATAACGTGTGCAACAGATGTTGAACCAGATACTGTTACTGTACCAGCTTGAACAAGAGGTGCCGTCATTAAGCCAACAGCAGTTAATAAACCAATCACTTTTTTCATCACAAATTCCACTTATTATTTGTACTTAAATTTGTACTTAATACCCATCTTGGATATTGAAAGTTAGGGTGCTTCTTTCTCGCTGTAATTTGAAGCGAGTGCATTAAGACAGATCAATATGACAGTTAAGTTACAGTGTTCTTTGTTGAAATTGGATTATCTAAAGCTACCTAAGTTTATGTTTTTTTTGTGTTATATTTATGTGTGACGGATGTGTTTATTAACTATAATTCAGCAAAAAAAACGCTGAATACCTTAAATTGCTATTAAAGGGTTCAAAGCCAAGTATTATTGAAGTGTAAAGGTGTTCAATTTGACTGAGTAAGCGCAAAATGCTTTTGGTGTTAATCTTGGATTAAGCTTAAGTTAAGGTGGATTTGAGGATTGATGTTATATTGCCGCCAAACTATTTAGCGTAAAAATTTTTATTAAAGTTTTATTACACTCAAGCACTGCCAATAATTAAGTTATAAGCTGCGATGTCTTTATAACTTAAGTTTGATTTTGGTGGCCTTCTCAGTTCATTTTCTTATCAAAATAAAAAGGGACGTTATGACCACAGAAATGATTATGATTGGAATGTCTATTCTGATCGTTATTGGCATTTTATTGCATCATCCTTCCCGTACCTTAGGGATCCCGTCACTATTCATCTTTATGGGAGTGGGTCTTTCACTTGGTAATGGTGAGTTTAATTTTGTTTATGACAATTTGGACAAAACAGCATGGATTGGTGGCTTAGCGCTAAATGTGATTGTTTTTGTTGGTGGCCTTAATACCTCGACGGATAAAATTAAGATAGCGTATAAAGAAGGGGGCGTTTTGGCATCCTTTGGGGTGATATTTACCACTCTCATCTTCGCTTGTATTTTATATTTGCTGCTCGACTTCAATTTTGTAATTTGCCTACTATTTGCCGCTGTTGTGTCTTCAACGGATGCGGCGGCAGTATTTTCGATTTTAGAGTCGAAAAAGTTAAAGTTAAAAGAAGAAACCGACACCGTTTTGGAGTTTGAGTCAGCAACCAATGACCCAGTAGCTATGCTAATGGTTATTGTATTAACCGAGATGGCACTGTCTTCAACACAATCGGTTACTGTATCTTCTTTAAGTTTGAGCTTGTTTACTCAAATCGCTATTGCAATTATCGTCGGATTTTTAATTGGTAAGCTTGCTGTAACACTGCTAAATAAGATTAGTTTGTCAGAGTATGGCTTGATACCAGTGTTTGTATTAGCCAGCTTTATCATTGCGACTTACGGTGCTGATTTATTGGGGGGCAATATATTATTGGCTTCTTACATTGCGGGTGTCGTTATTGGCAACGGCATTAAAAGAGGGCAGCAAGTTAACTTGCACTTTTTTAACAGTTTATCATGGTTGGCTCAGGCACTAATGTTTATTGTGTTAGGTCTACAAATATTCCCACAGACGCTGATGACCGTATTCTGGATATCTATACTTCCAGCTTTATTACTCATATTTGTTGCAAGGCCGCTTGCTGTTCAACTGTGCTATTTACCTTTTGTAAAAGCCAGTTGGAAAAAGCGACTATTCATTTCTATGATAGGCCTAAAAGGGGCAACACCTATTGTGTTTGCGTTAATACCTGCTGCAGCTGGTGTTCCAGGCGCAATTGATATTGTGCATATGGTGTTTTTCTTTGTCTTATTTTCTATCTTTATTCAAGGTGGAGCGATAGCGCCATTGGCAAATAAGCTAGGACTTGAAAAAGACAAACCTGCAAAGTAGTTTTCTTAATATGAGGCACTAGCTGATAGCGTTAGCTAAGCTGTTTGCCTCTATTTTATTCCAAACTTTGTCATGGAAATAAAAAACAATGGTATTTACGGCAGGTTCTATTAATGCCACAGCACCACCAATGACAATACTTCCAGTTAGTAAATATGTAATGGTGAATGCAACACTGAAATGCAAAATGGCGAAAGTCATGGTTTTTTTCATGTGAACCTCGAGTAAGTTTGTTTTTAATTACCCGATGATAACAGTTATCATTACCATTTAAAGCGTTTTTTACAAATTAAGTCAAAAGGTTTATTCGATTAAACAGGAGTATCTCGTCGGGTCGTGTATATCTATCTGATTGAGAGGAATAAAAAAGTCGCTTAAGCGTATCTTAGGCGACTTAATAACGTTTCATTAGCGGATTGAATTAAAACTCGAAGTTAAATCCATACTGTTTAAGCTGTTCGTAAACCACTTTATCAAAACAAAATAATGCGGCAGCGCGATGAGCTACGTTTTTTTGTTTTTCGTTGCAATTGATCAATAGATTCATTTTTAATATCTTGCGTCGAAAGTTAGGTTTATCGAGCTTACTGTTAAGAATTGATTCGTAAATCTCTTGTAACTGCAGCAGGGTAAATTTCTCTGGTAATAAATTAAAGCCAATTGGTTCGTGGTGGACTTTATATTTAAGATTACTTAGTGAGCTTTTAATAATTTCTGCGTGATCGAAAACGAGCTGCGGTAAGTTATAGACATCAAACCATTCAATTTCATAGGCGTTATTGCCCATGGCTAAACGTGTTTCATCAAAACGGACTAAAGAATAAAAGGCAACCGTAATGATACGACGGGTAGGGTATCGATCGACTTGACCAAATGCGCCTAGCTGATCCAAATATAAGTTATCGACACCTGTCGTTTGTTTCACAACCCTCGATGCGGCATCTTCAAGGTTTTCATCCATCATTACCCAATGACCAATAAGACCCCACTTGTTTGCCGCTAATCCTCTATTGTATTTCACTAATAGAATTTTCAGCTTACCTTCATGCATAGAGAAAATAAGATTATCCACCGACACATTCGTGATGGTGTTATCTGGCAAAGCTTCTTCTTGGGCTAACTCATTGGCATTTAAAATCGGCTTTACTGTCATCATAGTACCTAGCATATGTAAAACGTTGGCTATATCGGTCAGATATAAAGGTTATTTAGCTTAATCTAATGAAATCACGATAAAAAGAAAAATAAATTTTAGTCAATAAGAGTAAATTAAGCGCACTTTGGGCGCAACGAATTCTGTTGTTTACAAAAAATCACTTGAAATGAATCTTGGTTTTAGGAATATTATATGTAATAGTCATTTTAACAATAAGTTGTGTTTTGTTAGATTTTGTCCGTTTTACCCTATGAAGCGAATAGTGTCCTCACTTCTTAGATTATCGAAATGCGACTTCATTATTACTATTAACATAAAGGGATTGATATGTTTGTACCTGATAATTCGCTAATAAGCTGCGCTGGTTTGAAGAGGTTTGTACCATTACTTGCTTGCCTACTTTTGCCTGTAACTCTGCAAGCCGCTGACGCTAAGACAGAGTTACAATTAAAAGATCATTTTGCTGAACAATTTAAAATCGGTGCAGCATTAAGTGAAGCGCAAGTCTTAGATAAGAAACCAGGTGTATTAGATTTGGTTGCTCAGCAGTTTAATAGTTTAACTGCTGAAAATGTTATGAAATGGGAAGAAATTCACCCAAGCCCTCAGCAATATAACTTTAGTACGCCTGATAAATTGGTGAGTTTTGGTCAGAAACATGGCATGTATATGGTAGGACATACATTGTTATGGCATCAGCAGACGCCAGATTGGGTATTTGAAGACGGGAAGGGGAATTTACTTGAGCGTGACTCTTTACTTGAAAGACTACAGTCACATATCAATACCGTGTTAGGGCAATATAAAGGCAAGGTGCAAGCATGGGATGTTGTTAATGAGGTATTTAATGAGGACGGTACACTTCGCGATTCAAAGTGGTTAGCTATCATCGGCCCTGACTATATTGAAAAAGCGTTTGAATATGCACATCAAGCTGATGCTGATATTGCGCTTTATTACAATGACTACAATTTATTTAAGCCTGCAAAACGTAAAGCGGTAGTTAAGTTAGTTAAGCAGCTTCAATCAAAAGGTATTCGCATTGATGGTGTTGGGATTCAAGGGCATTATGCATTGGATTATCCTGATTTGAATGAAGTTGAAAATTCAATTAATGCATTTGCTGATACAGGCGTCACCGTTATGTTTACAGAGGTTGATGTATCAGTATTGCCCTTTCCAGATGAAGACAATCAAGGCGCAGATATCAGCTTAGATATGGCATTGCAGCAACAGTTTAATCCTTATGCTGACGGACTTCCTTCAGATGTTGAGCAACAACTTGCGCAGCGTTATAAGCAAATCATTGATTTATTTATAAAGCACCAACAAAAAATCGATCGTGTGACATTTTGGGGTGTCGATGATGGTCAAACTTGGAGAAACGATTGGCCAATGACAGGCCGAACAGATTACCCATTGCTATTTGATCGTGAGCTGCAATTAAAACCGTTTGTAAAAGACATCATAAACTAAGTCAGGTTCGATTGAGGGTAAGCATTTATACTCAAAAGGCGTGGCTAACAATAAAGTAAGCCACGCCTTTTTCAATTATTGGCGAAACAAATAACTTAAAGTTAATTAAGCTTGTTTTAGTAGTGCCAAGGGAATTTAGAAAAATCTTGATCGCGTTTTTCTAAAAAGGCATCACGGCCTTCTTGTGCTTCATCAGTCCCATAAGCAAGGCGAGTCGCTTCTCCTGCAAATAGTTGCTGACCCACTAAACCGTCATCTGGCAGGTTAAAGCCATATTTAAGCATACGCATGGCAGTTGGCGACTTACTGTTAATTTCTTTTGCCCAAGCTAAAGCTTCTTTTTCTAACTCTGCGTGAGGAATTGAGCGGTTAACCATGCCCATATCGAATGCTTCATCGGCTGAGTAATTAAACCCAAGGAAGAAAATTTCACGAGCACGTTTTTGACCAATCATTTTGGCTAAGTAAGCACTTCCATATCCAGAGTCGAAACTGCCGACATCAGGATCGGTTTGTTTGAAAACGGCGTGTTCTTTTGAAGCAAGGGTTAAATCGCAAACAACGTGTAAGCTATGACCTCCGCCAACAGCCCAGCCAGGAACTACTGCAATAACCACTTTCGGCATAAAACGAATCAAGCGTTGCACTTCTAATATATGAAGGCGACCCATACGGGCGACATCAGGTTTACCTTCTTCAGCCCCTTCATACTTATAGCCGTCTTTACCGCGGATGCGTTGATCTCCTCCGGCACAGAAAGAGTGTTGGCCTTTTGCTGATGGACCATTACCGGTAATGAGCACACAGCCAACGTCTGACCATTGGCGAGCATGATCTAACGCAGTATAAAGCTCATCAACTGTTTTAGGTCGGAAAGAATTGAGGCAATCAGGGCGGTTTATCGCAATACGAACAGTGCCTTGATCTTTTGCTCGGTGATAAGTGATATCTTCAAAGTCGAAACCACTAACTGTGTCCCAAAGAGAAGGGTCAAAAATATCTGAAACCTGTTGAGTCATGTTTACTAGCCTTTTTCAAACGATTATCCAAAGGCTAGGCTGATTTAAATCTCAGGTCAATTACAGATGTCGTAAAGCTCGAATTAAATCTTGTCACAGATTAATTGAAGGTTATCTTTACCAAAAATAGGATGTTTTGATCCAAAACCACAATATTCTGACTTAAAATTGGCAACCGATTCATTGTCAGTGAAAATGTCTTTAAACGCGTTAACCTCTTTACCTGACAATCTTTCTATTACACCTGAAGGTATTTTAATGACCTTGTCACTTTTTCTAATGATTTTTGTGCCTGTCATTGAAGATATTTTATCATCTGCATTGTCCATAACTGATTGTATTTCAGCTATCGGCTCATCGAGTTTATCGGTTTCGGTAGCAAAGTAGTAAATTACACCGGCAATCAGTGCGATTAGGATCCAACCTCTCATCATTTAGTCCAATTAAAGTGAATAACCATGAATAATACGAGTATAATATACTCAATTAACACTCTGTAAACGAGTGTGTAGCAGTTTCAGTTGATTATTATTTAAAATATTAACTTTTTCTGCAATCACAATAGAGTTTGCCCCTTTTTAAGTAGTAAGGCATCGAGATGACAAAAGAATCGACATCTAAAGATTTTTCCAAACAAAAGCGGATTAAAATCCATCAGCCAGATGCTAATAAAGCAGATCGTTTCAATCCAAGTAACAGTATTTATGTGCGTGCTGTAACCGGACTTTGGACAACAGTAAGAAGACGTATTGGTTGGGCAACCATGTCATTCTTTCTGATATTGCCATGGTTACCATGGGGAGACCGTCAAGCCGTTTGGTTTAATCTAGGTGAACAGAAATTCCATATCTTTAGTTTGACTATTTGGCCTCAAGATCTGACTTTGCTAGCTGCACTATTTACTATCGCTGCATTCGGCCTCTTTTTTGTGACCACTTATCTAGGCAGAGTATGGTGTGGCTATACTTGCCCACAAACGGTTTGGACGTTCATCTTCATTTGGTTTGAAGAAAAATTCGAAGGCGCCAGAAATAAGCGTATCAAGTTGGATCAAATGCCATGGAGCTTTAATAAACTTTGGCGAAAAACGGCGAAGCATACTTCTTGGGTACTTGTTTCACTATTAACAGCAATGACCTTTGTGTCTTACTTTGTACCGAGTCGTGAAGTCTACATTGATGTTTTCACCCTAAACGCGGATCTAAGTATCTACTTCTGGGTCGTATTCTTTACTTTAGCAACTTATGGTAATGCTGGTTGGATGCGCGAGATTATGTGTATTCATATGTGTCCTTATGCTCGCTTTCAGGCTGCTATGTTTGATAAGAATACCTATATAGTTGGTTATGATGCAAAGCGTGGTGAAACTCGAGGGCCAAGATCTCGTAAAGCAAACCCTGTAGAAATGGGATTGGGCGACTGCATAGACTGTGATTTATGTGTGCAAGTGTGCCCAACCGGAATCGATATTCGTAATGGCTTGCAATATGAGTGCATTAATTGCGGTGCTTGTATTGATGCCTGTGATACGACCATGGAAAGAATGGGCTATGACAAAGGCCTAATAAGTTACACCACCGAAAATAAACTTGAGAATATTAAAGAGACAATTGTTAGGCCAAAACTTGTTGGCTATGGCGTAGCGTTAACAGTCATGATACTCGTCTTTGTATATGCCAGCGCGACTATTGCGCCAGTGCGTATGGATGTCATTAGAGATAGAAATGCTTTATATCGTATTACTAATGACGGGCTTGTAGAAAATACGTATACATTGAAGCTGCTCAACAAAACTGAACAAGCCCAAGAGTATCAACTTTCGATGACAGGTTTAGATAACTATCAGTGGACCGGTCCGACAGACGTTTCTATACAAGCTGGAGAAGTATTAACGCTTCCTGTCAGTATTGCGGTTGATCCAGGTGCTTTAGAGCGAACAGTGACAAAAATTAATCTAATTGTGGTTGCAAATATCGATGGAAAGCCTGTTTCTATCAAACAAGAGTCAAGATTCTTCGGTGATTAAACCTAGGTATTATGGGTAAAAGGGGCTGTTTAGCCCCTTTTTTATGCGTTTCGTTCAAAATCTCAGCTGTTAACCCTGTTTTATTAAATTAATTCTATTTAGCCCTTGCACGGTTTATTT
>NZ_JAGJDZ010000016.1:0-70988 GCF_018100775.1 Shewanella sp. MMG014
GCAACTTGTGCGTTAGTGTCTGAGAACTTGATATAAGGGTTACCTGCAACTTGTGCGTTAGTGTCTGAGAACTTAATGTAAGGGTTGCCAGCTACCTGTGCGTTAGTGTCTGAGAACTTAATGTAAGGGTTACCAGCGACTTGTGCATTAGTGTCTGAGAACTTGATGTAAGGGTTGCCAGCTACCTGTGCGTTAGTGTCTGAGAACTTAATGTAAGGGTTACCAGCGACTTGTGCATTAGTGCCTAAGAACTTGATATAAGGGTTTCCAGCAACTTGTGCATTAGTGTCTAAGAACTTGATGTAAGGGTTGCCAGCAACTTGTGCATTAGTGTCTGAGAACTTGATGTAAGGGTTACCAGCGACTTGTGCATTAGTGCCTAAGAACTTGATATAAGGGTTTCCAGCGACTTGTGCATTAGTGTCTGAGAACTTGATGTAAGGGTTACCAGCAATATTGTTTGCTTGGTTTAAGTTATTAACATTTACTTCCGTTGTAACATTAGCAGCAGGAGTTGATGTTAAAAGTGCAGCTACGATAATTCCGTTAATCATTGTATTAATCTCTCAGTTCAGGGTTAATAAAAAAGTTTTTTATTTGACGTCTGAACTGCTAGTTGCACTTGTTGTGCCAATGTTAACTTTGTTGTGCTTTTAATTCCTGCTTATCGAAATTGATATTGAGTAATTCTGTAAAATCTTTTTCTGGAACAGGTTTACTGAATATGTAGCCTTGTATCTCTTCACACTTGAGTGCTTTGAGTATATTGAGTTGGGCATCGTCCTCGACACCTTCACCTACGACAGATAGCCCCATGTTATGAGCAATGGTAATAATACTGTCGACCATTTTAAGATCGCGATCTGATTTACTAATATCATCGACAAATGACTTGTCAATTTTTAGACAGTGGATCGGGAATCGTTTTAAATAAGACAAAGAGGAATAACCAGTACCAAAATCATCAAGTGCCAAGGTCACGCCCATTTTAGAAAGTTGATTCATAACTTTGATAGCATTTTCAGGGTTTTTGATAATGGTGCTTTCAGTGATCTCTAGCTCTAAATGACAAGCGGGTAATTTAGTTAGCTGTAATACCGTTGAAATGCGTTGTTGCAGATCTGGTAGGGCAAACTGCCTAGAAGATAGATTAATTGCGACACGGCCTGTGAAGATGCCTTGTTCACGCCATTTTTGTGCTGCAAAGCAGGCTTTTCTGAGCACTAAGTCACCAATCTCAACAATCAACCCATTCTCTTCTGCTAACGGAATAAATTCGTTGGGAGAGATAACGCCAAAGTCTGGGTGAACTAAGCGAACTAGTGCTTCCATTCCAACAAGGTTATCATTTTTCAAATCGACCTTGGGTTGATAGTAAACCTCAAATAGGTCTTCTTTTAAGCCTTCGCGAATGAGATTTTCAACTTCTAACTGTCGAAGTGCATTTTGGTTTAAAGACTCTGAGTAAAACTGATAACGATTGCCGCCGCCAGATTTCGCGTGGTACATCGCAATATCGGCTTTTCTTAATAGTGCTTGCTCATTTTGCTCATCCTCTGGATACAGCACAATACCAATACTGAGGCCAACCACTAAGGACTCTCTATCAATTTTAAATTCTTCTTTTAATGAATCTATTATTCTAGATGCTATAGCAGCACAAGAGCCGATATCAGGGTTTTGATCAACTAATATTGCAAATTCATCACCACCAAGTCGATAAAGACTAACGTGCTTAGGAACATTGTTTTGAATACGCTTGGCAACATCAACTAACAACTCATCACCGATCTGATGCCCTAACGAGTCGTTTATTCGCTTAAAGTTATCCAAATCCAAAACCATTAACGTGTGATGGATATCTTTTTTAACCAAATTATTCAGTGTAACTTGCAGGCTTGAACGATTTGGTAATCCAGTTAATAAGTCGCTATTGGTTAATTTACGTAGCTCTTCTTCTTGCTGTTTACGACGAGTAATATCAGAGAACACTCCAACATAATGAGTTGTTTCACCTTGTTCGTTATAAATCGCGTCAACGGTAAGTTCCATTAAGAAGTGACTACCGTCTCCTCTATCAGCTTCTAATTCGTTATTCCAGCAACCTTGCTGAGATAATGAGGCATGCACTTGGTTAGAGTATGACTCTGGGTAACGACCGAAGGTAAATAGCTGGCCTATAAACTCTTCTCGAGGCTGCGCTGTTAACACACAACAGGCATCATTAACTTCGACAAAACGGTACTTTTCATCAAGAATAAACATGCCTTCAGAGATGTTTTCAATGGCTCGCTCAAATAAACGTAATTGTTCTTCGGTTTGTTTTAAATTATTGATGTTTTTGATCGTACCTGTCATTCGAACAGGGTTTTCTTTGTGGTCTCTTTCAACAATCTTGGCTCTATCGAGGATCCACATCCATAAATCTTCGCGACTTTTAACTCGGTAAGTGACTTCGAAGTGATCTGTAAGCCCTTTGAAATGATCATTTAACGCAGTTTTGACGCGCTGTTGATCAAGAGGGTGGATATTACTTTCTTCACCGGGTTTACCTGAGCGTCGACCATCTTGCGGAAACTCAAGCGTTCCCCAAATATTAGAACGGTAAATTTCGCCCGTTTCAATATCCCAATCCCACATTTCATCGCCGCTTCCCCACAGAGACAGTTTTAGGCGTTCTTCACTGAGTGCTATCTGTTTTTGAATTTCTCGGCGACGTAAAAGAATTTTAGATACGACTAATAAAAATAGTAAAAACAGAAGTGTATAGGTTAGTTTAGCTTCAAAAGAGTAATACCACGGTGGTGTTACTGTTACTGTAATTGTTTTTGTTTCGCCTCGTTTCTCTGACAGGTTGTTAAGCGCGTATACATGAAAATTATACTCACCGGCCGAGAGATTTGTGTATGTTGCTGAATTAGTACTTTGTGAGGGTAACCAGTCATCATTCAAACCTTCCATCTGATAGTAAAATGTAAAGTCATCTAATGATTTCCCTGGGGCAATAAATGTAAATGAAAAAGGATAATCAGAATATTTCAGGGTGATATTTTTTTGTTTATTAATTGGTTGAGTTAATATTTTTCCGCCAACCTTTTCTGATACGTTAAATAATTGAAAGTCATTTAATGCAACGTTAGTAGAGTCTATACTAATTATTTCTTGGTATATTTCTGTAGGGTTTATAATACTCAACCCGTTAGAGCCACTGAATAGAGAGGTGCTCCCTAAAACAATAGAACCTTGAGAGTTATAATCACCTTGAGCACCGTGCTTAGTTGAAACTGTTATGTTCTTAGAGTTGATTTTGTTTGTAATATTAATTTCACTGGCAGATGAAGAAACAATAAAATTATCAAACGCTTCAATTGAATAAATTAATTTATTATTTTTGTAAATTTCGTCAAGTGATAGAGTCGTTGTCGATAAACGAAGTAATGAGTTTCTTGTTCCGAATAGTAAATCATTTCCATCTAAAGCTAGGCTGGTAACCATATTTTTACTATATATTTTTTCAGTACCATTTTTAGTTATTTTGAACAAGCCTCCTTGAGATGCTATCCAAAATGTATTTCCTTGCTTTTCAATATCAAAAATGGGGTATCTCTCTTCAGTCGATATAGAGTTAACTTCTACATCATTTACAAAAGTAAATACATTTCCATCTATCGTTGCTGCATATATTTCATTGTTTTTTTCATCACTAGTGACATTAGTGATTTGATAATCGGATATTTTAGATTGTTCTAATGAGGATAAATCAACTTTAACTAAGCCATTTATAGTACCCACATAAAGTGAGTTATTTAATAATTTTATAGACTTAGGGCCGTCGATGTTTTTTAAGTCAATTGTGTTAACTTCATTTAGGCTTTTGTCTAACACTTTAATAATTGAACTATCTAACGCTATAAATATATTTTCACTGTTTTTAGTAATTGACCAAATGTTACTCGTATGAAGTTTTGAATTTTTTATTAAATTTCGGCTTCTATCAACTACAATTAAACCTAAGTTAACATCAGCAATAAATATTGCAGATTTCGTTTCTTTAATAATAGGTCGTTTAATTGACCCTTCTAGACTAATAAATCCTACATGTTCAATATTGAGTTCTTTAGAGACCTTAACAATATCGGAGCCTACAATAGAAGTAATCTCCATTTGATCTTTTGACTGTTCTAAATAAGTAAGTTCTAGGTTTGAAAAAAGTGACTTTTTATCATTCTTATAACTGTATAAACCATTTTTAGTAGATATTATTATTTCTTCATTTAGTAAGCTAATGTCATTTGAGTTGGTTTCTATTACTGCTAGGTCATTATCAGTTAACTCAAAAACATTCCCTACATAATTTCTAATGTAAAATGAGTTATCTAGTTCAATAATTCTTTTTACTTCTTGCAGTGCTTCGCTTTCAAATCCCCATATTACTCGTGTTAGTCCTTTGTTAAGGATTAGTATCTTATTATTTAAACCTAACGCTATGCCTTGGGATAAGTCAGAAATAAACCAAATTGGTTCATTAATGGGTTTGTTTTCTATTAATACTGGTGTAAATGATTCAGAGTCTTCATCAAAAACAGCTAAGCCTTTGTTCGTTCCAACAATCAATCTGTCATTTTCGTCAATGAAAAGGGTTTTGACGAAGGAGCTGGGTAAGTTCGAAATACCATCTTCTGCAAAAAAGTGCCTAAAATTTTTACCATCAAATCGATTTAGGCCATTAACGGTTCCTAACCAGACATAGCCCTTACTATCTTCTACTATGCTCGTTATGGTCGATTGAGATAAGCCATCATCGACATTATAACTGGTTGAATTAAGCAATAGTTCATAATTTGTCCCTGAATCAGCCAAAGCTAAACCCAAAAAGCTTTGGATTAAAAGAGTTGTACAAATTAACAACTGTCTTAGTAATTGCATATAAAGTATACTTTTGTCTTTTGTATTCGAGAATTATTCAAGGTAATACTCCACTTTTTCAGAAAGTTAATACTTTGTCAAAAAATCGTAAGTGTAAATAAAATAAATATTTTTTACGGTTGTACTTTTTTTATACTACGCAAGTGCTTACTCGTTTAACTTTTACGCAATTATCACTGTTTTACTGCTAAAAATCGGTTTATTTCGCTGTTTTATCTGTCGATTTAAATACTTTGTAAAAGTTGTAATAAAATTTATGCTCGACAGTCGCCCCTCTAAAACTCAAATTTATTTGCTTGCGCTTTAAAACCTTTTAAGTCAGTAATTTTCGTCGCTGTAGGCAAGGGGTCAAGATGATCATGTTGTTCTCCAGCATTGAACATCACTAATCTATCGCTATGCTTGCTGCGCATATTGGTAACAATAAACTTGATGAGATCTGCTCGGGTGAACTTTTTAATCTCTTCAACGACTCTTTCCCTTTGCTTAAAGTCGTAATCTCGATTGCCCAAACAGACCCAATAACGTTGGCTGCGGCTTTTTAAGTTGGCATCTTTTTCAAGTATTTGATTGATTAAGCCAAGCTTTGTCGCTTCCCATTGTTCTTTCGTTATCTGCATCACTGCATAATTAAAGTCTGCAATAAACTCATCAATGGCTTCAAGCAGGTTTCTTGGACCTGTGGTTGGTGATTGTATGTAGAATATCATCCCTGGATGGCGATTGAGTGGCAGATATCCCGTTCCGACCATATAACCGAGTTGCTTTTCTGTACGAAGCTCATGGAAAAAAGTAGACGACATTGTGTGGTTAAGCAAACTAAATAAGCCTACTTTATGAGCAGAAGTGTCACTAGATTGGTAATAAACAATAATGGCACTGTCTTGATGTTCAACCGATAGTTCACGTAATAACGTCCCTTGCCCTGCAATATTTATTAGTTCTCTACTCGATTCTGAACTGGGTTTAGTGACAAGTGACAATACTTGTTTTAACCGTTTAGCGAGTTGTTGGGCTTCGTTAACTAACCAGTCACCGTAAACAAGACCTTCTACGTATATTTTCTCGTAAAACGCGCTGACGTGGTTGTGAAGCTCATCGAGAGTGACGTCCTCAAGCATCTCTGCCATGCGAGCAGGCTCATAGGAACGTTTTTGTAAGGTGACCGTTAAGCTGGTAAATAATTGCGCTATCGGCTTAGCTTGTGAGGCGTTAGTCCAGCTTCTGAGTAGTTGTTTTTTAATTAGCTTAAACCGATCTTGTGTGAAGTTTCTTTCTCTAGCCTTTTCAATAACCAATGCTAGTAGTGTTTCTTGGTTACCGGTGAAACCTGTTAAGTGCAGAGTGATCCCTCCTTGGTGAGGGTAAATATTGTAATTTAGTCCTGCGACCTCAGCTTGATAAGTGGCCTCAGTCATGTAGTCCAATACCATTTCAACATAAAGTCTGGTTAATGCTGCGTGTTTAGGTGTTGGGCTTGCATTTTCAGAATCTAATGACAAAAAGATATGGCCTTTGGGGACATTAAATTCATCGTCCTTTCGGTGCCAAATTCTGTATCCTGCATCTTCTGCAACCACTAGTGGTACATCACTTTCACTGTGCTCTACTCTTGATGTTGGGTTATCGACTATGAATGGATTTTTAGTGGGAAGCGTTAGCGCTTTCCTTGGGGTTACTTTTCCCCATTGTGCAATTTTTTCTGCTGGAATTTTTTCAACAGAGTAGGGGGTAAAGTACCATTGTGCTTGCTGGTTAGTGCTCACTTCTTTGGAAACTAATTGTGTTCTCATGTTGTCAGGAGATAACAATGCCAATAGCGCGAGAGTCTCGTCTGCATGCATTGCATCCATACGATAATCGCCGTATACGACGTCTTCGATATCATAGTGCTGCATATTGATGCTTAAATGACTGGCCAGATCGAGCGCCTTGATTTGTTCTTGATATTTAAATGCTGTGGCTAACAAGCTGGCTCGCTCTTGATAACGCCATGATTCAATTCCATCAGTAGTGATTAGTTTTATATATTCAAACGTGCACTCGATAATGGTATCAAGTTGTTCTAAACCTTTATCAGTGAGTTGGATACTAATGCTGTAATCTTTGAAGTTATAGCCATTGACGCCACCTCCAGCAGACAAGTTATTAGCAAAACCTTGCTCTTTTAAATATGACAACAAACTTCCTGGGCTTTCATTACCCAGTAAATGACTTATAAAAGTGAGTGGTTTACG
The DNA here is from genome assembly GCF_018100775.1 of Shewanella sp. MMG014. Lineage (NCBI taxonomy): Bacteria > Pseudomonadati > Pseudomonadota > Gammaproteobacteria > Alteromonadales > Shewanellaceae > Shewanella > Shewanella sp. MMG014. The sequence continues at coordinate 7,164 of NZ_JAGJDZ010000016.1, forward strand.
CTTATAAAATTGCTCAATTGAGGGTAGCGCAAAACTGATGTTCAGCCTTTTCTGGTCTTTTACCGGGGAAATGTTGATATGGGTAAGTCGCTGATTGTCAGTCAAATATGCGGTATCTGGATAACTGGATGTAAGGTTACGGTTTACAATGCTGGCAAAAAAATGTTGCGCATATTGTGCTTGTTGATCAAGAGAGTGTGGAGATACCAAGCATAAGGTCATGATGTTGGCGCTGTATTTAGAACGGTAAAAGTCGAGTAACTCTTGACGCACTTCTGCTTCATCGCCTGCTAAGGTTTGTAAATTCCCCACGGAGAATTTACTGAATGGATGCTGAGGATTAATAGACTCTTTTTGAACTTGATAAACCCGTCTAATGTCATCTTTTAATTTAAGACTGTATTCTGAATCTATGGCATGCCTTTCTCTGTCGACTAGTTCTAAATCAAACTTGGGTGCGATAAAAAACTGGCTGAATCTATCAAGAGATTCTTCGAAATACTCTGCGTCGATACTGTAAAAAAAGTTTGTTTGTTCTGTGCCAGTCCATGCGTTGTTTGAACCACCATGCTGATTGATGAATTGATGGTATTCACCTGAATCAGGAAACTTTTCAGTGCCTAAAAATAACATGTGCTCAAGAAAATGTGCCATACCAGGGCGTGAAACAGGATCGTCAAAGTGGCCGACAGACACGGTCATCGAAGCAGCAGCTTGGGTTGCTGTTTTATCTTCTACAAGTAAGACTTTTAATCCATTTGATAATACGACATGACGATAATGTCGGTGGTCATTTGGACTTGTTATTATGTTGTCTACAGTTTTTAATTCGATGTCTGGTTTTATGGTCAAGATGATGCTCCAGATAAGAAGGCTAGCTATATATTGATCTCGTTGCGGCTTTTTAGCAAATAACTAATGAAAATATCGACTAAAGACTAATTAAATATCCTTCATTGTTTCTTTGTGGATGAGTTATTTAAGGCTACAATTAACCTATAAACACAATAATAATGAGTAGCGAGAGAAGTATGCAGCTATTTTTAATGCGACATGGTGAAGCGGGTTTCGATGCACCGTCCGATAGAGAAAGAATGCTATCACAACTTGGTCGAACTCAATCTAACGCAATGGCGAATTGGTTAACGGAAAAAGTCAGCAGTGTGGACTTAGTTATTGTTAGCCCTTATCTACGAGCACAACAAACGTGGCAAGAGGTGGCAAAACATTTGCCTGAGCCAAACAAATGGTTAGTACTGGACGACATTACCCCTTCGGGTAGCCCACAAATTGCCGTTGATGCGATTTTGGCTTATGCCGAACATTACCAAGCAAAAAAAGTGTTAGTTATCGCTCACATGCCTATTTTAGGTTATATGGTTAGCGAGCTAGTTGCTGGTATGGAACCGCCCATTTTTGCGACTTCAGCGATAGCATCTATTGAGCGTAATGAGCATGGTGGTCACTTTGATTTAATGCAAACACCTGCGCAAATGAGTGCTTAAACTGAGTTATCATAAATAATGGCAGCGACCGCTGCCATTTTTGTTACATGCCGTCACTAATGTTTGCACAGCCAATCTTTCAGATTCGTTTGATTACCCTTTAGTATTGTCATCAATATCCACTAAGACCAATAATGCTGCGTCTGCTCCCCATTCTTTAGGTGCTTGATGAAAGGCGCTGACTTTAGGATGTTGAGCCAACCACATCGGCAGTTGTTGTTTTAAAATACCCGAGCCATAACCATGCATAACACAACAGCAAAGTACGCGCTGTTTGACACAAGCTTGCAATAATGCAGCTAGTTCAAGTTTGGCTTCTGCTTGGCGCATACCATGTAAGTCTAGTAGCAGGTCCGGTTGATAATCTCCACGTCTTAAACGCTTGAGCTCAATTTTATCCACGTTGTCGTTTAGCCAACGCATTGGACCTTCAACAGGCAAAATAGGTTGATAATTATCCGAAAAGTAACTGTCAGCATAAACCTGCTGTTCTTTTACTTCGACTTGTTGTTTGGATTTGACCGACTGTTTAAAATGATGTTTGTCTTGATTTAACGGCTTAATACCGCCAAATTGCTCTGAAAACAGTGCAAAGTCGGGATTATTTTCTTTATTCATGGCGCTATTGTATTGAATTCTAGGTCATCTTAATAGACTTCAGTTACAATGGTCAGGAACAATTTTTCAGGAGTTATGTTTTGGATAAAATCTTTGTAGATGAAGCTGTCACCGAATTAAGAACCGTTGGCGATATGTTGCGTTGGGCTGTTAGCCGTTTTAATGATGCGAACATTTATTATGGGCACGGAACTGATAACGCGTGGGATGAAGCGATTTCTTTGGTTTTTCATGCATTACACCTTCCTGAAGAGATTGGCCAACAGGTGGTAAATTCAAATTTAACCAGTAGCGAAAAACACAAAATCGTTGAATTAATTATTCGTCGTGTTCGTGAGCGCTTACCTGTGCCATACCTAACGAATAAAGCGCGTTTTGCTGATTTAGAGTTCTATGTTGATGAACGAGTATTAGTGCCTCGTTCACCCATTGCTGAAATGATCAACAATGGCTTTAGTCCTTGGTTATACAATAAACCTGTTAATCGTGTGATGGATTTATGTACCGGAAGCGGCTGTATTGCGATAGCTTGTGCTTATGCATTTGAAGATGCTGAGGTCGATGCACTTGATATTAGTGAAGATGCCTTAGAAGTTGCGCAAATTAATATTGAATCGTTAAATGTACTTGACCGCGTATTCCCGATTCAATCAGATATTTTCTCAGCGATTCCTAAAGGGCCACAATACGATTTGATCGTATCTAATCCACCATACGTAGATGAACAAGACATTGGTGATATGCCTGATGAGTACCATCATGAGCCTGCTATTGGTTTAGCATCTGGCCGTGATGGTTTAGATTTAACTAAGCGTATTTTAGCGAACGCGGCTGACTATTTGACTCCAGATGGGTTATTAGTAGTCGAAGTGGGTAACTCAATGGTCCATTTAATTGAGCAATTCCCTGATGTTCCTTTCACTTGGGTTGAATTTGAATTTGGCGGCGATGGCGTATTTGTTCTCACCTACGACCAGCTAGTTGAAAATGAATCACTTTTCGCCATCTATAAAGATAGTGAATAATAACGATTAAATGAATTACGTTGAGGTAAGCAGATAGCATGTCAGGAAATAGCATAGGTCAGAATTTTGTCGTAACGACTTTCGGTGAAAGTCATGGTGTTGCATTAGGTTGTATTATTGATGGTTGCCCACCAGGTCTTGAATTAACTGTTGAAGACATGCAACGCGATCTAGACCGTCGTCGCCCTGGTACCTCTCGTTATACAACCGCAAGACGTGAACCTGATGAAGTGCGTATTTTGTCTGGGGTATTTGAAGACAAAACCACGGGGACATCCATTGGTTTATTGATTGAAAATACCGATCAACGTAGTCAAGATTATTCAAACATTAAAGATCTGTTCCGCCCAGGTCACGCAGATTATACCTACCAACAAAAGTATGGTTTACGTGATTACCGTGGTGGTGGGCGCTCTTCAGCCCGTGAAACAGCCATGCGGGTTGCTGCTGGTGCGGTTGCGAAAAAATACCTCAAGCAGGTCCATGGCATTGAGATTAATGGTTATATGTCGCAACTGGGCCCAATCAGTGCAGAATCGGTTGATCTTAACGAAGTAGAACAAAACGCATTCTTTTTCCCTGATGCATCAAAATTAGAGCAACTTGATGAATATATGCGTGATTTGAAAAAGTCAGGTGACTCTGTTGGCGCTAAAATCACTGTTGCAGCGACAGGTGTACCAGTAGGTTTAGGTGAGCCAGTATTCGATAGACTGGATGCCGATATAGCTCATGCTCTAATGGGGATTAATGCAGTTAAAGGCGTTGAGATTGGTGATGGTTTTGGTGTGGTAACCCAAAAAGGGTCTGAAGGACGTGATTTAATGTCACCTGCAGGGTTTGAATCAAATCATGCTGGTGGAGTATTAGGCGGTATTTCTTCAGGTCAGCCGATAGTGGCGCACATTGCTCTTAAACCGACTTCAAGTATTTCAGTACCGGGACAAAGCATGACTGCACAAGGCACAACTGCTGATGTTGTTACCAAAGGCCGTCATGACCCATGCGTAGGCATTCGCGCTGTGCCTATCGCTGAAGCCATGTTAGCAATTGTGTTAATGGATCATTTACTTCGTCATCGCGCTCAAAACCAAGATGTTGTTTCACAAACTCCTGTTATTGGTATGAAATAAATGCCCAACGCTGTATCTGCTGAGCCCAACGCCCGTTGGCTCAGCGCTTGTTACTTTTTCTTTTTTTCAATTCTCGGTTTAATGGTTCCATATCTCGGTGTCTTTTTTGATAACCGTGGCTTTAACGCGCAAGAAATCGGCTTTCTTATGGCGATATTGATGGGAACACGGATTGTTGCACCTAATGTTTGGGCAATGGTTGCTGACAGAACTGGAATGCGTTCAGAGCTAGTCAAGTTTGGTTCAGCGGCAGCGGCTATCACTTATGTCAGTTTTTTCTTTGATGGCAATTTGACTTACCTTGCCATCAGTTTGATGATTTATACTTTTTTTTGGAATGCAATTTTAGCTCAGCTAGAGGTGATTACATTAGAGTCGTTAGGCGATGAATCTCATCGTTACGGTGCAATTAGAAGTTGGGGAAGTGTCGGTTATATATGCTTGGTGATTGCAGCAGGATTTGCTATTGGTGAATTTGGCGCTGAGATTGTGCCAGCGCTTGGAATGGTATTATTTATCGGCATGTTTATTTGTGCCATGGCTCTGCCGAGTAATCGCGTCAAACTGTCAAGTTCAGCACCAAGACCACCACTTAAATTATCTTCTGCAGTTGTATGGTTTCTTATTTCAGCCATTTTACTTCAAATGAGTGTCGGGCCATTTTATGGCTTTTTTGTATTGTATTTAAAACAGGCTGGTTATTCAGAGGGCGTTGCCGGTTTATTTGTTGCTTTAGGTGTTGTCGTTGAAATTTTAATGTTCATGTTGGCGCCGAGGTTATTAGGTCGATTTGGGGTTAAATTACTTCTACTCGTCAGTATCTTGTTAACGGTATTAAGATGGGTTTTGTTAGCATATGGTGTGGATAATATTGCTTTACTCTCATTGAGTCAGGCGTTGCATGCCTTTACATTTGGGTTAACCCATGCGGCCTCAATCCAGTTTATTCATCGCAATTTTGACATTGCCCACCGCAGTAAAGGCCAAGCGCTATATGCCAGTTTGAGTTTTGGTTTAGGTGGCGCAATTGGCACTTGGATAAGTGGCGTTATTTGGGGGGATGGCTCAGGCTCAACCCATACTTGGTTTTTTGCCGCAGCGTGTGCAGGGTTATCACTCATTGCAGCGTTAGCGATTACTGAGCCTAAACCCATTATAAAAAGTGACAGTATTAACCCATAGAAAGTGATGAGCAAAGGGTGATAAAGAAAGGGCTTTATCGCCCAGCTTAGATATAAATGAAAGGATTGTATGCAGTGAAGCATTTTCGGTTAGGTTTAATTATTAACCCATTAGCAGGTTTAGGCGGCAGTGTTGGGTTAAAGGGGTCTGATAATGTGGCAGAGCTGGCGATCTCAAGAGGGGCTGAAGCTAAAGCCGGATTGAGAATGAAGCAAGCATTAACTGTCATAAAGCCCTTTAGCGAACAAATTGATATTGTGACCGCCAGTGGTGATATGGGCGAAACTTTAGCACTTGAATTAGGCTTTTCGGTCAAGTGTGTTCATCAGATATCACCAGGGAGTAGTAATAACAACACCTCTGCAACGGATACCAAGCAAACTGTAAAAGCATTGCAAGATGAATCACTCGACTTGTTACTGTTTGCTGGTGGCGATGGCACTGCTAGAGATATTTATTCAGTCGTTGATGACTCATTACCTGTTTTAGGCGTGCCTGCTGGAGTAAAAATCCATTCCGGAGTGTACGCAATTACCCCTAACGCTGCAGGGGTTGTCGTGAGCATGCTACTTCAAGGTGAGTTAGTGAGTTTGATGAGCGCTGATGTGATGGATATTGACGAAGAAGCATTCAGAAAAGGAACGGTAAAAGCCAAACGATTTGGTGAAATGCTCGTTCCTGCAGAGCCACGATATATCCAAGCGGTAAAAATGGGCGGCAAAGAAGTCGATGAGCTTGTATTAGCTGATATCGCAGCAGATGTTATAAATCAAATGGAAGATGAGTTATATATCATCGGCAGTGGCTCCACTGTGGCAGCAGTTATGGAAGAGCTTAATTTAGATAACACCTTATTGGGTGTTGATGTTATTCATGAGCAGCAGATCGTTGCCAGTGATGTTACTGCAAACCAATTACTCGAACTGACCCAAAATAAGCCGACGAAATTAGTGATCACCTTGATTGGTGGGCAAGGACATATTCTAGGACGGGGTAATCAGCAATTGTCTCCTGAACTGATAAAACGGATAGGAAAAGACAATATAATTATTCTTGCGACAAAAACTAAGTTAAAAGCACTTGAAGGAAGGCCATTAATTGTGGATAGTGGCGACCCAGAATTAGATAGTGCATTAAGTGGTTATTATAAAATTACCACTGGATATCATGATTACGTGATGTACCAAGTTGCCAACCCAGATTTATTGGAGAGTTAGACCATGTTAGAGAAGTATGATGCAGCATTAGAAGGGTGGATTGAAAATACGGTTGCTAATGGCGATGATGATGCCTTATTTGCCTGTGGATACCTACAAGGTCACATCGCTGTCGTCTTGTCTCAACTGGAACAGGAACAATCTACAAGTTTAGAGTCGCTTGACGAAAAAATGGTAGATTGCTTGGGATTGGCTGATGATGAATTAGAAACCGCTGACTTTGAACTGGTAAAATCGGCTTGGCAACAATTGCGTCAAATTATCAGTGAAATTAAATAAGCAAAAGGCATGACTGAATCTATTCAAAAGCACAGTGCCATGATTGGCCTTGTTAACCCTAAAACGCCAGTAAATGTAGGTGGCATCATGCGCGCGGCTGGTTGTTATCAAGCTAATTCAGTTTTCTATACCGGAAATAGATATGAATTAGCGGCCCGTTCAGGTGAGGCTCAGTATGACGTTGATACTAAAAATGCAGCTAAAACCATTCCATTAACTCGCGTTGAATCATTGCTGGAACAAGTACCTGAAGACAGTAAGTTGGTCTGTGTTGATCTTGTTGTTGGCGCAACGCCATTGCCTTTATTTGAACATCCTCAAAATGCCTTTTATATTTTTGGTCCTGAGGATGGCACCATACCGCAGCAAATTATTGATGCTGCGGATGAGGTGGTTTATGTGCCAACTGTTGGTTGTATGAACCTTGCGGCCTCAGTCAATGTGTTGCTTTATGATCGTTTATCGAAAAGTGCTCAAGTGACAGCAGATGATGAACTGATTAAAGAAAGCCGAGATAACAATAATCGAACTAAAGTCAAAAAATGGTTGAAGTAACTTCAGCCTCTTTTGATGCTAGATAATAATTGGGTGTTTTCTAAATAATGGTCAAGATATTCTTGGCCATTTTTTTGTTGTAATTCAGCTGAAAAACAGTTCAAAATGGCTGTTTCATGTTGTGCGATGATAGTCATGATTGATTGATGCTCTGTCGCAGAGGCTTGCCAGTCACGGTATTCTTGCTCGTAGGGTTTAGCCCAATCATAAAGTGTTTTTAATAACTCTTCCAAGGGAAGGTGTAGCCACTTGCGTGCATCTTGCTGACCTTTTTCAGTCATGGTTACCACGTCAAAGGGATATGTCTCAGGTTGTTTTAATAAGTGAGACAACAGTATCTCCGCAGTGATGCTTTCAACTTCAATTAATTTATCCCACAACGCAATACGCGTGGCGTCTTCTTCAATATTTTTAAATAACGTAAAAAAGGCAATGCCATAAAGTTCGCCTAGATACGCTTGATGTATTTGCTGATTCATTGTTATTCCTTTATCGGGGTTTTAGCTAAGCAAAGATTTACCTTTCAATAGCTTTCTTAACCACATTCTATTTGGGTTTAACATTGCAAACATGTCATAGCTGATCGGTGGGGTTTGATGACAAATCATTGCAGCTAAAGCTTCTGCAGCCAAAGGTCCTGAACTTAGTCCTCTTGAGCCGAGCCCTCCTAAAACATAAAGTCCGCTATATACTGGTGCGGAGTGATGGCGCCAAAAGTCACGACTGGCTACGGTGAGCTGATGTTGCTCCAAAGGCTCGGTATTATATTGATCTAATATGGCGTCAATATCTGGTGCAAGCCCCATCATAGGACAGTGGTCTCTAGTGACCATTCTGACACCCACTCTGGCGTTGTTGTCTGATACATCAATATCACTCACCCAGTCTCTTTGTGGAAAACTATGATGCATTTTTTGCGCATTTTCTTGTTGCTCGGTAGGGCAAAAACGTAAGTCATCAGGCGATTTTACATAACTAGCGCCAACACAATGGTGCTGATTATTTTCAGGGGTTAAATAACCATGAGCACAAATAACGCTATTAAGTTTAGTTAATTGTCCTTTTGACGGAATATGGCTTACTTGCCCTCTAAAGCCTGTGACTTGTAGTTGTTTTGTTTGTTGATACTCAGTGAGTTGCGCCCCTGATGCAACAACGACCTCAGAATGTAGAAATGATTGTACCGCAGAATTTTTGTTCGAGTTAGGGGGGGATTTAGGGTGTAAGTCTGAGGTTTGTTCAGTCGTGTTTAACTGCCAAAGGGTTCCTTGACGAGTTAGTTCACTAATTGGGGTATCAAGTCTGATCTCGACTGTAAGCCCTTTGTTTTTCGCAATAGCTTGCGCATAGTCTACGGCCGATTGAGCGAATTGATGCGGACAAATCCAACCAGCCCAAGGGTAGTAAAAGGCAGGCTTATCTATGGTGATACCAGCGAGCATATTAGCTTCACTTGGTGACACTTGGGCTGCAACTTCACTTGGCCAAGCTTGTCCTTGGATGATTTTAGTTAATCTTGCATCGCTACGCTCATCAAACCCAGTTTGTAACACGCCACAAAACTGGTGCTCAACAGCGTAACCTGCATTTTCAAGTTGCTTAAGCCTACGACGACTGAATAAAAAAGCCTGCTGAAAGTATTGGCTCATTAAGTTGTTATCAGGCGTTAAAAGCGGATAAATAGCGCCTTGTTTATTACCTGAAGCTCCATCAGCAAGCATACTGTCTTTGCAATAAATCGTGACGCTTCTGCCTTTTTCGACGAGCGATAGTGCAAGGTGAGCCGCTGCAATACCACCGCCGATAATGGCAACACTCTCTTTTGAAGTCGATGTATTCGTAGGTTGAGCGCTTGCACTGGGTATGCAATAAGCGTACTGGCGCTGATGGGAATACCTTAATGCTTTTCTTTCAGCAGCAGGAATGTCGCAATCTGGCGTACTTGAGCGTTCACTGGTGTTGCTAATGTCGTCTCTATTGCTACTTTGCGCATTGATGATAAAGCCTGATTGACTCGCTAATACTGTTATCGCTGAACATTCAACACGGTCAATTTCCTGCGGATAAGCATAAAAGCATGCATTATCTTTACTTAACCTTCCCATCTGCCAAAACAATTTTTCTGAAATATGGTGATCTATATACTCAGTTGAGGTCGTATGAGGAAGGCAATGCCAATACTCAATGGCATCAGCTTCGACACTTTGAATACCTTTAAGGTTATGCTCAATATCACCAAAATAAATATCAACAATGAATTGACCATGATCAAATATGAGCCGCTGACAACCTTGAATATTGGCAATGCAAGCAGTGTGTAACTGCTTTGAAAACTCCACTAAGTGCTGTGAATTAATCGTTGCTTGATTTTGCGGCATTGCTAAAAATTGACCCAACTCAATGCTATTAATTGAATAGGGGTCAAAAACACTCAGCCTTACAGGACGTTTGAATTGTTGAGATAATTGCCACAACAACATGATTTCCATGGCGTTACCGAAGCCAATTTGCCCAATCGAGCAGCTTTTAGTTGAGTTTGCCTTGTTGGACAAGACAGTTTCATAATAATGCCTTATGCTTGCTGCATAATTAGGGTTTTGACAGTAACTACTTGGAAAATTAGTCGATATTGTTGCACAATCTCGGGTAACTATAGGGAAGTCAGTGGTTATTTGGGTCAAAGCTCATTACTCAATGTGGTTCAATTGAGATTATTTTACCTATGTTTATTGAAAGCTGACCACTTTATTCGTCTAAAGCGGATATCATTGCGGCAGCAAAATTAGGTACTGACATGTACAAAATGGATAGCAAATAATGAAAAGAGTCGTAATAACAGGTTTAGGTGTTGTTTCTAGCATCGGTAATAACAAGCAAGAAGTGACAGATTCACTAAAAGCTGGACGCAGTGGTATTACCCATTCTGACCAATTCGAAGAAATGAAATTACGCAGTCATGTGTGGGGGGATATTAAATTAAACCCAGCGGACCACATTGATCGTAAAGCGTTACGCTTTATGGGTGATGCTGCCGCATATGCATACATTGCAATGCAAGAAGCGATCAGTGATGCCAACTTAACAGAAGAACAATATTCTCATCATCGTGTTGGCTTAGTTGTTGGTACAGGTGGTGCTTCGTCTAAAAACCAAGTTCAAGCGGCAGATACGTTACGTGAAAAGAGCGTAAAACGTGTTGGTCCTTACATTGTTCCTCGTATTATGGCGAGTACGGCAAGTGCATGTTTAGCCACACCATTTAAAATTAAAGGCATGAACTATTCAATCAGTTCTGCTTGTGCAACTTCTGCGCATTGTATTGGTCATGCAGCTGAGCTTATCCAAATGGGTAAGCAAGATATGGTGTTTGCTGGTGGTGCAGAAGAATTGGATTGGACCCTAACAATGGGCTTCGATGCAATGGGTGCATTATCAACTAAATATAACGAAACCCCAGAAAAAGCATCGCGTACTTATGATGCTGACCGAGATGGTTTTGTTATCTCTGGTGGCGGCGGAATCGTTGTTGTTGAAGAGCTTGAGCATGCATTAGCTCGTGGCGCTAAAATTTATGCTGAAATTATTGGTTATGGTGCATCGTCAGATGGCTACGATATGGTGGCACCTTCTGGTGAAGGCGCTGTGCGTTGTATGCAAATGGCACTTGCTGATGTCGATACTCCGATTGATTACGTCAACACTCATGGCACATCGACTCCTGTTGGTGATGTTCGTGAACTTGAAGCGATTCATGAAGTTTTCCAAGACAATATTCCACCAGTAGCGTCGACTAAGTCAATGACTGGTCATGCCTTGGGTGCTGCAGGTGTTCATGAAGCCATCTACAGCTTATTAATGATGGAAAACAGCTTTATTGCACCTAGCATCAATATTGATACTCCAGATGAAAAAGCGGCTGGCATCCCATTGGTTACAGAATATCGTGATGCTGAACTGACGACTGTAATGAGTAACAGTTTTGGCTTTGGCGGAACTAATGCCACGTTAGTTATGCGTAAAATGAAGTAATATATTATCTCATCGCTGGCGTAGGCTAGTGTTTTGATATCGATAAAGCCTTTAGCTGAATGCTAAAGGCTTTTTTATTGCGATTAACCCACTTTGACAGTCAGTCAAATTACCAATTAAGAACACTTTATTTCTTTTTGTAGATAACTGCTGAGTGTAATTAGTTGATAGAATGATCGAATAACTCACATAAATAAGGTCAAACATTAGAATGAACATAGTTGCAGACGAGAATATGCCGTACGTCGAAGCGTTATTTGGTGAAATCGGAAAGATTACCCGTGTAAATGGTCGCCAGTTAACGCCAGAGCAGCTTATTGATGTTGATGTTCTTCTAGTCCGTTCTGTCACTAAAGTGAATGCAGAGTTGTTATCACAAGCCAATAAACTTAAATTTGTTGGTAGTGCCACCATTGGTACTGATCATATTGATTTAGCCTTACTAGAACAACGTCATATCCCTTTTACTAATGCACCTGGCTGTAACGCAGCAGCAGTGGGGGAGTTTGCTTTTATTGCTATGCTGGAATTGGCTAAACGATTCAAACAACCTTTAAAAGACAAAGTGGTAGGAATTGTTGGCGCAGGTAACACAGGTAGCGCACTTGAGCATTGTCTTAATGCTTATGGTATGAAGGTCTTGTTGTGCGATCCATTACTTGAGGAACAGCAGTTAGCGAACCGCAGCGCGACTAATATCAGCGACAAAAATTCCCGTCAGTTTGTGTCGTTAGACACCATTATCGAGCAAGCTGACATAATTAGCTTACATGTTCCTATCACTAAAACTGGACCGCACAAAACCTGGTACTTGTTTGACGAAGCTAAATTGAATCAATTGAAACCGCATGCTTGGTTACTGAATTGTTGTCGTGGTGAGGTTATTGACAATCGCGCTTTGATTAAGGTGAAACAACAACGGGATGATCTCAAACTGGTACTCGATGTGTGGGAAGGCGAGCCTAACCCTATGCCAGAATTAGTGCCTTTTGTTGAGTTTGCGACGCCACATATCGCAGGATACAGCTTAGAAGGTAAAGCTCGCGGCACTTATATGTTGTTCGAAAAACTGTGTGAAATCTTTGGTCTTGAACACCAAAAATCGCTGTTGAACTTACTGCCTAAATTTAACATTAGTCAGTTACACATCACTGACAAGGTATCTGAAACTCAATTACTCACGCTAGCAAGATTGGTCTACAACCTCGCTGATGACGACTATTTGTTTAGAAATAGCTTCCTTAATAACCATGGGTTTGACCATATGAGAAAAAATCACACTCATCGACGTGAATTTAGTGCATTGTCGCTAGTCAACACGGGTCATTGTGAGGTAGATTGGATGTTTAAATTAGGTTTTTCAGGAGTCGAGCGTTAATTATGTCACAGGAATTTAATGTTGTTGTTTTAGGTGCGTCGGGCGCAGTGGGTCAAACTATGATTGAGATCCTTGAAGAGCGAAAATTCCCAGTCGCAAACTTATACCCATTAGCGAGTAGCCGCAGTGCTGGCGAAACCGTAAGCTTTAATGGTAAACAAGTAGAAATTCTTGATGTGGACACGTTTGATTGGAGCCAAGCACAAATTGGTTTCTTCTCAGCTGGTGGTGACGTTTCAGCTAAATGGGCGCCAATAGCAGCGGAGCATGGTTGTGTGGTCATCGACAATACTTCACATTTCCGCTACGACATTGACGTGCCGTTAGTTGTACCAGAAGTTAATCCACAAGCGATTGCTGACTTCCGTAATCGAAACATTATCGCAAACCCTAATTGCTCAACCATTCAAATGTTAGTGGCATTAAAACCTATTTATGATGCATTTGGTATCTCACGTATTAACGTGGCAACTTACCAATCAGTGTCTGGCTCAGGTAAACAAGCTATTGATGAATTAGCAGGGCAATGCGCTAAATTGTTACAAGGCTTACCTGCTGAAAATAAAGTTTATCCAAAGCAAATCGCTTTCAATGTGTTACCACAAATCGATGTGTTTATGGAAAACGGTTACACCAAAGAAGAAATGAAAATGGTGTGGGAAACTCAAAAGATTTTTGGTGACCACGATATCGTTGTTAATCCAACAGCTGTACGTGTTCCTGTGTTCTATGGTCACTCAGAAGCAGTCCACTTAGAAACTCGTCAACCTGTTGAAGCTGAACAAATTAAAGCGGTTTTAAGTGACGCTGAAGGTGTGGTGCTTTTCGAGAATGATGAAGACTATCCAACTGTAGTAACTGACTCAGCAGGTACCGACCCTGTATTTGTTGGCCGAGTAAGAAAAGATATTTCTCACGATTACGGTATAAATTTATGGGTTACGGCCGATAACATCCGTAAAGGTGCTGCTTTAAACAGTGTTCAAATAGCTGAAGTTCTGATCAGAGATTATTATTAATCTACTATGAATAGAGTTATTTAGACTAAAAAGCCTGCAGCCTGCAGGCTTTTTTCGTTTTACCGCTGTCAGCAGTAGCAGGGTGACTAATTCTGGTTTATAGTCGTAATTAATAAAAACAATTACCTAAAGCCAGTTGTCATGAAGACAACCCGATCGCGCTCAAAGGGAAAGATTGATGATTTTTCGAACCTCTTATTTTGTTGGCATGATGGCCTGTGCATTGGCCGCTGTTTCTGCATCTCAAATTATCGAGCCTGCCCACGCAGAAACGCTCAAAATTACCGGCCCCAATGGAGAAGTTGTCAACGCTCCAACCCGTCAATATGGGCCAACGACTTCTTCGGATACGTTTTGGAGTATTGCCCAAAAAGTTAGGCCAAACCAGAACGTTTCTGTTTATCAAGTGATGGCGGCATTATTTGATGCTAACCCTCATGCGTTCAGTAGTAATAATTATAACTCACTTGAACGTGGCATGACCCTACTCGTGCCATCGGCTGATGTGATGGCACAGATCAGTGCTGCAGATGCTAAGTTACGTGCCGAAAATAATGACAAGAGATTACCCAACGCTAATCCGGCTAAACCTGCAGCGAACAATACTACTGCCGTTGAAACATCAGTGCCTGCTACGGGTAAAAAACCATTACAAATTGTTGCCAAGCAACCGACAGCTGAAGAATTGGCTCAGCAAGCGGCTTTATTAGCGCAGCCTGAAATTGACGAGCTAACAGCGAAATTAGAAGACGCGCAAACCAAAGCATTGTCACTGACTGATGAACTGGCTCGCGCTGAGGATACATTATTAGTCAAAGATGCAGATAACAATGCATTGAAAGCAAAAATCCAAGAGCTCACTTTGCAGTTATCTGCAATGCAAGAGGATTTGCAATTACTTACCGAGAAGTATCAAGCATTAGATACAGAACATCAGGCATTAGTTGAAAAAAATAATCAGCCTCAGGTTATTGAAGAGCCAACAGATTTTTGGCGTTCATTGTCAGAAAATATGATTTTGCTAGCGATTGTTGCAGCATTACCACTGATTATTATTTTCCTCGCTATCTTCTGGCTCATGCGTCGTAAAAATAAAACTGAACCTGATTCTGCAGCTCAAACAGAGCCTGTGATTGATCAAGCTAGTGAAGAGGCCGTATCAGAAGTCGATGATATTGATAATTTAGCGGTTCACTTAGATGAAAATGAGAAATCGCCAGAAAACATTGAAGACTTATTAGATCTAGATAACCAAGACACAGGAGAGCTCACTCTCGATGGTGAATCTGATGCTGATATGTATATCACCGAAGAAGAACCAGCGGAAGAATCTGATGAAGGCACCTCTTTAGATGATCTTTGGGCTGAGGCGATGGAAGAGCAAGAAGAGGACATGCAGCCGCTTGAAGCGGATGAGGATGACTTAGACAGCCTTCTTGAAGGGCTCGATACCAATGATGATGTCATTGAGGCTTCATTGGAAGAACCATTACCTGTTGACAGTGTTCCTGCCGATAGTGACTCAGATGAAAGTGCTGCTGAAGACGACATAGATAATTTACTCACAGGCTTTGATGAGCCAGCGGTTAATGAGTCTGCTGCAGAAGAACCAGCTCAAACAGATAGTCAAAGTGATGCGCAAGATGACATCGACAGTTTACTAGCAGGCTTTGATGAACCAGCAATTGATGAACCAGCGGTTAATGAGTCTGCTGCAGAAGAACCAGCTCAAACAGATAGTCAAAGTGATGCGCAAGATGATATCGACAGTTTACTAGCAGGCTTTGATGAACCAGCAAATGATGAACCTGCGGTTAATGAGTCTGTCGCAGAAGAGCCTGCTCAAATAGAGAGTCAAAGTGATGCGCAAGATGACATTGACAGCTTACTAGCAGGCTTTGATGACCCAGCAATTGATGAACCAGCAATTGAAGAACCAGCGGTTAATGAGTCTGTCGCAGAAGAGCCTGCTCAAACAGATAGTCAAAGTGATGCGCAAGATGACATCGACAATTTACTAGCAGGCTTTGATGAACCAGCGGTTAATGAGCCTGCCGCAGAAGAGTCAACTGAGACAGATACTCAAAGTGGTGCAGAAGATGATATCGACAGCTTACTTGCTTCAATAGATGTACCTGCGGAACAAGAGCAAGATTTCACTGCAGAGATTGCCGCAGAGCTCGAAGAGGATGTTGCTGTCAGTTTGGATGAATCGTCCGATATTGATGACCTCCTTGCTGATGTTGATACAGAGAAAGAGTTTGCTCCATTAAGCAACGACGGATTGGATGTTGAACAAGTTTTGACAGCAGAGCTTGAGCAAATTGAATCTGAGTTAGCCATTGACACTGATAATGATGATATTGACTCGCTTATTTCTGATTTAGAAACGGACTCTACAAATGAAGCTCAAAATCAGTTTGCTGAAACGTTAGAAGAAAGCACCGCGGTTTCTGAATCAGATTTAGATGAGTTGCTAGCCGATGTTGAAGCAATAGAGCCAGTTTCGGTAAATAATACCGAACCTTCAGACGAGTTGAAATTTGCACCGGGCGATGAATCAACACTGAATATTCAAGATGATATACCGACCGGTGAGCAGCAAGAGGATCCTTTAGTTGCTGAGTTATTAGCAGCTGAGCAAGCCGATCAACAAGTGCAGCAAAGTCATGATGAGCAAGACTCTGATATTGATGAATTGGACGCATTATTGGCTGATTTCAATGTTGAAGACTTTGATATTGACAAGAGTGATTCAGACAAGAGTGAGTTAGATAGTAGCAACAGTGAAGTTACTGCGCCAAAGGTGGCCGACACACTTGAGACCGATCTTCATGAGCTTGAACTTAATGAACAAGATGACGTTCCATTATTTGTATCTGATGAAGAAATAAATGAGCAGGACAGCATCTCAGAACAAGATTTTGATGCCATGTTAGCGGGATTATCTGCCGATGAGCCAGATACCATCATCGAACAACAACCTGATACAGAGGCATTATCGAAAGAGTCAGGCTTTTTCGACGATTTAAAATCTAAAAAAGCGGATGCAGCGAGTCTTGATTGGGAAGCTGATTTATTCCAACAAGCGTCAAATCATCCAGCATCGGAAGCGCAAGTTGATGATATCGATGATGAGACTTTCCAATTAACCGATGACAATTTAACGGTTGATGAAGCGCTAGCGGCCCTTGATGCAGAAGAAAGTAATAAACAGGATGCTAGGTTAGATTCTGATGAGTCATCTGACATGGTTTCAGATACTGCGCTAAATACCTTCGAGCAAGAAAATGGTTTTATCGACATCGATAAATTGTTAAATGATGCTGATGAAGATGTCGAAATTAGCGATCAATATAAAGATGTTGCTGTTGAAATGGGTGAAGTGAACTCACTCATTGGTAATGCTGAAATGATTGATGTTGACGATGAAGAAAACTCAGTGAACGCCAAGTTAGACTTAGCCAGAGCCTACATTGAAATTGAAGATGAAGATGCAGCAAAAGCAATCTTAAAAGAAGTTCAAATTGACGGTAATGAACGCCAGCAAACCGAAGCTGGCAAACTACTTGACGAGATGAGTTAAGCTGGAAATTAATTAATCATCATTCATTCGATTAATTTCCTATTTCATCACGAACAAACGGCGCTAAATGCATGCGCCGTTTTTTTTGTGCTAAAATGCGCGCTCTTTAAATCTGAGGGTAATTTTAATGCGTGTGGCGTTAGGTGTCGAATACGATGGTAGTCAATATTTCGGTTGGCAAAGACAAAAAGAAGTTGTGTCTGTGCAAGAAAAAATCGAAGCCGCTTTATCATCAATAGCCAATGAATCCATTGAAATTATTTGTGCAGGTCGAACAGACTCAGGTGTGCACGGTACTGGACAAGTGGTCCATTTTGATACCCAGTCTACACGTCAAATGTCGGCGTGGACCTTAGGGGTCAATGCCAAATTACCAGATGATATTGCCATTCGATGGGCAAAAGAAGTCGATGATACATTTCATGCTCGCTTTTCTGCCACGGCGCGTCGATATCGTTATATTATTGATAATAGTGAATTTAGGCCTGGTATATTACGTCACGGATTAAGTCACTATCATTACGCACTTGACCATCAATTAATGCATCAAGCGGCTCAACTTTTTGTTGGCGAACATGACTTTACTAGTTTTCGCGCGTTACAGTGCCAAGCTCATAGTCCAGTAAGAACGATAGAATTTGTGAATGTCACTCGCCAAGGCGCATTCATTATTGTGGATATTAAAGCGAATGCTTTTTTACATCATATGGTGCGAAATATTGTTGGTACACTCATCGAGATTGGACAATCTAATCAAAAAGTCGAGTGGGTCAATGAGCTTTTGGCGCTAAAAGATCGCAAGTTTGCCGCACCAACATCCAAACCTAATGGTCTATATTTAGTGGATGTAACTTACCCTGAGCATTTTGAGTTACCTAAGCCACCTATGGGGCCATTATTTATGTTGGATTGATTAATCTATCCGGTAATCAATGACATTGAGTTAAGGAATAACATGAGTTCAGTTAGTGACAATCAACCTTGTTCAGCACCGACAGATTCGGCAAGCTTGTCTCAGTGGTTGGATTATCTTTTATCTATTCATCCAACCGAAATTGAAATGGGGTTAACGCGTGTAACAGAGGTCGCTAAGCGATTAAATGTACTATCCCCTCAATCAAAAGTGATTACTGTCGCTGGCACAAATGGTAAAGGGACAACCTGCGCCATGATTGAGTCAGTATTAATTCAAGCCGGCTTTACTGTTGGCGTTTATAGCTCACCGCATTTATTAAAATTTAATGAGCGAGTGCGGATTAATCAGCAAGATGTTTCTGACAGCGCATTAATAGCAGCATTTAATGCAATCGAAACAGCGAGAACTTTGCCAGATAGCGCCACTATATCCTTGAGTTTTTTTGAATATGCAACCTTAGCTGGCCTGTACTTATTTAATATTGAAAAGCCTGATGTCGTGCTATTGGAAGTTGGGCTAGGTGGGCGCTTAGATGCCACCAATATTATTGATGCTGATGTCAGTGTGATTACCTCGATTGATATTGACCATCAAGAATACTTAGGTGATACCCGTGAGCTAGTCGGGCGTGAAAAAGCAGGCGTGTTTCGTCCTGAATGCCTAGCTATTATCGGCGAGCCAGACCTGCCTCACACTGTGTTAGATTACGCAGCAGAAATTAATGCGAATGTTTATCGCGTTAACCATGACTTTAATTACCACCTTAATGGCGACACTTGGCAGTACATTGGTGCTAATTGTGTCTTTCATAAGTTGCTTTTACCAAAACTGCCGCTTGCCAATGCCGCCACAGCTGTTGCAGTAATAGAGCAAACTTGGCCAAGCATTAGCCCTAAAGATATTATGACGGGTATTGCTAGAGCATCATTAGCCGGGCGTTTAGAGCAAGTACAAGACAGCCCAAAGGTGTTAGTCGATGTGGCGCATAACCCACATGCAGCGAAGTATTTGGCTTCCCAGTTACAACAATATAAACCTGCACGTATTATTGCTTTATGTGGCATGTTAAAAGACAAAGATGCAGCCGCAGTCTTGTCTGAACTGAAAGGCGTTATTGATGAATGGTATTTTACCGATTTACCAGTGGAACGAGGGTTAGAGGCCACTGCATTAGCTGGTATGCTTGCACAACATGAACCACCGCTAAAATCATCACATTTTTCTTCGATAAATCAAGCATGGCAAAGTCTTAATGCAAATATTACCACTGATGATGTGGTAATTGTTTTTGGCTCATTTTACACTGTGGCTGGCTTTAGCGAATTATTATAAAAGGGAATACACATTGTCTGCTCAATTTCAAAATCGTTTAGTTGGAACTGTCGTAATTGTGGCGCTCGGGGTGATTTTTTTACCTGATTTGCTCGATGGGAAAAAACAACGAGAAGTCGAACAATTTACCGAGATCCCACTTCGTCCTGTTATCACTGAACAAGCTAAAGATGATATCGGTGAAGGGTATAAACCTGAGACTTTTGAAGTCGAAGAAATCGCGCAGACTCAAGACTTGGTTAGCTCTTCTGAAGAAGAGACTGTGGAGCAAGCTCAAACTGAACCTGCTAAAAAACCAACGAATACTCAAACGCAGCAAGTGGCTAAATCTGAGCCTGTAGAGAAAAAAGCGACCCCAATTAAAGCGGGTTATACGCTACAACTCGGTGGTTTTAATAATGCCAAAAATGTTGAAGGGTTAGTAAAACAACTGCGTCAAAATGGGTTTACCGCTTATACCTTACCTGCAAAACCAATTGATGGCTCGCTCACAAAGGTGTTTGTTGGCCCAGATTTATCGGCCGACAAGCTAAAAACTCAGCAACAGAAAATTAAAAAAATAACGGGTCTTCAAGGTAAAATTGTTAAATACAATCCCCTAGAAAACTAACTATTCACTATTGTTTGGTACAGCGCAAAGTCAATTTATCTAGCAGTGGGTGAGAAAGTTTTCTGTCTCTGTTAGAATCGCGCCGTCTTAACATCTATACCGGATCCCCATCTCAATGGTTTGGATTGATTACGCTATTCTCATCGTCATCGGCATATCAACTGTCATCAGTTTGGTTCGCGGATTTGCCAAAGAAGCCATGTCTTTAGTGGTATGGTTTGCTGCCTTCTTTATTGCTAGCCAATTTTATCAAGATTTAGCCGTTCATTTGACTCAAATGAGCGACGAAACTATGCGAAATGGCGTAGCCATTGCCATCTTATTTATCGCCACACTGATCATTGGCGCGTTAGTTAACTATTTACTTGGTCAACTGGTTTCTAAAACCGGTTTATCAGGCACCGACCGAGTCTTAGGCTTGTGTTTTGGTGCGCTGCGCGGGGCATTAATTGTCAGCGCGATATTATTTTTTCTTGATGCTTTTACCGGTTCGCCAAATCAGGACTGGTGGAAAGAATCAGAACTTGTACCCCAATTTGGTGTGGTTATTCAGTGGTTTTTTGACTATCTGGAAAATACCTCCAGCTTTGTACCCAAAATATAAATATAAAACATCTTACAATGAGGAAGCTTACCCATGTGTGGTATCGTCGGAATAGTTGGTCAGTCATCGGTTAATCAAACCATTTATGATGCATTGACCGTGCTTCAGCACCGTGGTCAAGACGCAGCAGGTATTGTGACTGTTGACAAGAACGCGTTTCGTTTACGTAAGGCAAATGGACTAGTTAAAGACGTTTTCGAAGTAAAACATATGCAACGCCTGCAAGGTAAAGCCGGTATTGGACACGTGCGTTACCCAACCGCAGGTAGCTCAAGTGCTTCAGAAGCACAGCCGTTTTATGTTAACTCACCGTTTGGTATTTCATTGGCTCACAATGGTAACTTAACCAATACAGTTGAGTTGGCTGAAGGCCTAGTGAAAAAACGTCGCCACGTTAACACCACATCAGATTCTGAAGTGTTGTTAAACCTGTTAGCTGACGAACTACAAGAAACAAGAAGCTTAACGTTAAGCGCTGATGAAGTGTTTGATGCCGTGGCTAAAGTTCATGCACAAACTCGTGGTGCTTACGCTGTTGCAGCGATGATTATTGGTCAGGGCCTAGTTGCATTTCGTGACCCGTTTGGTATCCGTCCGTTAGTGCTTGGTAAGCATGAAACCCCAACGGGTACTGAGTATATGGTCGCTTCTGAAAGCGTTGCATTAGATGCCGTAGGCTTTGAAGTGATGCGTGATGTAGCACCAGGTGAAGCGATTTATATCTCATTAGATGGTCAGCTATTTACTCGCCAATGTGCAGTTGAACCAAGCTATGCACCATGTATTTTCGAATTTGTTTATTTTGCACGTCCTGATTCGTCAATGGATAAAATCTCTGTTTACGGCAGCCGTGTAAATATGGGCGCAAAGTTGGGCGCTAAAATTCAAAAAGAATGGGAAGATCACGACATTGATGTTGTTATTCCAATTCCTGAAACCTCATGTGATATCGCGTTAGAAATAGCACGTTGTATGGATCTTCCTTACCGTCAAGGTTTCGTTAAAAACCGTTATATTGGCCGTACGTTCATCATGCCAGGTCAGCAAGAGCGTAAGAAGTCTGTTCGTCGTAAACTCAATGCTATTAACACTGAGTTTAAAGGCAAAAACGTATTGTTAGTGGATGACTCTATTGTACGTGGTACCACTTCTGAGCAAATTATTGAAATGGCTCGTGAAGCTGGCGCAAAGAAAGTTTACTTTGCTTCTGCTGCTCCTGAAATCCGTTTTCCTAACGTTTATGGTATTGATATGCCAACCACTAATGAGCTTATTGCTCATGGCCGTGATGCTGATGAAATTGCTAAAATCATTGGTGCTGACGGTATTATCTTCCAAGACTTAACTGACTTAGTTGATGCAGTCGGCATGGAAAACCCAGAAATTAAACGTTTTGAAACCTCAGTATTTGATGGTCAATACATCACGAACGATGTTGACCAAGCTTACTTAGATCACCTAACACAGTTACGTAATGACGATGCTAAAGCAAATAGCAAAGACATTGGTACTAACTTAGAGATGCACAACGTTTGTCATCCTTAATTTGACGCGACGTCATTGCATTTGAAAAGCCAGCGAAAGCTGGCTTTTTTGTATCTGAAACCCAATCAAACATTTATGATATAAGATTAAATACAACCTGTTTTTACATCGTTACCCCCACAAGATTGTGGTTTAGGAGAAGGGCTTAATGTCTAAAATTGAACTGACAGCAGAACAAAGAGAAGTGATGGTGAATAAGCTTCAACGTTATTTTGAAGATGAACTAGATCAAGACTTAGGTCAATTTGAAGCAGAGTTCTTGTTAGATTTTTTAGGCAAAAATATTGGCGCGCATTTTTACAACCAAGGTTTGCACGATGCAAGAGCTATTTTTGAGGCTCGTATAGAAACAATTGATGAAGACATTTATGGTATTGAAAAAGACGTCAACTAACTGAAATGGGAATCGCTATTTACTTTTTTCCTTCGCTCCACTAGGTTAGATAAATCGTGATCTGTGTATCATTATTTTGATGGAGGAAAAACAATGTCTCAACCCAAAAGAGATGATATCCCGCAAGAAGCGTTTGATTGGTATGATGAATATGCTCACGGCGGTATGGACCGTCGAACCTTCATGAAGAAGCTGGGTACTTTAGTCGCTGTGGGATACTCCATGAGTGTTTTGACATCTGCGCTTTTACCTAATTATGCTCTTGCTGAGCAAGTATCATTTAATGATGCAGATATTAAAGCGACTTATGAGACATTTGACTCGCCACAGGGGCACGGTAAAGGTCAAGGGTATTTTGTGGTACCTGCGAATAAATCGGGTCCATTACCTGTTGTATTAGTGATTCACGAAAATCGTGGCTTAAATCCTTATGTTAAAGATGTCGCTCGCCGTCTAGCTAAGGCAGGTTTTATTGCATTCGCACCTGATGCGCTGTATCCACTTGGTGGCTATCCTGGTAATGATGACGAAGGCCGTGCGATGCAACGATCAATGGATCGCGATAAAATTCAGCAGGATTTTATTGCCGCAGCCAAGTTCTTAAAATCCCATGAAAACAGTAATAGAAAACTAGGCGCGGTAGGTTTTTGTTTCGGCGGCTATATCGTCAATTATCTTGCAGCAGTCGAATCTGACTTGCTTACCGCAGGGGTGCCTTTTTACGGGACACCCGCTAAGAAAGAGCTTCGAGAAAATATTAAAGCGTCATTAATGGTACAACTTGGTGAAGAAGATGAACGGGTTAATAAATCATGGCCTGATTACGAAGCTGATTTAAAGCGTTATAAAGTGCCTTATCAAATGCATATGTATAAAGGCGCCAAGCATGGTTTTCATAACGATTCGACAGGTCGCTATGATGAAGCCAACGCTAAACTGGCATGGGATCGTACCATTAGCTTTTTTACAGAGAAATTAAGTTAACGACTCGTCATTGATGGTGCCACAATAACAGGAAGCTTCGGCTTCCTTTTTTAATGCGAAAATTTTGAACGAGTGGTTTGTTTAACTCATTTTGATATGACGACGTATCACTTGTTTAGGTTAAAAGACTAAAAGGTGGTGATATTACTCATTTCAGTTAACCCTAAAAATATTAAAGTACTGAATTTATTGGTAAATAATAGTGGCCTTATAATTGCTTTAACCAAGTGCTCAAATCATTACATAAAGTGCATTACAGAAAATGCATTACAGAAAATGCATTACAGAGAGTACATTGCAGAAAGTACATTGTATTAAACGGTAAGCGCAAAGCCGCAAGCTTAACGCTAGCACTAAGTTCATCACTAAACATAAGGGATTATGATGATAAACAAATTCGCAAAGTTGCTAAAAGAGTATAAATCACTGCTGATTTTTATTGCGTTAATGAGTGTATTCAGAAGTGCAGTCGCAGATTGGTATACCGTGCCTACAAGCTCAATGAAACCAAGCATATTAATCGGTGACAGAATTCTTGCAAACAAAATGGCGTACGATGTTCGCATTCCTTTTACTCATGTTTCTTTATATAAAACAGGCGATCCAGCTCGCGGAGATATCATTATTTTTGACTCCGAAGCTGCTGGAAATAGACTGGTAAAGCGTGTCGTTGGCGTACCTGGCGACACCGTAGCGTTATACAACAATAAACTAGTGATTAACCATCAAAACATTAATTATCATGATCTTAGTTATAAGAGTAATCGTAATCAAGGTAAAAGTTATCAAGATGATACGCAGGATAAGATTGAAGATTTACTCGGCGTGGCGCATTCAATAAGAGTGAATAAAATGGGCTCAATACGCTCAAAGTTTAACGAGGTTACTGTGCCAACCGGGTATTATCTTGTATTGGGTGATAATCGGGATAACAGTGCTGATTCACGTGTGATTGGGTTTGTGCCTCGCAATGAAATCATCGGACGCACAAAGCGTGTTGTGATGTCTTTTAATTATGATAATTATTATTTACCTAGGCATGATAGATTTTTCCATTCCCTTGTCAGTGGCTAAAAGAGGCTAAATTGTCACTAAAGCACTTTACTCTTTGCTGACCAATGAATTCGAAATAAGCCACACCTTAATGAGTGGCTTATTTTTACTTCTCGCTGAATTTAATCCTACCTTTAAAAGTTTAACTTGTTTTATATCAATAAAATAAATCAGATTTTTTTCTAATTAAACCCTTACAATCTTAGTGCTAATTTCGTATTCAATTAAAAGGATATTGCATGTCGACTGTTACTCAGCAGCAAATCGGAATGATTGCATTAGTCGTTGATGATTATGATGACGCTATTGCCTTTTACACTCAAAAACTACAATTTACCTTAGTCGAAGATACCGATTTGGGCCGCGGAAAACGTTGGGTGTTAGTGTCACCGCCAAATGGTAATGGCACCAAATTGTTATTAGCTCAAGCCAACAATGAAACTCAAAAACAGTCGGTGGGTAATCAAACTGGAGGCCGGGTATTCTTGTTTCTGCAAACTAACGACTTTTGGCGTGACTATAAGTCAATGCAGGCCAATGAAGTGGTATTCAATGAAGAACCTAGGGTAGAAGAATATGGCACTGTTGTGGTGTTTCAGGATTTATACGGCAATAAATGGGACTTACTTGAGTTGAATAAGTAAACAAAATAAGCAAGTCGAATAAGCCAGTTTAATGAAGTCATAACAGTAGTTATAAAAGCTGTATTTAATGCAGTAGTGAAGTTTAATTAATCGTTTATTGAGGTAATGAATGGGAATGGTGATTGCTTTTCTTTTATGGGGTGTGGCAGTGGTTTTCTCTGTTATCACCATTGGTGTTATTCATCTGTGCAATAAAAAAGCTAAGCAGCGAGAGGTTGACAGCAAGTACATGCTTCATACTGTCTTAAGCTCAATACCATTGTGGTTGTTGATTTTCTATTACCCTGTTGATTATTACACATCCCATAACGATCTCGATGCTCTGATAACGGTATGGTCAACCAAAACTGCACTGACAATATTGAGTCCAGCAGTCACTGCTATCGTTATTTTAGTGCTACGTACTATGAAAGCGAAGCAACTAGCAGACAATGCAGATTAGGGGATAAATAGTCTGCACATCGTTCTTTACGACATAGCACTAAGTTTATCATTAAAAATAGCACTAAAGCCAAAATACACTCTGGTTATGAGCTTAAATAGCAGCCATAAAAAAAGCAGTGTTAGCACTGCTCTTTTATCAAAATTCATAGGGCTTTGTTGCCACTTTTAGCTGTATAAAATCAGCAAACTTTACTTAGAAAGTGCTGGTCAGCATATCGATTAACTCAGTTTCAGTGGTTGGCATTTTTGCAAGTTCAACCATTTCTGGTGAGCCACCATTTAACATGTAAGCACTTGTAGTCAAATGATCATGATGAAACCATTTCCCGTTAACGCAGACGTCTGTGTAACACTTCTCACATTGTTTCAATTCCATAACGGGCTCCTGAGCTCAAAATTTGCGATAACTAAACCTATCCCAAGAATTCATTAACAATGATGATCCAGATCAACTTTATTTCAGCTTTAATTATCTTAATTTAGATGAAACGTTTGTTTTTGGTGGTGTAAAAAGTCAATTGTATGGCAGTTGGGGCAATTTTATATTCTTTATTTTTCGGTTATGAAAATAAACTACAAAAAAAGCAGTAAAGCTCGCCAATTCTAGTTCGTTAACATGCTTAAAGGTAATATTTTGTCGTGCAGGCGTCATTTATTGCCATCGATTACCAAACTAAATTTTTTATGGATAAAATAAAAAAACTTTAAATAATTACTGTAATTGCCCACTGTAATTATATACAGTATCAGCATGATATTAAAAAGCCTGCATTAAAAGGCTTAACTGATTTAAACGGTTTGAATTGAATGATCCTGTATATTGCCGAGAAACCCAGCTTAGGTCGCGCTATTGCTGATGTATTGCCAAAGCCCCATAAAAAAGGCGACGGTTATATCATGGATGCTAATGGCAACTATGTTTCTTGGTGTGTCGGGCACTTGCTAGAGCAAGCTGAGCCAGACGCTTACGATCCAGCCTACAAGTCCTGGCAATTGGCACATTTACCAATTGTGCCTGACAGTTGGAAGCTTAAGCCTAAATCTAAAACGCGTTCGCAGTTATCCACCCTTAAAAAATTGATAAAACAAGCCTCAAGTCTTGTTAATGCGGGCGATCCAGATAGAGAAGGGCAATTGCTGGTTGATGAAGTGATAGCACATGCGGGTGTAAAAGCCGACAAACTTGCCCAAACCCAGCGTCTACTTATTAGTGATTTAAACCCAAGTGCTGTCAAAAGAGCACTAGGACAAATGCGCAGCAATAAAGAGTTCGTTCCGCTTTCAACATCAGCATTAGCTCGCAGCCGTGCTGATTGGCTATATGGCATGAATATGACCCGAGCCTATACCATTCAAGGCAAAAAAGTGGGTTATCAGGGGGTATTGTCGGTTGGCCGAGTACAAACACCGGTTTTAGGTTTGGTCGTGAGGCGTGATGAGGAAATAGCCAATTTTGTCCCTAAACCTTTTTATGAAGTACTTGCGCATTTATTAACTGACAAAAATGAATCATTCTCCGCTAAATGGAAGCCAAGTGAAGCGTGCCAGCCATATATGGATGAAGAAGGTCGCGTGTTAGCAAAGGGCTTAGCTGAAAATGTTGTTGGTCGAATTACTGATCAGCCTGCACAAGTAACTAAGCTTGAAGCAAAAAGTAAACGCCAAAATCCACCTTTGCCCTATAGCTTATCGTCACTGCAAATTGATGCAGCTAAACGTTTCGGTATGAGCGCAAAAGACGTCTTAGATACTTGTCAAAGCTTATACGAGCGCCATAAACTGATTACTTATCCGCGCTCAGATAGTCGTTATTTACCTGCTGAACAACACGGCCTCGCACCGCAGGTGATAAAAGCAATTGTCAGTAATGACGCGACGTTAACTGCAAAAATTGATTCGCCAAACGCTAAGCTTAAATCTAAAGCTTGGGATGATAAAAAAGTCGACGCTCACCATGCCATCATTCCCACTGAAAAAATGGCTAATTTAACCTCTTTATCGAGCAAAGAAGCGAAATTGTACTCGCACATTGCGAGGCAATATTTAGCCCAGTTTTATCCAGCTTATCTTTATGATGAAACCCAAGTGGAAGTGACCATTGCTGGAGGACTCTTTACCACTAAAGCGAAACAAGAAACTGCAATGGGGTGGAAACAACTATTTGCTTCAAGCCAATCGAGCAAAACAAGCATGAGTGATACAAATGGCCCAAGTGGGCATAAAGATGAAGAGGAACTCAGCACCTTACCTCCGCTCGTAAATGGTCAGCAATTACATTGCGCTCGTGGTGAACTGCTTGAGAAAACCACCCAGCCACCGAAGCATTTTACTGATGCGACATTACTTGGCGCCATGACAGGGATTAATCGTTTTGTGAGCAATAGCGAAGTAAAAAAAATCCTTAAAGATACCGATGGACTAGGCACTGAAGCGACTCGTGCAGGCATTATTGAATTATTATTTAAACGAGGTTATTTACAGCGTCAAGGGAAGTCAATTGTGGCAACCCAAGTCGGAGTCGGACTCGTTCATTCACTACCAGAAAGTGCGACCACACCTGATATGACCGCATTGTGGGAAAGTAGTTTAGATGCCATTAGCCAAAAGCAATTACGTTACGATGCGTTTATGTCTCCTTTAATTACCCAGCTCAATGAGTTGGTTACTCAAGCTGCTAATCAGTTACCTAATGCCTTAGCGGGTGTGACAGGTCCAGGTTACAAAAAACGCCGAAGCGGCGCAAAAACGGGTTATAAACGCAAGTCCACAACGGGTGCAAAATCGGCCTCTAAGAAAAGGCCATCAAAGAAGGCAACGAGTTAATTGGTTTTATGGAGTAAGCCAAGCAATATAAAGGTATGGCTATTGATTAGCTTAGTGTTGCTCGAATAGCGTTACTGTTACTGAGTAACGCGCGTGCGAATACAAGCTTTACAAGGTTCTTTTTGATTTGATGTTGCGATTTTGTTTGTTTTAGGTAATCTAGCGCCTTTAATTTAACTACATCATTAAATCAAAAGGAAGTTTATGAATATCAAGGATGTTTTTAGCACAGGTTCGTTATTTAAAGCCTTGCCTTTATTATTATTAATCATTGCAGTTTTTAACTCTTACTACATCGTTATCGAGGGGCATGTAGGGGTTGTTAAACGCTTTGGCGAAGCAATGGATCAACAAAACCCTGGATTACATTTTAAAATCCCATTTATTGAAACTGTCGAAGTCATTGAAGTTAGAACCCGTAAAAATGCTGAAAAAATGGCTTCAAGCACTAAAGAGCAAATGCCTGTAACCATCGAAGTATCGGTTAACTGGACTGTCAACAAAGAAGCCGCTTTAGATTTGTTTAAAAGTTATGGCGGCTTAAGTCAATTTGAACAGCGTATTTTAGATCCTCGTTTTCGTTCTGCGACCAAAGATACGATCCCACAGTTTGAAGCTGAGCAGTTAATTCAAGATAGGGCCAGTGCAATACAAGGGATTGAGCGTCGTTTATCAGAAGAAATGGCAAACTTCCCAGTGGTTGTAGATAACATTCAAATCGAGAATATTATTCTTCCGCAAAAATACATTAACTCGATTGAGATTAAACAAACTGAGAAGAACTTAGCAGCAGCTGAAGAGCACAAGCTTGAAAGACAGCGTCTAGAAGCATTACGTGCGGTGAATACCGCAGATGCTAAAGCAAAAGGTATTTTAAAAATAGCCGAAGCTGAGGCGCAATCAATTCTGTTAAGAGGTAAGGCAGAAGCACAAGCCATTGAAGCAAAGGCGAAAGCTCTTAAAAACAATCCACTAATTGTGAAGTTAACAGAAGCCCAAGCGTGGGATGGTAAGTTGCCTAGCACCATGATGGGTGAGGGGGTTATGCCTATTATGGATATTCGTGAGACTAAAAGTCATTAAATCCAGTTCAGCCCTGAATAGCCAGTAGCCAGTAGCCAATAGCTACAATCGATAAGCGCAATAGTCTTACTATTGCGCTTTTTTTGCTCCAATGTATTGCGACCGATTTTATCAAGTAAAAAAACGTGGCGCACAATGGTAAGTTTAGCGCGCGTGCACTCCCTATAATTTCTGCCATACCCGATGATTCATTCTCATTACGTTAAGGCAGGTTATGACAGATACAGTTACTACAACGCATCCTAGCACTCAGTCAGCTAACGGCTTTTTTGCTCGTCATAAAGCTAAGTTTTTTATCTTATTGGCATTAATCACAGTGGCGCTTGGTTCGGTATTTTTGGCCAGTGGCTTTACTGTCCATCATCAAGATATTCCAGCTGACTACTGGACAACAACATCAGCACTTAAAGACAAGTTCTTAGACACTGAAGTCTTTATTGGCGCATTAACAATGATGTTAATAGTGACAATTTGCTTAGCGATTTGGGGGTATTGGAAATTGCACTCACTGCCTAAAAAATATGCGGCGCATACAGGGCAAGCCAAGTTAGTGTTCTGGCTATGTACGATCGGCTTTTTTTATAACGAGTTATGGATAGCGGCCATCCTTATCGTGGTGACAGATTGGAAGAAAATTTCTGCAGTAATAAAAGCGAGATAAGCATAATGAAAGAATTACTTTACCCATACATTTTAATTTGCTGGATTTTATTAAAAACCGGTTTAGTGAAAAAAACCACAGCTAACTACATTTCAATGGTGGTGGTAGGTGTGCTTATTAACCTTGCTGTGTTTTTTGCGCATCGCTTTTATTCACCAGTAGACTTAACTGACTCATCGGTTGTTCGGGCGCAAACGGCAGTGTTAAGCCCAATTACAGAGTCGATTGACCAATATTATGTGCAGCATAATCAGAAGGTTAAAAAAGGTCAGTTGCTTTATACATTGGTCAACAATGAAGAAACGAATAACTTGCGCAAAATAGAGGCTGAAATTAACAGTTTAAATACTGAAATCAGCCAAACTGAGCAAGATTTAGCTAGATTAACGCAAGTTGAAAACGTGGTTGCTAAGCGCGATATTGACCAGTATCAGTCAAGACTGAATGCATTGAAATTTGATCGAGAGTCTTTAGTTGCTCAAAAACAACAAGTGGAATTCGAAGCAAGCCAACTTGAAATTAGAGCTCCATTTGATGGTGCCGTCACCCGCCTTGATACCGCTGCAGGGTCAAGGGTTGGTAACATCCAACTGTGGAATACTGAAACAAAAATTTTAGAAATGCGTATTCCAGATCAGCTATGGAGCAGAGTCAAACAAGGTCAGTTTACTGAGTTTTATGTCGATGCGTATCCAGGCCATATTTTTAGAGGACGAGTCCATTCTGTGTCATTGGCAACAGGTGAAGCACGAGGCAGTCATAGTAGCCAAGAGCAAGGCGTAGCACAGCAGTTAGTGAGTAACGCTAAAAATATTGGCCGCACAGTGCTAATTGAGTTTACTGATCCAGAGGGCATTGAAATTCCAATAGGCGCCCGAGGGTCAGCTTGGATATCAACTGAGAAACCTTTTTCGTTACTTGGACCGATTGACATGTTAGGCGCAGCAACCTTAAGACTAAAAGCCATGAAGAGTTATTTTGGCGCATTCTAGTCATCATTAAAACTGAAAACTATGAAGAGTTACTTTGGCGCATTTTAGTCATCATTAAGACTAAAAGCCATGAAGAGTTATTTTGGCGCATTCTAATCATCATTAAGACTGAAAGCCATGAAGAGTTATTTTGGCGCATTTTAGTCATCATTAAGACTAAAAGCCATGAAGAGTTATTTTGGCGCATTTTAGTCATCATTAAGACTAAAAGCTATGAAGAGTTATTTTGGCGCATTCTAGTCATCATTAAGACTGAAAGACGTCCTATGAACCTGCTAACAGAGTCGAATTTGTTAGCAGGTTCATTTAGTTTACATATAGCAAAATGATTAATCAGCTTCGAGTTTGCAGTAAAAAGAAACCAATATAGCCCAATATAAACGGAATTTTAGATTGAAGATTGTTGTCAACTTGTTAGGATGATGTAAGTGGTGTTATTTGATTAAATATTAGAGGTTTATGATGTCTGAAGAGCAAACAACTTTAGCAAGACCCTTACATGGTTTTAATAGTCCTCAACGGTACTTCGTGGGTTACACTCTCGCCGTTTTAGTCGATTTAACGGTATTGAACTTACTTGATGAGTTTTGGCAACACATTAACGTGTCATCATTTTCGATTTCATTACTTGTGGCTATTTTGCTGCAATTATTACTTAAGCTCACTATTGCTTTTGAACATAAGCTAGCTGATTACTTTAAAAGTAAGCCAGGAACTGCACCTAAAATCTATCGAGCGCTAAGCACTTGGGCGATTTTGTTCTTTTCAAAAATAATCATGCTTGAAGCAATTAACTTAGCATTTGGTGATGCCATTACCTTTACGGGGCCTGTTGATGGCTTGGTTGCGTTCTTTGTTCTGGTCTTTGGTATTTTGATTGCTGAATTTATTGTGTCAAAAATATACTTTTCATTGCGTGATAAGCCAAGTGACAACGAATCAGAGACCACTGCATAAAGACCGATATTGCCTAGGTAAAATCAACTCAGTTGATTTGATAACTGATGACAGCTAGATAAGGGATTTTCTGATTAGCCAAAGCAAGCTGAGTTTGCTTTGGCTTTTTTATTTGTGTTTACAGTGCAAGGTTAATCCAACCTATTGCTTTATAATCTTTATTTTTAAATTCAATAAATTAAAGGCAAAAAAAATGAGTAAGCTCATTAAGAACCTACTCATAAAATTCACTAGTTCACAACATAAAGGGCGGAACAGGTTTGAGTATGGATGCACTTACTTAACTGAAGATTAATTTAGCGTTCAATAGTGTGATCTGACGCTGCTTTCAGCTTAAAAGTATTTATCTCAGGCTTTTAGAGCGATTTAATGAAATCAATTTATCTAGAATGTGCTCGCCATCGACGCGGATCCCATTATGCTCATATTCCGAAGTCACCCAATACTGTAAGTTATCGACTAATGCCGCTGTTTCAAGGCTGTAGTTCATATCAACGTACATATCTTCGCTATAAATAGCCGCAGCTACCGGCACCGTATTTTGCATCAAAATATCGACGTCATATAAATTAGTCCAATCAGATTTGGCTGCAACAGCATCAGCTAAGTCTTTAAGAGGCTTAAGCTGATTAAATTGTTCAAACATCCATGGATAAATCATTTCACCAGTAAAGAGCAATCGTTGACCTTTTTGATAGTTAAATTGCTGAAATTGTTCTCGCACACGATGTGCTGACCAATTTGCGCCACGTTGATGGAACTGCTGGCAATAGATTGATTCATGCATTAAAGCAAAAATTGGATTGGTGTTAAAATCTAACAATTGGCAAAATTGATGCAAGAATAACGGGTTAATTTTCTTACCGTTTGCGGTGTCGATTAAGGCTTGTTCCAACAAGTAATAAACTGCTTCAGGCCCTTGTTCCATACCGAGGTTAACGCCTAATAACTGCAACATCTCAACCGTTAACTGCTCACCCGTGGCTAATATAACGTTGTTGTTTTCAATAAATTCAGCTAATTCGGCAGTCAGTTTGGCAGCGTCACTGAAGCGGCGATAAAAATCATTGTTCTTTTTAATCACTCGCTTATAAGTGGCTTGGTAGACATCGTCAGCTTGGCGCGTTAATGAAGGAATGCCGCCCGTAATATAGGCTTCTTTAATTGAATCTGGCGCCGCTGATAAATATTGCAGCACACAAAAGCCACCAAAACTTTGGCCTAAAATACTCCATTGGGTATTGTTAGTTAGCTGCAATCGAATCGTTTCAGCATCCCGTATAATATTGTCGGCGCGAAACTGGCTGACATATTCAACTTGTGCTTCAGGGGATAAATGGCTCAGGGTGACATGATTTAATAAGGTTGATAAGCCAGTGCCACGCTGATCGAGTAAAATAACACGAAACTCTTGCAATGCACGTTTAATCCAGCCGCTGTTTTCAACAGGTCTTACAGCGCCAAAGCCAGGCCCACCTTGAAAATAAACCAAATAAGGTAAGTCTTTATGCTGGTTTTCAGTGCTAACAATTTCACGGGCGAATACAGTAATTTTCTCGCCTTCAGGTTGTTGATAATTTAAGGGAACCGAGAAAAAATGTTTCTTTGAAACAATACCTGAAAGTATGCTATCCATTTGCATGCTGTACCTGTGAATAAAGGCTAGAGAAAGGTAGTATTGTAGAAAGCTTAACTATCAATCACAATCAAAAACTGAGGGTATATTAGTAATTTACCTTTCGCTTTTACTGATTTATGTTTGTTATCATTTACAGCGTTTTTAACTTGTTGATTATTTGACCTTTTAATCGCTTTTCACGTGTTAATAACCGAGTGATTTAATTCAAGTGGCTTTTGAATATCATTTTTCGTCAATTTATTTTGTTGATTGCAAAGATAGATCAAACTTTTTTGCGCCACTTAACGCATAATAGCGACAAAGCAAACGCCTGCTAAAGTGAGGATGTAAGACATGAAATACCAAATCATTCCAGTGACCCCGTTCCAGCAAAATTGTAGTGTGATTTGGTGTGAAAAAACCAAACTCGCTGCAGTCGTTGATCCTGGTGGTGACATTGACCGCATCGTCACTGAAGTCGAAAAACTTGGGCTTACTTTAGAGAAAATATTATTAACACATGGGCATATTGACCATGTTGGCGGCGCCAAAATGTTATCTAATCAATTAAATATTGATATTGTTGGCCCACATAGTGCCGACAAGTTTTGGTTTGATAATCTAGCTAAACAGAGTCAAAACTTTGGTTTTCCGCATATCGACCCCTTTGAGCCGACACAATACCTCAATGAAGGTGATAAGGTGACAATCGGCGAACAAACCTTATCGGTATTGCATTGTCCCGGCCATACACCTGGCCATATTGTATTTCACTCTGCTGAGTCGCATTTAGCTTGGGTTGGCGATGTGTTATTTAGAAGCTCTATTGGTCGCACTGATTTTCCGCAATCTGACCATAAGCAATTAATTCATTCAATTACTCAAAAGCTTTGGCTATTAGGCGATAAAGTCAGCTTTATTCCGGGCCATGGGCCGATGTCAACATTTGAAGAAGAACGTCAGCATAACCCGTTTGTAGCAGATCAGCTGCTTGGTTAAACCGTTATCAATAATTAATGGGTCATTGATTCAGTTATTGTTACATTTTATTATGCTTTTACTTCTACTTCATAAGCCAGCAAGAACCCCGTCTTGCTGGTAATACGCCGACTAAATCGTAAACGGTATTTTAATTAGGCGTTACTAATCTTTGCTTTATGCCAATCCTTTGTTAGCTTATACAGACTAGCTTTGCAGTATGCTCATTTTCGTTTGTCTATATCCAATGACTTGAGGTGCAAAGGTCAGTTCGCTTTGGCAGCGTTATGTTGTCAGCTCCCTTGTGGGGTTAGCGCAATAAGTGCGAAAAGGAATTAAAATGATAGGCAAGGATTTATGGCACATCACTTATTATCATTGTTAGATACTTGGGCTGAAAAGCCGCAATTAGATTGGGCATTAGCCATTATTACCTCTGTTGAAGGTTCATCTTACCGTAAGCCTGGGGCAATGATGTTATTCGATCCTTTGGGTAAAACATTAGGAATGCTCAGCGGTGGATGTTTAGAAGCTGATTTACGTCGTCATGCCCAACATGCGATTCAATCACAACAAGTATTGCAACTTACCTATGATGCTACCGATGAAAATGACACCAGCTATCAGTTAGGCTGTGGCGGCATTGTGCACATTATGATGGTTCCTTTACTGGCTGATAACCAATACCTAGGTTTGCATGAGCTACATCAGCAACTCACTGTCGGCCAACAGGGCTATTATCAATTATCACTGAATGACGACGGTTCCCATGCCGCAAATACTCGAGGGAAGTTTATTCCTGCAGTGCAGTTACAATCCTCTTCGTTAACTAAAACAACCCAAATAACAAACGAGCAAGGTGAACTTCTACAAGTGCCAGTTAGAGCACCTTTTCATCTTGGCATTTTTGGTGGTGGATTAGATGCGCAACCATTAGCAGCCATGGCAAATCAGTTAGACTGGAAAGTTACCGTTTTTGATAGCCGCACGGCCTATGCAAGAAGTTATGACTTTCCAACCGCCAAAATTAATAAAACCCCATTAACACAATGTCAGCAGAGTGATTTTTCTCACTTAGATGCTGCCGTTGTGATGAACCATAACCTTGAGCTAGATAGCGACGCATTAACGGCGTTACAGCCGACAGCAATCAGATATATTGCATTACTTGGACCTGGTCATCGACGTGACAAAGTGTTTGCCATGGCAGGTTTACGCCCACAAGATTTTAGTGGATTTATCTCAGCTCCAGCCGGATTAGCGATTGGTGGGGAGCTACCAAGCTCAGTCGCTTTGAGTATTTTATCTCAGTGTCATGGAGTACTTCATCATCATTTTGCGCAGCAAGATGATGTCAGTAGACTCGATAGGGTGATGGACTGATGACTTTTTTGTCTTCTATTCCCAAAATTACCACAGTGATGTTAGCGGCAGGACAAAGCAGCCGATTTGATGGCGCTAAGCTTGCTGCTTTGGTGTCAGGTCCAGAAGTGAACGATCCTGATGTTCAGGCTAAAAACCAAAGTTTGCTAGCTCACAGCTTAGATGAACTGACGCAAGCAACTGAGCAGATGGGCATGGATAAACCAGCTGTGATGCTCGGTGGTCATAAAAATACTTTGCTTCCTTTATTACCAAGTAACACTGAGTACCTAGTCAACCCAGATTGGCAGACAGGTATTGGCAGTTCAGTTGCGATGGCGGCGGAATATGCCCAAGCACAACATGCCGATGCTTTATTGCTATCTCTGGCTGATCAAGTTGCTATCACTCAACAACACTATATGAGCCTTTTTCGTGTGTTTTGCCTTTTTGGTCAAACCACAGCAGCGTATTACCAACAAAATCCTGGAGTACCTGCGATATTTTTGTCTGAAGATTTTCAACAACTACAACAATTACCAGGTGATGCTGGTGCTAAAAAATTATTATTACAACATTTATCAAATCAAAGCTTGGCAGTACTACCGTTAGAGCAAGCCGCCATTGATATTGATACTAAAGCCGATCTTAATTGGTGGTTGGCTAACAAGGAGTAAGTGATGTCACAAGAGATGCAAACACTTGAAATTAATGGAAAGAGCTTCACCTTAGATGCAGATCCGAATATGCCGATATTGTGGGCACTACGAGATATCTTAGGATTAACTGGTACTAAATATGGTTGCGGTGCCGGTCTATGTGGGGCTTGTACTGTGCATGTTGATGGTAAACCTGTTCGCGGTTGTTTAACCAGCATTAAGCAGGCCGCAGGTAAGTCTGTTACGACCATTGAAGGACTTGAAGCTGACAAGTTAAAAGCGGCATGGGAGAAACACAATGTGCCGCAATGTGGTTATTGCCAAGCTGGGCAACTCATGTCTGCTGCAGCATTACTTAGTACCACAGCCAAACCTTCTGACGCGCAAATCGATGATGCGATGTCAGGCAATATTTGTCGCTGCGGCACTTATCCCCGTATTAAAGCTGCGATCAATACCGCTGCAGACAATAGTAAAGTGGAGGCATAACCATGACCACATTTACCGCAGTAGAGAATATTAGTCGCCGTAATGTGCTAAAGATGTTTGGTGCAGTAGGAGGTGGTTTAGCACTAGGGGCATCAGGTTTAGCTTGGAGCCCTATGGCTATCGCTCAAGAGGCAATAGCCCAAGGGAAGCAAGCACAGCTGAATATCTTTATCGCCATTGGCGAAGATAATAAGGTGTATTTAACCTGTCACCGCTCAGAAATGGGTCAGGGGATCAGAACAGGTGTGCCACAAGTTTTAGCCGATGAATTAGAAGCCGATTGGGATCAAATTGTTGTCGTACAAGGCCTAGCAGATGAAGAGTTTGGCAGTCAAAACACCGATGGCAGCCGCAGTATTCGTAAGCATTATCAAAAAATGCGTCAAATGGGCGCAACAGCAAGAAGCATGTTAGAGCAAGCCGCCGCTAACCAGTGGCAAGTCTCTCCATCAGATGTGTATGCAAAAGCGGGTAAAGTGCATCACAAAACCAATGGTAAAAGCTTATCATTTGGTGAGCTCGCGATTGCAGCGTCCGCTCTACCAACACCCGCACTTGATAGTGTCACATTAAAGCCTGCGTCAAAATTTACCCATATCGGAAAATCGCCCACGATTGTTGATATGGACGATATGCTTAACGGCCAAGCTGAATATGGTTTTGATGTCAAAGTAGCAGGAATGGTGCACGCCTCAATTACTCGCCCGCCAGTATTAGGTAGTGATGTGGCTACTTTAGATGATAGCGCCGCCCGTCAAGTCGCAGGGGTGTTGGATGTGATTCAAATCCCGATATCAAAAGGTGCACCGTTATTTCAGCCATTAGGCGGCGTTGCCGTTATCGCAACCAATAGCTGGAGTGCGCTGCAAGGGCGAAAAGCCTTGAACATCACATGGACAGAATCAGCAAACAGCCAATATGACTCGGATGCCGATTTAGCAGTGCTTGTTAAACGGGTCGGTGAGCCTGGAGCTGTGATTCGACAGTTAGGTGACTCAGTGACAGATTGGAGCGATGATAATAGCTTGTCAGCGGTTTATACCGTGCCGTATTTAACCCATGCCATGATGGAGCCGCCAGCGGCTGCAGCATCTGTCACCAAAGACGGCTGTGAGTTGTGGGCATCGACCCAAACGCCGCAAAGTACTCAAAAGAATGTCGCTGGCGTTTTAGGTTTAAAAGATGAACAAGTTAAAGTGAATGTCACTTTACTAGGTGGTGGTTTTGGCCGTAAATCAAAACCTGACTTTAGCGCCGAGGCCGCGTGGTTATCACAAAAAATCGCCAAACCTGTAAAGCTGTTATGGAGCCGTGAAGATGAAATTCAAAACGGGTATTACCATGCGATTAGTGCGCAGCATTACCAAGCTAAGTTAGATGGCAATAAAGCCCCAACGGCGTTACTTGCCCGTACAGGTTTTCCATCAATTAGCTCGACCTTTGCTGAAGGCGTCGATATGCCATCAGCAGGGGAGTTAGATCTTGGTTTTTCGGATATGCCGTTTAACTTAAGCCAAATTCAATTGGAATCAGTCAAAGCTACTGCGCATTCCCGTATCGGTTGGATGCGCTCAGTGTGTAATATTCAGCATGGTTTTGGTGTCGGCAGCTTTGTCGATGAACTTGCTGTTAATGCAGGCAAACCCTGTATTAGCATGTGGCGTGAGTTATTGGGCAAACCGCGACAAGAAAAGCTTGAAAACCAAGTGGTGAAATACGGTAACTATGGTGAGACGCTAGAAGATTTCCCCATTGATATTGGCCGCTATTTAGGTGTGATTGATGCCGTTGAAAAGGCTATGGCTAACCAGCCTAAAATCAAAACCAATCAAGGCTGGGGTTTTGCCGTGCATCGCAGCTTCGTCAGTTATGTTGCTGTCGCCACATTAGTTGAAATGGATGGCGATAAGCTAAAGGTTCTGAAGAGTATCGCCGCCATTGATGCAGGCACAGTGGTGAACCCAGATAGAGTGCACTCGCAAACGGAAGGCGCGATCATATTTGGGTTAAGCCTCGCAATGATGGGCGAAATTAGTTACAAAGACGGTAAAGTCGAGCAATCTAATTTCCATAACTATCCGCTGCTACGCATCGGTCAGTCACCAGAAATTGAAACCATAATTGTTGAGTCAGATGCCAAACCTGCAGGCGTTGGTGAACCCGGCGTGCCGCCAGTGGCCCCGAGTTTAACCAATGCGATATTTGCAGCCTCTGGTAAACGTTATCGCGATTTACCATTGAGTAAAGTGTTAAAAATGTAGACGAAGTATTTATCGTCGTATTTACGCCCAAGCTATTAACTAGCTTGGGCTTTTTATGGTTTAAGTTTTTATAAAATGTCGTGAAGGAAGGCTTGTTGTAATGTTAAAAGGAATTGACTACATGAAAAAACGTTTCACTTTTTTATTGTTGGGGCTCAGTGTCAGCTTAGTTTTTTTATATACCGTCACGCCAGTTTCGACATTATTTCATTACCTAATCAAAACTGAACGCAATATGGCTAGCCTAGACGTTAATCGAGTTAATGTTGGGGAACTTGAAATTGAATATCTGCGAGGAGGTAGCGGACCACAATTAGTTTTACTGCATGGTTTTGGCGCAGATAAAGATAACTGGAATCGTTTATCGGGCTATTTAGTCGATAAATTTGATGTTATCGCAATTGATTTACCAGGATTTGGCAATAGCACAAAGAATATAGCATTAGACTACGATGTTGCTTCTCAGGTCGATAGATTACATCGCATAACAGCGGCAATTGGCTTAGAAAAGTTTAGTTTAGCGGGTAGTTCTATGGGGGGATACATTGCAGGAAATTTTGCTGCTCAATATCCTAATTCAGTTGATAAATTGTGGCTTATAAGCCCATTTGGAGTTGAAACTGCCCAAATCAGTGACATGTTTGCTGCGACTAAGAAGGGACTAGCCCCCATTGTTTTACCGAAAACAGAAGCGGAATTCTCAGCGTTATTTGATTTTTTATTTGTCGAACCGCCATTCATCCCATCGCCAATTATTCGTTATTTAGCAAGTCAAGTAAGTGAGAATATAGCAATAAATAGCAAAATATTTGAACAAATTCATAGAATGAAAAATGGTGAACCGCACCCAGATTTACCTCTTGATAAGGTCTTGAATAATTATAAAGGACCTGTACTCGTAATGTGGGGAGACAAAGATAGAGTATTGCATGTATCAGGGGCATCGGTTCTCAAGCAGGTTATTCCACATGCCAGATTAGCCGTTATGACGGATGTGGGGCACTTGCCTATGGTTGAAGTGCCATCAGCAACCGCAGAATCATTTCTCACGTTTACGAAAGCGCATTAAACATTATGTGAACCTGTTAATGCTTGTGAT
This sequence comes from Shewanella sp. MMG014, assembly GCF_018100775.1. NCBI lineage: Bacteria > Pseudomonadati > Pseudomonadota > Gammaproteobacteria > Alteromonadales > Shewanellaceae > Shewanella > Shewanella sp. MMG014. The sequence goes on from NZ_JAGJDZ010000016.1 coordinate 48,198, forward strand.
ACTAGAGATAGGGACGTTAGCCCACTAGCATACATAATTGACGAGATAGGTCAGTCTTTCCTAACTCATTGAGAGGTGATTGGCTTCATCATGTATAAGCAGCGTTGGGAGCGCCTTTTCGCGTTGAGTGAATGATTATTTTATGTCAGTAACCGAAATCTCATTTTAAAATTTTAATCATGAATATTCACATAACGACCCAAAATAACTCTTGGTTAACTCAATTCTCGTTTTTATTCATAGTTAAGCTGATTGATTTAGTTAACGTTGACTGTTAAGTTATTAAAGTTATTGATAAATCTATGTGTGATTGAGTTTTGGTAAAACTCCCAAGGGTGCTTATCTGAATTATCGCTAATATTCTGTTAGCAGTACAAGGAAGTTATGAGTAAGCAAATCAGGGATATCACTCTACAAGATTTATTAGAACATTCCGTTTGGCAATTTCCTATGTGGAAGGATGATAGCTGTGATGAAACAACTATTATTCCTGCAAATGAAAATGATGCATTAGATCCTAATTCTAATATCATCGTTAAAGCTCAATTTGTTGATGCGGTTGGTTCTGAGTTTGTTGGTTTTATCAATTACGGTTTAACTGAAATTGGATACTCTCAACCATGTATGTTCGTAAACGATAATGTTGTTAACTTTTGGTTTGGTATTTCTAAACCAAACAAAGCTGACTTAATTAAACTTAATTTTCCTATCGTGGCAAAATCAATTCCTGTTTATGGTTTAACATCTATATCAGTAAATATTGATGGTTTCGGTTATATAAATGAAGGTTCTAGCACCTGCGTAATGAACTGCTAACAAGGCGTTCAAACGGACAAAAAACAGTTGGCTGTTTCATTCCGTTCACTTATTTTAGCCAACAGGAATTTGCCGCTTAAAACGGTGTTAGGTGACTATGATTGATTCTATTTATGGCATCTGGTTGGAATTTACTTTAGTAATAGTTTTAATAGGGATTATCACTCCAATATTTGGTGTTTTTAGAGAGCGTAATCATTCTTTAAGCCGACTAGGATACCTAGCTTTATTACAAGTAATCTTGTTTGTTCTAGGGTTTTCTAGTGTGATTTCGTATTCTAGAAATTTACCAGTTACTGCAATTGCAGTAATAGCAGCTTCATGTTTGTTAGTGCACAACTTCACTACTAAAGTTAAAGGGTGGCAAGTTAATACATTGTATTTGTTCCCGGTTTTAATGCTGATGGCAGTTGTTCTTAACTACTTTTCCAGTGATTTATTCTTTTCCATCCTTAGCGTTGGTATAGGGTAATCATCTAACAAGCATCTAAATGAATACTTCCCAAGGCTATCATGCCATTTGTTGGGCAAATCGCACGCCAGCACATATATCATTCATTAACAGGGCGTTAAGTTGTCTATGCCTTTCTAGACTTTTGCACATGGAGTGGAATAATTTAAGATGGGGTATATAAAAAAGTACTTCTGGCTCTTTGGCCTTTTTCAGGTTTAGTTGTATCTCTATCAGTGACTTTAGTCATTGTGATTTGGGAGTTACTAGAAAATCCCGGAGGGATATTTCGCGTGGAAAATGGAATAAATTGGAGGTTTGTTTATGATACTGCTGAGAGCTGGTTTATTCCGACTTTCATTTATGTTGTATTTATAGCTTCAGCCACTCATTTGATCGTGACTCTTGTCAATTGGCTCAGAAAGGCTCGTAGTAAAAGCCATACTTAACAAGATACTACGGCATCAATAGTTAATTTAAGCTTTTGCGCTTACTACATCACACCATCCTTTACCATCGAATTTACTGTGATGATCCTCTTTCTTATTCAAACAATAATGGCTACTTTTGGGGCCCTGTATCTACTATTTTGGGGTCCCTGCATCTACTAATAGTTGATAGGTATCTTTAAATAACAGGATTTGATTGAATGCCTCACAATCGCATTAAATCCTATCTATTAAACATTTTCAGGGGGACAAGGCCAAAAAAGCCTAACTTAATAAAGTTAGGCTTTTGGAGGGGGAGTGTTCATATCGAGCAGTTACTCTTAACTAAACACTTTTAACTAGTCACGCTTTACTAATCATTCTTAATTAGTCTGAAAAGGTGCTCCAAATAGGCGCGTGATCTGATGGCTTTTCGATGCCACGTAAATCGTAATCCACATCAGATTCGGTTAAGCGTGGTAACAATGACTTGGTGACCATGACTACATCAATACGTAGACCGCGGTTATCGTCAAAGCCTTTACTGCGATAATCAAACCACGAGTAACGTTCAGTGCGCTCAGGGTGTAACTCTCGGAAGCTATCGACTAAGCCCCAGTCTTTTAAACGTTGCAGCCATTCACGTTCTTCTGGTTGGAAACTACATTTACCGGTTTTAAGCCAGCGTTTAGCGTTAACGTCACCAATACCGATATCTAAATCCACTGGTGAGATGTTGATATCACCAATAATGGCAATGTCTTCATCTGGGGTGTGGTTGTCAGCAAGGTGCTGCATTAAGTCTTGGTAGAACTTACGCTTAGCTGGGTATTTGGTTTCGTGACTGATGTTTTCACCTTGTGGGAAATAACCATTCATTACGGTAATAATGCGGCCATTAGCCTGTTTGAATTTACCCATTATCATTCGGCGCTGGGCATCTTCACCGTCATCTTTAAAGCCTTTAATGACTTCGATTGGCTCGGCCTTTGATAGCATAGCAACACCGTAATGGGCTTTACCGCCATGGTAATGTACGTGATAACCCATGGCTTCAACGTCAGCTACAGGAAACGCTTCATCATGTACTTTGGTTTCTTGCAAACCGATAACGTCTGGCTGGTGGCTATCAATTAGTGCTTGCAGTTGATGTAAGCGCGCACGAATACCATTGATGTTAAATGAGACAATTTTCATTACACAAGTACTCGCTTAAAAGGTTTAACAATAACGTTCGCATACACACCCGCTTCGATGTATGGGTCTTGGTCTGCCCATGCTTTTGCTGTTGCTAATGAGTCAAATTCTGCTACCACGAGCGACCCTGTAAATCCCGCTTCGGCTGGCTCTTCACTGTCAATTGCAGGATGTGGCCCAGCAACTAATAGACGGCCTTCGGCGGCTAATGCTTCTAACCTTGCAAGGTGAGCAGGGCGTGCACTCATGCGTTTTTCTAGACTGTTTTCTACATCTTGTGACGAAATCATGTACCACATAGATAGGTTCCTTGAATTATTTTATTTGTTCCGATTCATCGTGCTCCATGTGCTTGTATAAATACATCACAGTAACCACGGTATTGACTAATGTCAGGGCCGTTAAACCAAATACTTTAAAGTTTACCCAGGTTTCTAGGGGCAAGCTAAAGGCAATGTAGATGTTACCTAGACCACAAGCGACGAAAAATGCTACCCAGTACCAGGTTACATTTGCCCAAATTTTGTCGGGGCATTTCATTTCTTTGCCGAGCATACTTTTTAAAATAGGTTTGCCGATGAGCTGGCTAACTAATAACGCTATAGCAAAGAAGGCATAAACAATGGTGACTTTCCATTTGATAAAGGCGTCATCATGGAAAATTAACGTCAAGGTGCCAAAAAAGGTCACCATTGCAAAGGTGATTAGATGCATTTTTTCAACTTGCTTGTATAGGATATAGCTGACAATAAGTTGCACAGCTGTCGCAGCGATAAGTGCGCCTGTTGCTGTATAAATGTCATAAAATTTATAGATGGCAAAAAAGATGACCAACGGAAGAAAATCAAGCAATTGTTTCATATGATGCTAAGGCCTAAATAAGTCAATTTACAGACTAATATTGCTCCCCACTGATAGAACAGGGTTTTATATTAATCATAGTGAAAATAGTAAGCTCAGAGTCTAGCATGGCTGCTAGGTTGAGATGAAGGGCTTCAGGTCTGTGTTTGGCGGTTTTACCTTGATTGTGGGTTAATAAAAGTTCATAAACATCAAAACAAAATGCCACTCGGTTGAGTGGCATCTTTAGTCTTAATTTAAGCTTAACTTTTCCGCAGTAAAACCATTATTTATGACTTGTGTGTTGCCGCTTTCATATTGCGAGTAAATTCGCCGAGTTCACTTAATAAAGCTTTTTCATCATCTTTATTTCGCTCAATGATTTTGACAACCGCTGAGCCAGATATCGCACCAGCAGCGCCTGCATTAATGGCTTCGCTTACTTGTTGTGGTTCGGCGATACCAAAACCTAATAACGGAGGCGGCGCATCAAACTCGGCAAGCTTGGCAAGGATTTCATTAATTGGCTGACCTGCTTTTGACTCCGTACCTGTTACACCTGCACGTGACAACAAGTAGGTATAACCTTGGCCATGCTCACTCACCATTTTTAAGGTGTCGCTGTCCGCATTCGGCGGCGCAATGAAGATTGGGGCAACCCCATGTTTGTGTGCTGCTTCGCTAAATGGCGCAGATTCTTCAACTGGCACGTCGGCAATCAATACTGAATCGACGCCAGCTTGTTTTGCTTTTGCGTAGAATTCGTCGATACCATTAGCAAAGACTAAGTTGGCATATAACAGCAAACCAATCGGCATTTCTGGGTATAACTCTCGGACTTGCGAAAGAAGTGAGAAACAATCAGCAACCGTTGTGCCTGACTCTAGCGCACGTAAGTTAGCACCTTGAATAACAGGGCCATCTGCTAGTGGATCTGAAAATGGAAAGCCAAGTTCAAGGGCATCTGCGCCATTATCCACTAGGGTTTTAATGATCTTTAAAGATAGGCCAACACTTGGGTCGCCTAAGGTGACAAACGGTACAAATGCACCTTGTTGTTTTTGCGCTAATTGGTCAAAAGCGGCTTGATAACGAGTAGTCATAATAAGTCCTTATTTCGCCGCTTCAGCTGAGGCTTTTTGTTCTAAGATGTCAGAGACGGTAAAGATATCTTTATCGCCACGCCCTGATAAGTTAACCACCAAAATTGTTTCTTTAGTGGCTTCTTTTGCCATTTTTACTGCATAAGCAATGGCATGGGCAGATTCAAGCGCAGGAATAATCCCTTCTGAGCGAGCAAGCAATTGGAAGCACTCTAAGGCTTCATCATCGGTTGCTGATTCATATCGTGCGCGACCAGTGGCATTCAAATAAGCGTGCTGCGGCCCCACTGATGGAAAGTCCAAACCTGCAGAAACTGAGTATGATTCTTCAATTTGACCGTCAGTATCTTGCATCAGCGGCGCTTTCATACCAAAGAAAATACCGGTTTTACCGTGTTTTAATGGTGCACCATGTTGTGGGGTATCAATGCCTTTACCTGCGGGTTCGACACCGATTAACTCAACGTCGGTTTCTTCAATAAAGTCTGCAAACATACCAATAGCATTTGAGCCCCCACCAACACATGCAATAACGGCATCAGGTAAACGGCCTTCTTTTTCAATAATTTGCTTTTTGGTTTCTTCGCCAATCATGCGTTGAAATTCACGCACGATTGTCGGAAATGGATGCGGCCCAGCTGCAGTGCCAAGTAAGTAATGCGCTTTGTCATAACTTGCAGACCAGTCACGCATAGCTTCATTACACGCATCTTTAAGGGTTGCAGAACCAGATGTAACAGGGATCACTTCAGCGCCCATCAATTTCATTCTGAATACGTTTGGTGATTGACGCTCTACATCTTTAGCGCCCATGTAAACCTTACATTTAAGATCTAGCAGTGCACAGGCAAGTGCCGTTGCAACGCCGTGCTGTCCAGCGCCTGTTTCAGCAATGATTTCTTTTTTGCCCATACGCTTAGCCAGCAATGCTTGACCTAACACTTGGTTAGTTTTGTGCGCGCCACCATGGAGTAAATCTTCACGTTTTAGATAGATTTTAACCATAGGGTTAGGGCTTAAGTTACGGGTTAAGGTTAATGCGGTAGGGCGACCGGCATAGTTTTTCAGTAACTCAGTAAATTCTTTTTGAAACTCAGGATCTTCTTGGGCGTCAACAAATGCGGTTTCTAGCTGCTTTAACGCTGGAACTAATATTTGCGGGACATACATGCCGCCATATTCGCCAAAATAAGGGTCAAGCTTAAGCTTTGTCATTGGGTCTTCCTTATCAAATTTAGGTGAAATATCCATATTGGCTATTTCGTAATATTGTTAACTGTTTGATGCCAGGGCTACTTCTGAGCCATGGTGATTAATTTTTTCTGATAGCGGCAAATGCCATTGCAATTTTTTGCGCATCTTTAATGCCTGGTGCTGACTCAACACCAGAGTTGAGATCTAATCCGTAAAAACCTTGCTGGTTAGCATCAAATGCGTTTTCAGGTGTTAGCCCACCTGCAAGCATGCTGTTTTCTCGTTCTGAAGAAGTCATAGCAGAAGTGTCGAGTAACGATTGCCAGTTAAAGGTTTCGCCAGTGCCGCCAAATCCAGTGATATTTTTGCTATCGAATAAGTAACGATCGCCCCCTTGTGGTTTGTCGCCAAGGGTATTGGTTTCACTGTCTACACTCACTGCTTTCCAAATTTGACAGTCCAGTTGCGCATTGTTCAGTAACTGTTTCAGCTCGTTGATTTCAGTGGTCGACTCGTTACCGTGTAACTGCACCACTGATAATCCTACCGCCTTTACTGTAGCCACAATGTCTGAATTAGCTGCGTTAACAAAGACACCGACAAAATGTAATCCGACTTGTGCTTGCTGACTTTGTTTAACTAACTCTGCAGCTTGCTCAACATTGACACTGCGTGGCGATGCTGGGTGGAAAATTAAGCCACCGAATACAGCACCTGAATTTGCTACCGCTTTGATGTCTTCGATACGCGTTAAGCCGCAAACTTTGTTATGGCCAAAAATGAGCTGTCGACAGGCAAGGTCAATATTGTCTTGCGCCATGATAGAGCTGCCAACAAGGTAACCGTCTACCAATGGATTGAGTCGTTTCACTTGTTGGTTGGTATAGATACCAGACTCGCTAATAATGACTCTATCGTTAGGTATTTGTGGTGCTAAAGCTTCAGTGGTGGCTAAATCGGTACTTAAATCACGTAAGTTACGGTTGTTAATACCTACAATACGCGCATTAAGATCAATGGCACGTTCAAGTTCTGCTTGGTTACTGACTTCGGTTAAGGCATCTAAATTGTATTTATCCGCTTCTGCAGACAGTAATTTGTATTGCTCATCATCAAGGACAGACAGCATCAACAAGACAGCATCGGCGCCTTGATGGGCTGCCAGTTTGATTTGATATGGGTCGACAAAGAAGTCTTTACACAAGATAGGTTGAGAGACTCGAGCCCGCACAAGTGGAATGTAATCAATATCGCCTTGGAAGAACTGCTCGTCAGTTAACACTGAAATCCCAGCGGCGTAATTACCATAAATATCAGCGATGGTTTCGACATCAAAATCTGGGCGAATAAGCCCTTTTGAAGGACTGGCTTTTTTGCATTCAAAAATGTATCCCGCATTAGGGGCTTTAAGAGCGTCAAATAGACTACGGTCTGATATTTTAGGTTGCAGAGTCGCTTCTGGGTAACGTTGCTTTAATGAAGCAATATGCGCGACTTTAGTATCAACAATTTTGGTTAATACATTGGATTCTTTCGCTGTGCGATTAACAACTTCAGGCATGATTAAGATTCCTCTTGCTGGCTTGCTTCAGCAAGTTGCGTTAATACGGCGTAAGCTTTGCCGCTATTGATGGTTTCAAGGGCAAGTTGAGTCCCTTGCTGCACAGAGTCGCACACACCACTGACATACAAGGCACAACCTGCATTGATGGCAACGGCATCTCGATGGGCTGGTTGACCTTCACCTTTTAATATCGCTTGTGTAATCAGCGCATTATCACTTGGCTCTCCGCCTTCTAGTGCCGATATCGGTGCAGGTTCTACGCCTAAATCGTGTGGGTTAAGTTTGTAAAAACGAATTTGCCCATCATTAAGCTCTGCAACTTGGGTTTCGCCATGTAAGGCGACCTCATCCAGTCCGCTGCCATAAACCACCATGGCACGTTTAACACCGAGTGCATTAAGCACGTTCACGATCGGAGCAATTAATTTAGGTGAGTATACGCCCAGCAGCATTGACTCTGGCTTGGCTGGATTGATTAATGGGCCAAGAATATTAAAGATAGTACGGGTTTTTAGAGCTTGTCTTACTGGTACAGCATGACGTACGCCTGCATGATAGTGTGGCGCGAATAAAAAACATAGGCCGAAGTCTTCGATACATTGACTAGCGGCTTCTGGTGTCATGGTTAAGCCGATGCCGCAATGTGACAACACATCCGATGCGCCAGATTTACTGGATACGCCACGATTACCATGCTTAGCGACTTTGGCGCCAGCTGCAGCTGCGACGAAAGAGGCCGTTGTTGAGATATTAATGGTGTTATGACCGTCACCACCCGTACCAACAATATCAACCACCCCAGTAGCGAGCGACTTCGCGCTACGAGGAAATGGTTTAGCAGCTTGACGAAGGGCATCTGCAGCGCCTGTAATTTCTTCAATCGTTTCGCCGCGCATTTTAAGGGCAACAAGCATACCAGCCATGGCAACAGGATCCATTTCACCTTCGACAATAGCACTGAATAATTGTGCACTTTGTTCACGGGTAAGGGCGTTACCTTGATAAAGAGAGTCTAATAGTGGTTGAAGCTGAGACATTATAAGGCTCCTTTAGGGCTATTGTTGCTTTCAATTGCATGGGTGAGGTAAGTCAGGGTTTGCGTCAGTAGCGTACTGCCAAGCGTGGTTAAAATTGATTCAGGATGAAACTGAAAACCAACCGCTTTATCTTGTGGGTGAATCACAGCCATTGGCATATCTTCAGTGGTCGCAATGACAGACAAACAATCGGGGACTTGGGTAGCGACTAGGCTGTGGTAACGAGCCACTGGCAGTGGAGAAGGCAAGTTTGCAAATACACCTTCGCCATTATGAATTGTAGGGCTGGCTTTACCGTGAACGACAAATGGCGCACGTTCAACTTTACCGCCGTAATATTCGACCATTGCTTGATGCCCTAAACAAATGCCTAACATAGGCACTTTGCCAGCAACTTTTGCAATTAACTCCATCATGCAGCCAGCTTCATGTGGTGCGCCAGGGCCAGGTGATAATACTAATGCTGCTTGTCCTTGCTCTGCTATCAGTTTTTCAGCTAAATAATCGGCACTGACATCATTACGGTAAATAAGTACTTCAAATCCTAAGCTACGAAATTGATCCACTAAGTTGTAGGTGAATGAGTCAAAGTTATCTAATAGATACAGCTTCATATTGCTAATGCTCATATTATTCGTGTTCATCTTATTAGCGTTTGCTTGTTGAGTGCTCATAGCCCACCGCCCATTTTTATCGCTGAAATCACGGCTTGTGCTTTTTGGCGGGTTTCGTCAGCTTCGGCTTGTGGGTCAGAATCAAATACCACACCAGCACCAGCTTGAATAAAGGCCACATCATTTTTAACGAAAGCAGAGCGAATGACGATACAGGTATCCATATCACCTAGGCCGTTAATGTATCCTACAGCGCCACCATAACTGCCGCGGCGAACTTGCTCTGCTTCTCGCACAAGTTGGGATGCACGCACTTTAGGGGCGCCCACTAAGGTGCCCATGTTCATACAAGCTTGATAAGCATGCAGAGCATCTAAATCTTCTCGTAATTGCCCAGTCACACGGCTAACTAAATGCATAACATGTGAGTATCGATCGACTTTAAGCAACTCTGCCACTTTGCGACTGCCACTTTGGCTGATCCGTGCAATGTCGTTTCGGGCTAAATCAACCAACATTAAATGCTCTGAGAGCTCTTTTTTATCAAGACGCAACTCAAGTTCAATACGACTGTCTAGATCATAGTCAATTTGTCCATCGACAGTTTTACCGCGCTTACGGGTACCTGCTATAGGATAAACTTCAACTTGATTACTGGCTGCATCATATTTAAGTGCGCTTTCAGGCGAAGCGCCAAATAAAGTGAAATCAGGTCCACGGAAATAAAACATATATGGACTAGGGTTGGTTAAACGCAGCGCTCGGTATGCCCCTAAAGTATTCGGGCAAGGTAAACTAAAGCTTCTTGAGGGAACAACTTGAAATATATCGCCTGCAACAATGTGCTCTTTTAAATCCACAACCGTTTGCTTGAAAGTATCGTCACTGATATTGACGCGAGTTTCAGCGTCGATGGCAACTAATGGTTGAACGGGGGCAAGCGTTTGGCACTGCTGTTTAACGTCAATTGCCCGCTGAGAAAGAGTTTTAGCGAATTGAGTATCAGTTGAAAATTGGTGAGTAATGATTTCTGCATCTTGTTGCTGATGATCAACCAATATCAAGGTTTCTGCGAGATAAAATAAGTAATCAGGACAATCGTTATCAGCATTGGGGACTTCAGGCAAAGGTTCAACGGTATCGATTAAATCGTAAGCTAAGACTCCGCCTAAAAATAAATCTTCAAAAGCATCTTTTTTGTCGGTCTGAATGTGTTGAATAAACATTCTTAACCCATCAAGCGGCGAGGTAGACTTTAATCGTGCGTCTTCATCCTGTCGCTCTTGAGCCTTGGCAAGATGTACGGTGAGTACCTTGTCTTGCTGTTGCTGCTCACTTGATTTGAAAAAGGCACTGATAGGAGAAAGTAAGCTAGCACCATTATCGGTTAACGCGGTGAATGTAAGCTTATAGCCGTCACATCTCACCATCATCGCGGCGTGAGTGAGCACGATACTTTTTAAGTGATCTTTACTGTCGATTTCAGCCGACTCAAGCAACATGGTGTGCGGCGCATTGGCAGTAACATGTTGATAAAGACTAAGCGGATCAGCATGATATGCTAACGATTGTTTTTGTGTGACGACATGGGCAAACTGATGTTCCATAATGCTTATTGCGCCTCTCTCTGATATTGATTCTTCATACTCGATACTCTTTTTAAAGCAATTTCGTGCTTGGTTTGCGTTAGTTTTATTTCAGAGTGCAAGCCGTAAATAGCAAGAAAGCCCACATCTCTGCGGGCTTTCTAGTAAAATCTTGTGTTATTTAAATAACCACAACGCTTCACACCACCCGTTAATTTGGGAAGTGCCACCACCAATTGATGTTACGTGCGTTAAAGTTGGTCATGTAAATTAATTCTCTTGAATGTAGTCGTTATCTAAAAAAGTTAGCAAAATGCGTTTGGCTAACGTATGCCTTATAGAAGACCTTAGCTGGCGTTTAATGTCAATTGAATATTTCTCAAATTTAGCTTTTTTTTATTCATTGAGGTCAAAGGGCCATCAATTTGCTGAATATGTAGCAAATAATCACGATAGGGTTAAGCTTTTCAACAAAGATTAAAGTACAATAACGTTATGATAACAGACACACTCTTGGCCGATCTTCATAGCCATACGACCGCATCTGACGGCGTACTTACTCCTTCTGAACTCGTTGAACGTGCCATCGAAAAGGGCGTTCAAATGCTCGCCATCACAGATCACGATACTGTGGCAGGACTTGCTGAAGCGCATCAATTCAACCAACAACATGAAACACCACTACAATTAATTGATGGTGTTGAAATTTCTACTCGATGGAACAACTTCGATATTCATATTGTTGGCTTAAATATGGATAAAGAAAACTCAATTTTACTGGATTTTTTAACTCGTCAACGTGAATTACGTGAAGAACGAGCCCAAGAAATTGGTAACCGTTTAGCCAAAGCCGGAATTGAAGGTGCTTATGAAGGTGCTAAAAAGTTTGCCGCAGGCGCAGCTATTAGTCGCGGCCATTATGCTCGTTGGTTAGCAGAAAACGGCTATGCTAAAGATATGCCGAGTGTTTTTAAGCGCTATTTAGCGCGAGGTAAAACAGGTTATGTCCCCAATAACTGGGCTGACATGGCCAATGCGATTGACATTATTCATCAAACTGGTGGCGTAGCGGTATTGGCACACCCCAGTGGTTACAAGCTTTCAGCTAAGTGGTTAAAGCGCTTAGTACGAGAGTATAAAGAGGCTGGTGGCGATGCGATGGAAGTGGTATTAGGCCAACAGAGCATTGATGATCGCGCTAACTTAGTCGCTTTAAGTCATTTGAACAACCTAGCGGGTTCAATTGGCAGTGATTTTCATTTCCCAAGCAATTGGATTGAGTTAGGCAAAAATTTATTCCAACCTGCTGGTGTGCAGTGGGTGTGGCAAACAGAATCTTGGACGGAGCGAACATGAGCCAATTTTTTTATATACATGACGAAAACCCGCAAGCAAGATTAATTAGCCAAGCGGTGAACATTTTAAAGCAAGGTGGGGTAATTGTTTACCCGACAGATTCAGGTTATGCACTGGGTTGTATGATTGGCGAAAAAGATGCCATGACCCGTATGGTGCGTATTCGTAAAATTGAAAATGATAATAACTTCTCACTAATGTGCCGAGATTTATCTGAATTGGCTAATTTTGCTCGTGTGGACAATCAAGCTTACCGATTACTGAAAAGCTGCACTCCAGGGCCATATACCTTTATCTTCAAAGCGAGTAAGGAAGTGCCGCGCCGTTTACAGTGCGATAAAAAGAAAACCATTGGTATTCGTGTGCCAAATAACTTAATTGCCTTGGCTTTATTAGAGGCGCTTGAAGCACCAATTATGTCGACCAGTTTGGTGATGCCTGATGAAGAGTTTGCAGAGTCAGATCCTGAACATATCCGAGATATATTAGAACACAGCGTAGACGCCATTATTCATGGTGGTTATTTAGCTGAAAACCAAACCACCGTGATTGATATGTCAGAAGGTGACATTGATATTATCCGTGAAGGTGCAGGTGATACGAGTTTATTTGAGTAAGTCTTTGTTGCATGTGTTGATAGATGCCTGCGCTTGACGCTTGGTGTAATGCCACCGACAAGTGTTAGATTTTAGCCACAAGATTAATGGATAGTTGTTTCAACCCTTGCCAATAGTGCGTATAATCGCGCGTTTGGTAATTTCTAGCTTCAACAATATGCGCTAGTAGTAAGAGTCGCAGCGGCAAGTTTACTTTTAAATCGCTTAGCTGTTTTTATGTAACTCGCTGAAACTTATTACATTGAGAATATTAATAAAGGAATTGTTCAATGCAGGGGATACAAAAAAGTTTACCTCTTGCGATTGTACGCGGCGAAGCAATAGATGCAATGCCGACCGATTTGTTTATTCCGCCAGAAGCACTGGAAGTGTTTTTGGAGACCTTTGAAGGTCCTCTCGATTTATTATTGTACTTAATTCGCAAGCAAAAACTGGATGTTGTTGACCTGCCAATTGAAAAAATTACGACTCAATATTTAGTTTATATTGATATTTTGACTGAAGCACGCATAGAGCTCGCTGCTGATTATTTAGTTATGGCAGCAACCTTGGCAGAAATTAAGTCTCGACTCCTGTTACCTAAAGTCGCGACCGCAGAGGAAGATGAAGAAGATCCTCGCGTGGTACTTATCCGCCAACTTAAAGCTTATGAAGTGATAAAGCAGGCAGCTGCTGACTTAGACGGTTTGCCGCGATTGGAACGAGATGTGTTTTTAGCACAAGCTAAAACAGCACCGAATATCAAGCCAGTCATCATGCCGCCAGAAGTATCGCTAGTTGACATTGCTCAAGCGTTTTCGGAAGTGTTAAAACGCATTGATGCGAACGAACATCATCATGTTAAGCGTGAAGCGTTATCGACACGCGAGAGAATGAGCCAAATATTAGCTAAACTTTCAACAGAACATTTTGTGCCATTTACTGATTTATTTGATGTCAGTGAAGGAAAGGCTGGTGTGGTAGTGAGTTTTTTAGCGTTAATGGAATTAGTCAAAGAGTTGTTGGTTGATTTAGTGCAAAACGAACCGTTAGCACCGATTTACGTTAAAGCGTTTTAACAACCAAGTGTTGATATGAGAAAGGACATCATGCAAATAAATGACATTCAATTAAAGCAATTAATCGAAGCCAGTTTGTTTGTGATGGGTAAACCGTTAAGTATTAAAGCGATTAAAGAAACCGTTTTAGTCAAATTTGATGTATCACGAGTCAGAATTAAAAGCTGTCTTGATGAGTTACAGCAAGATTATCAAGAGCGTGGGGTACAACTGGTTGAAGTTGCCAGTGGTTATCGCTTTCAAACCCAAGAGTTGTTGAGTGAATTCTTACAACCTTTGTGGCAAGAAAAATCCCCTAAATACTCACGTGCGACGTTAGAAACCCTAGCGGTGATTGCTTATAAGCAGCCAGTAACGCGCGGTGATATTGAACATGTAAGAGGTGTGGCCGTCAGCAGCCACATAATAAAGAGTTTAGCTGATAGACATTGGGTAAAAACCGTTGGTCATAAAGAAGTGCCAGGGCGACCTGCATTATATGCAACCACGACAGAGTTTTTATCTTATTTTGGCTTAAAAACCTTAGCAGACTTACCGTCGCTAACGGATGATGAGTCATTGCAGGCGTTGTTTGAAAAGGTTTCATTAGCGCCACAACAAACAGAAGAGTCGAACTAGATGAGCGAAAAATTGCAGAAAGTCTTGGCCCGTGCAGGCCATGGCTCCCGTCGTGAGATGGAGGCATGGATTGCTGCAGGCCGTATTAGTGTAGACGGAGAAATTGCCAGTTTAGGTGATCGCGTTGAAGCAGATGCTAAAATACGCATTGATGGCCGTGCCATCGTTATCAAAACTGAAGATGATATTATTTGTCGCGTGTTGGCTTACCATAAGCCAGAAGGCGAGATTTGTAGTCGAAAAGATCCAGAAGGTAGACCAACCGTCTTTGATCGTTTACCTAAAATACGTGATTCACGTTGGGTTGCGGTAGGGCGTTTGGATATCAATACCTCAGGTCTATTATTATTCACATCTGATGGTGAATTAGCTAACCGTCTAATGCACCCTTCAAATGAAGTCGACCGTGAATATGCAGTGCGTACCTTTGGCGATGTGCCAGAAGCCGCTGTGCAGCGTCTTCGTAAAGGGGTGACTCTTGAAGATGGGCCAGCAAACTTTGACAGTATCAAACCTGCTGGTGGTGAAGGACTCAATAAATGGTGGCATGTGACTCTTAAAGAGGGGCGCAACCGTGAAGTCCGTCGTTTATGGGAATCTCAAGAGGTTCAGGTAAGCCGACTTATTCGTGTTCGTTATGGCATGGTTGAGTTACCAAAAGCCTTACCACGTGGTGGTTGGACAGAGCTGGATATGGAACAGGTTAACTACTTACGCCAGCTTGCGGGATTAGAGCCAGAAACACGTACTTTATTAGGTACTGATAAGCACAGTGTTGCACGTGCTAAAGTTAAAGGCGCGAAAATTCGCCGAGCAGTACGAAAGCACAAAACAACTGCCGCGCGTCCTAAATCGACTCGTCAACGTAGTTAAGCATCATTATTCAACGTGATACAAGTCAACTAAACTCACGAATCAGAAAGGTCACCTAAGGTGGCCTTTTTTATTACTTCATTGCATGTCATTGTGAATACTAAATAGGGTTACTCAGATTTACTTGCCGCTTTCTTGAAACTGAGCATATCGCTAACTATAGTTTATTTGATGTTTTTTTAATCAGTTACATAAGTTTACTGTTGAAGGAGTATTAAATGAAAAAGTTACTTGTTGTAGCACTTGCTGGTTTATTGTTTAGCTGCGCATCTGCACCGTCATGGAAAGGTATGTCCGAGCGAGAAATTGCTGATTGGAAAGCGATTGGCTTTGATGCTGCTAAAGCTCAAACTTGGAGTAAGAGTGGTTTTAATGCTGAACAATCTCAGCAGTGGAGCAAAGCAAGTTTTGATGTTGAGTCTGCATCTGAGTGGTCAAAAGAGAAGTTTAATCCTGAAGAAGCACAAACATGGAAGCAAGCAGGCTTTAAACTGGATGATGCAATTGATGATCGTGCTAAAGGATTAACGCCCGTTAAAATGGAGAAGTAGCGCTATTTTTCGACGTTTAATCGCAAATTGCTGCTCAAATAGCCAAATGAACGATTTATTTCAATTTCTACTTTACACACGTGAGGGAGATAGCTATTATCTCGCTCGTTCGGAGAGATGGCAGAGTGGTCGAATGCACCGGTCTTGAAAACCGGCATGGGTTTGTAGCCCATCTAGGGTTCAAATCCCTATCTCTCCGCCATATTTAGAAAAGCCCGCTATTTTGTAGCGGGCTTTTTGCTTTCTAGAATTTGAGTGAGTTTGATTAGAGAGTTAAAAGGTTTGTAGCGCATCAATGTAGGGTTTAAATCCCTATCTCTCCGCCATATTTAGAAAAGCCCGTTACTGCAAAGTGACGGGCTTTTTGCTCTCTGTATTTTGAAATGTTGGCAATGGGTTTGTAGCGTAATCAATGTAGGGTTCAAATTCCTATCTCTTAGCCATATTTAGAGAAGCCCGCTATTTTGTAGCGGGCTTTTTGCTTTCTAGAATTTGAGTGAGTTTGCTTATAGAGTTAACAGGTTTGTAGCGCATGAAAGTAGGGTTTAAATCCTTAATCTCTCCGCCATATTTAGAAAAGCCCGTTACTGCAAAGTGACGGGCTTTTTGCTCTCTGTATTTTGAAATGTTGGCAATGGGTTTGTAGCGTAATCAATGTAGGGTTCAAATTCCTATCTCTTAGCCATATTTAGAGAAGCCCGCTATTTTGTAGCGGGCTTTTTGCTTTCTAGAATTTGAGTGAGTTTGATTAGAGAGTTTAAAGGGTATGTAGCGCATCAATGTAGGGTTTAAATCCTTATCTCTCAACCATATTTAGAAAGCCCGTTACTGCAAAGTGACGGGCTTTTTGCTTTCTAGAATTTGAGTGAGTTTGATTAGAGAGTTTAAAGGGTTTGTAGCGCATCAATGTAGGGTTCAAATCCCTATCTCTCCGCCATATTTAGAAAAGCCCGCTATTTTGTAGCGGGCTTTTTGCTTTCTAGAATTTGAGTGAGTTTGATTAGAGAGTTAACAGGTTTGTAGCTCGTCAATGTGGGGATATAACTCGTTTATGCCACATTGTGAGTAAAAGTCTGATTTCGTTAACTTTTGGCTCATAACCTATCGACTTAGCAAAAATTAATTAAAATATGATTGAAAGAGCAACGCCAATTAAAATAGCCCATCTCATTTTAATTCGGGGATAAAGTAACACTGAAGCTAGATGCCGCCGTATTTTACTATGACATTATTCCAGGTTTTAAGTCATTTATCTGTCCATTGGGCTGACTATACCTGTTTGGTTGATACCCGCCGCATGGGTATAAAGCTGAGTTGTTTTAAGATCCTTATGTCCAAGCTGCTCTTGTACGGTTCTTATATCTGTTCCGTGTTGCAGTAATTGAGTTGCGAACGAATGCCTGAAAGTATGTGCTGTGACTCGTTTAGCTACTTGTGCCTGTATTGTTGCAATTCTTAATGCACGGCCAAATGCAGACGGATGAATATGATGACGGCAAATATAGCCATCAATAGGGTGAACACAGAGGCGGGAAGCTGGGAATATATACTGCCAGTGAAACTGTTTAATGCTTTGCTGATACTTTCTAAACAATGAGGGTGGCAATGAAGTGAAGCCTAAACCAGCTTTAATATCGTTATGATGTATTTCTTTAACTTTTTCAATTTGCTCCTTAAGACTATCAACAGCGCAGTCTGGTAACAAGCAGACACGATCCTTTTGCCCCTTGCCTCTAAAAACAAAAATTGTACGGTGAGTGAAATCAATATCTTTCACTCTTAAACTGAGTGCTTCATTAAGCCTAAGTCCACTCCCGTATAGGATGCTTGCTATCATTTTGTACTGACCATTCATTAGATTAATGATGAGCTTGGCTTGTTGAGCATCTAATACTTGAGGGATACGGCTAGGGGCTTTCGCATAAGGAAAATTGAGGTTATCAGTATTAACTTCAAGAACATGCTTAAATACGAACACAAGTGCACACAATGCTTGTTTTTGTGTACTAGCACTAACCCCACGTTGGTTACTTAAATAGTACAGGAAGGACTCAATATGAGAAGGCGCTAATTCGCGTGCATTTTTGATTTGGGTATATCGGATGAAATAGCGCGCCCAGTAGAGATAAGATTTCTCGGTTTGCAAACTATAATGGCGAACTCTAATTTGTTCTCTGATAGCTTCAATAAAAGTTGGCTTCTTCATAGGAATCGCTTAATTATAGCTGTATGTATATACAGTTATAATTCTTTTTTGAAAAATTGCGAGTAAAGTGAGCAAAAAATGATAGTTCTTTGCTCGATAAAATTCTAAGATATTGTTAAGTTATTGAAATAATGATACTTAGCAAAAGATTGTAGAGACCTCTACATTAAGACGCTCAATTTTGCCCTATTGATATAGAATAAATTAATAGGAACTATATATTATTATTCATAATAAACAGTCGGTTGGCTTAGTATCCTTGCTACTAAGTTTAATTTGAACAGGAACATTATCGAGCAGCTATATAATAAGCTGTTATATTGCTAAATAGACTCAGTCTACTTTCAGCTCTGGAGAATAAATGAAAAAAGGATTTTCGGATATATTTGAAACTGACTCTGTACTTAAGACTCTCGTTTTATGTGTGTTAACTATAGGCTCTTATTTAATTTATAAGCTCTATCGTTTTACAAACCAAATCAATCAACACACCGAACTTAAAATATCCAACTTATTTATTACAACAACCATTATTTTATTCACTATTTCATTAGGTAGTATAATTTATGGTTTAGCTAATTATCATGATCTTACTATTCTAAAAAGCTCAATTGGTATCCACGCTATATCCAGTGTTTTCGATGTAACTTGGATCGTTATGGTGCGGCATCGTATTAATTTAATAGCAGGCTCTAAAAAAGGTGACAAGCTCTGGTTAAACCCGTTTATTACATCAATTTTCCATGTTATTTATATGCAACATAAAATAAACCAAGGCTTGGCTAAGAGCGCAATATAACAAGCCAATCAAGCTGGACTGCTAACGCATGGCTCGGTTTCGCTTCGCTACACATTTTAGCCATGCAATATCAGCCCCTTATTGGGGCGTTATACGAATAGGCATGAATCTAATTAAAATCTTAAAATGGAGCTCAATCACTTTCCTTATTCTGGTAGCGTTGCTTTACCTGAATAGCTCTATTTATAGTTTTTGGGTTTCTAGTTTTCCTGAGAAAAATACTTTAGGCTGGGCTGAGCGTGGAATTCGTCACTTTATCTGGGCTATAAGTGCATTGATAGTAGCTTTTATTTTAATTAAAAAATTACAATTAAAGGTTAAACGCTATCTTATAGCGATTGCTGTTATTTTATTATTGGCACCTGAGTTACATGAATTCATGTATTCTGACCAATGCCTTGATTCAGGTGGAAGCTGGGATTACAGTAAATACTTGTGTGAGAAGTAAATTCGTATAACAAGTCGTTTAAAAGGACAAAAAACAGTTGGCTTTTGCTCCTTCGTCGCTTATTTTAGCCAACAGTTTTTTGCCTCTTAACGAGGCGTTATATAGCCAAAGAGGTTTATGAGAAATCTGCTAATTGGATTAACTACTATTCTGGCTTGGGTTCCATCAACATTGTTGGTGTTCCTCGCATTTTTCGCTTTAATTGGCGCAGTTGGTAATATTCTTGATTTGCCTATTATTTTTAGCCTTAAGTGGATTGTAACTTCAGTATTTGGGATTTTGGGTTACATTGCTCTAACTTCTGTAAGTTGGGGTTTAAAGCTTAAACATAAAACTCGGTTGGCATTTCTCATCTTCGGTTTGTTAGCTCTGGCATTTACTTATTGGTCGGGTGTTAACTTTGACGGTGAAATGTTTAAACTTGGTAGTAGTTGGTTTGAGTTCTATTTGTTTTTATGCCCAGCTATATTTTTAATTATTCATATAGTTTTACACCTGGTTTGGGTGCATAAGGCTATATAACAAGCTAATAAATAAGGACAAAAAACTGTTGGCTGTTTTCGTTCCTCAACATTTTAGCCAACAATTTTTTGCCCATTATTAGGGCGTTAGTTGCCTATGAAGAATTTTCTGAGTTTCGCCTTAATAATAGTGCTAAGTCATAATTGCTTTGCTCAAGGAAGTAGCATGAAAATTGAAGAGTTAATAAAAAACGATAATTACGCATTACCACTTTGGGAAAAGCGGGGGCTAATGCCATCACCTGTTGCTGTGATTAAACAACTTGAAAGCGTCACTGGTAGCTTTCTTAAAAACCTGAAAGTGGTTAACGAAAACTCTGAACTAGATAAATCATCCAAATTAGAAAAGGTACAAAAACTTGTGGACCAATTGCCTTGGGATGATTTTGATACAGAGGAGAAAGAGTTCTTAGCTGATGTAATTGCGCCAGCTATAGAATCCATGGGTTACAATCCATGGACAATAATTTAAGTCGGCAACTAACAAGTTACTCAAAAGGACACAAAACGCTTGGCTTGTGCTCCTTCGTCGCTAATTTTAGCCAAGCATTTTACGCCCATTAGTAAGGCGTTATGTTTACTTAAGGATTTGAGTTGTGAAATTGATTGGGAGTAAAACTGAAGCGGAGTTTCGAGAAAGCTTAACTGTTTCACATATTCAGCATTTTTCACCTGAATCAAATTCTAGTCTTAAATCATATCTTCGTTCTCAAAATATTCCCGTTGAAAATGCGTATATTCTCAATGAGATTCCAGAAGAATCTACCGATTTCTATTCAATTCTAATTAGCGGCTCTACGGTAATTACAGTCGAAATTGATAAATGTAGTACGCAAAACTGTAGCATCGAAAGCAATATAGATCTAAAGCATTACTTAGTTGGTTTAAGTAAAATAGAGCAAATAAAACTACATGTTGCCAAAGAGTTAAGTGGTATGCAAACATAACAAGGCAATCAAGCAGGAAAATTTACAGCTGGCTGTTTTCACTGAGTTCAACATTTTAACCAGCTATAAATTTCCTCTTATTGAGGCGTTATATTTTTGGAGGATATGTGGATACTAGAGAGCTTTACAAATATCAAACAACGTATCTCGATATATTGAATGATTTTTTCGTAAAATTGGTTGGTAAATGTGCAACATCCTTCCGATCGTTTGACTCTGTTCATCAAGACATGAAGCAAAATGTGCACACTATGGCTAGTGGTGACAATTACTTTGCAGATCTTGAGGCTAACTTACGAGCGTTGTACTCTCAGCATGGTTCAGCAGCATTTCAGTTCGCTCAAGAATTAAATGCTTGTAAATTGGTTCTCGGGGGAAGTTCTCGTTTCTACGAAACTCAACTCAATGCAACCAAAAGGTCAATATTATTTTCCGATACGGTTCTTATCCCTGATCCAGTATTACCATACTTTGAGCGAGATAGAGGTGAAGAAAAATTCATATACATTAATATCGTAAAAGCCATTTTTTACGTTCTTCAAATGAAAGAACTCAATAAGAATAGCTTTGATTTATTACCATTTTTTATTTTTCCTAGCTGGGAAAAATCGCTAGAAGAACACGATACGCATACCCAAGAACAAATTAGTCAGTTGGTTGTCGATGTTTTTAATCATTATGTGGATTCTGGTATACAAAGTGGTGAAGATATTTTTGAATATTCTCAAAAATATGAACAAGACTTCTATGACAAAATCGAAAAGAGTCAACTCTTTGTTGCTCCTGGTCGTAACCCTGGAGATCGTGTTCCTATAGCAATGGGGCATTATCGAACAGAGATGCTTAAAAGTAGGAGCTCACAGTGGTGTGATGAGCATTTAAGGATGCCACAGCAAGCTATTATTGTTAATGCTATCTGTGAGCGAATTGCTCCACAATTCCACTTGTTTGAGAACTCAGATGAACTTAAGAGTAATCCATTGCTATGTATTGATAGCCAAGCTCATTATTATAAACTTGTTTGTTCGATGAAGAATAGCCAAATATCTAAATTGGCAGCATTTGATGGGCAGACATCAGGGATAGTTCATGCCTTAAATAACAGCCGTTTAGACTTTTTATCAAATATCGAATTTAGTCAAATGGTTGCAATTAGACAGTCTAACGAAAATGTAGATTTTCGGAAGCAACTGAGAGAGCTCGTTGGTACATTGCCATCCACTAAACTTGATGATCTAGAATATGTCTCTGGCGAAGTTTGCTCATATATTGAGTCGTTAATCTCTAAACATCATAAAGAGATCGAGACAATTAAAGCAAAATATCAGGCTAAACATAAACAAACCGCCTTTATAGGGAGCGCTAGCTTAACTGTTGCAATGTTCCCCGTGCTTGCTCCTTTTGTCACTGGTGTTGGGTTAATGGCTACTGGTGGAAAGTATATCAATGACAAAATTGAAGAGAAAAATGAGTTGAAACAGGCTTCACATTCATTAATGGGAGTAATGTCTTTGGCTAAGTCGCAATAAAAATATAACAAAGCATTTAAGAGTGATTCGCAACGCTTGGCAGTTTCGCTTCGCTCAAGTATAGCCAAGCGCCGCTCACACCTTAATGCGGCGTTAGCTTACTAAATACATATATATGAAATGTTCGACTTTATTTGAAAATATAAAAAAGTATTGGCCTAATGAGCTTGTGATTGACGAAAACAATCCAGATCAATTAAATCAATTGTATTGGAGTGTTGAGGAAAAAATCGATCACGAAAAAGAGCATTGGCTTAGCGTTTCTGCATGGGCATTTCATCAAGCTATAGATGGATTTATAGATTCAGAAATCGCAAGTGGTAAAAGTGTTATACAAATTTCACAGATGCCAATGCAACTATTTAATAAACAGGTTCTTTTCAATTTAGACGATGATGATTGGAAAGAAGAACGTTCAGAGTATGAGCAGTCGTAAGC
>NZ_JAGJDZ010000017.1:0-56716 GCF_018100775.1 Shewanella sp. MMG014
GTTATTAATGATTTCTGTTATCTACCAAAAATCCACATTATAAAAGATACTTTTGCAGTCAATATTTAGGGATGCTAACTCAACTAAACACGCTTAATAAGATACTGAATGTTTATATCAAGGCTTTCAGTAAATGCTAGGTATCACTCAGAAGTGAACCAGTGATTATTGAGTTATACCCTATCAACTTATTCCCTATCAACTAAGTGTATCCATAAGTAATTGGGCCTTAACCTATTAACCTCAGAGTAGCCAGAGCAACCAGAGTGAACTCCTGGATATCGAGGCCAACTCTTGCAATATATGTTCGTTCTACTTAGTTTTACTCATTTAAGCATTAGCCAGTAAGCCACAGCTCATTAAATCGTTAAATACAAACAGCACAACTAATCTCATCTTTTTATGCACTATAGATTGATCTGCTTATGATGTATTAACGTATATCAGAAAGAGATTTGTATAAGGCAAAGCCAAAGCGTATTCAATTTTACTAATTTGGCTGAAAAACCCACAGTCAGTAGTGTTTGAAGCAAATAATGCTTTACCTTTGTCGGTGGTTTTAGCATAATGCATCTCGTCAACAGGGGTATAGTTCCAATTGGTAGAACAGCGGTCTCCAAAACCGATGGTTGCGAGTTCGAGTCTTGCTACCCCTGCCAAATTTAGAAGGCCTAGCAGAAATGCTAGGCCTTTGTCTTTTCAGACTTTTATTTATTTCCCTATCTTTAAATCACTCTTAAACTCATACTCATAATTTTCAGTATTTTCTGTTTGGTGACCAAACGGTGGCCAAACGGTGACCAAGTGGTGACCATAGCTTTTTAGAGGCAGCCAATTTTTCTATTGATAGTTTAGTACTAACACCTAGTGTAAAAATTTCCATAACTAATAACGATAATCGAAACTAGATAGTTAGCTTGGGAAGACTCTTTACATCAATAAATAAGAACCTTCTTATTATTAAGCTGGGAAGTCTACACCGCTTTTGTCAGTTTTATTTTTAGAAAATCTCCGTCGATCTAACCTTACATTATTAATAGCTTATTAAGCACTTAGACTTTAATCAAAAATAAATCACGGTTCTTTACTAAGCTATCGCCATATGTGATCTAGCCGTATATCATGGGTTAATAAGGACATATGGCGCATTTTTATGAACTCCACCTCTCTTTTTTATAGTCAGAATGCTATAGAGCTAGCTGAACAATATAATGGTCTTGATTTTAAGTCTGTACACCAATCGTGGAAGTTATATTGGCCAGAATTAGGACCGAATGTTTTAGATATTAGTGCTGGTTCTGGGCGTGATGCTAAGTGGATGAGTGAGCAAGGTTGTGAGGTCATCGCTGTAGAGCCAAATGATGCATTGCGTCAAATAGGGCGACAAAGTACAGGCCCAGAAGTCACTTGGCTTAATGATTCACTTCCAGTTCTTAAAAACGTGCAAAGCTTAGGAATGCGTTTTGACTTAATACTTGTAAGTGCAGTGTGGATGCATTTAGCTCCTTCATTACGTGAAAGAGCATTTCGCAAACTTTCAAATCTATTATCCCCAAATGGTAAATTAGTCATTAGCTTGCGTCATGGTGAGTTTACTGATGGCCGGCAAGGCTTTTCTGTCTCGGTTGAAGAGCTAGAAAAATTTTCAAAAGATCACGCGTTGCACCTTCAATTAGTATCGGGTAGTGAAGATAATCTTCAACGGGCAGATGTGTCTTGGCAGACTGTTGTATTGAATTTGCCTGATGATGGGGCAGGTAACCTTAACACTGTTCGTCGAATTATTGTTAATGACTGTAAATCGGCGACTTATAAGCTTGCTCTATTGAGAACGTTACTTCGTATTGCCGATGCTCACCCTGGGGCTGTGTTAGATCGTAGTGATGGTAAAATCGCACTTTCAGCGGGTTTAGTTGCTCTATATTGGGTTCGTCAATTCAAGCGCCTTATTGATTGTAATGGTCAACTAATCTTGGACACTTTGTTAGGCACTTTTCATTAATTTCATCTCATATTCTACAGGAGAGATGTTTCCCAGTTTGTGATGTCGTCTTTTTTGATTATAAAACGGCTCGATGTAATCAATAATATCTGCTTTTGCTTGTTGTCTTGTTTGATATCTTCTGTAATTGACTCGTTCAGATTTTAAACTTCTAAATACACGCTCAGTGACTGCATTATCTAAACAATTTCCAGCACGACTCATGCTTGCTTGAATTCCTAATTCACGTAAGCAATATTGAAATGCTTCACTGGTATATTGAGCGCCTTGATCTGAATGGAATATAACCCCAGTTAATGGTTCTCGCTTATTCACAGCCAATCGTATAGCGCGTGTGGTTAACTCTGTATTGGGTTTATCTGAGAATGCCCAACTGATTATTTTTCGTGAGCATAAATCAACGATAATGGCTAAATACAGCCAACCTTGGCCTGTACGTATATACGTAATGTCACCTGACCAATGCGTATTTAGTTGCCCAGGGTTAAACTGTCTGTTCAGATGATTCGGTGCAATAACTGATGCTTTACCTGGCCAAGGGTAACGATGTAATCGTGGACGTTTAGCAATTAACTTAAACCTTCTCATTAAGCGCCTGACTTTATAGCGTCCCACACGGTAACCTTGATGATTAAGCTCAATCATCATTCTACGGCTTCCATAAGTCCCATCCATTTCATTATGGATATGTTTAACTGCAGCTTCTAAGCGAATATCATCTGACTTTATTGCTTTAGGTTTTACATTCAAATAAAACGAACTGCGTGCTAATTTAAAACAACGGCCTATGTGTTGAACATTAAATCCTGCCTTCTTCAATTTTAACGCGACTTGCTGCCTTTGTTCATTTCTATAGCGAAGCAGGCTGACGCTTTTAAAACAGGTTATTGTCACTTTCTAGCTGGTTAACTTGTTTTTCTAGCTCTTGAGTTCGTTTTTACTCCGCGGTGATAGTCGATGTTTTAGGCATGATACCAACTTGCTCTTCTCTGTATTGACGCAACCATTTTTGTAATGTTGAATATCCAACATTCATCGCATCAGCAGCTTGTTTAACTGGGTACCCTTGAATGGTTATTAACTCGACACATTCTAATTTAAATTCGGCTGTAAATTTCTTCATTATTACCTCGTTGGTTTTGGCTATGATACCTCCAACAAAGTGTCTTGTATGATTAGACCATTACAACTGCTCCTGGGTGGTCAGATCTAGTTAAGCAATTTTATTATCAGAAAGCTGTTTCTCTTCTAGAGGGTGTAAATACTTCAGTATCTAACCATTTTATTTTTCCAGGAAATTGTATGAAACTCAAGGCTGTTCATGTTGCAGAGAGAGGTAGAATCGTAAAATCAGAAAGCGATTGTATGAGCGAATTGTATCCTACTATACATTGTCATTATCAAGATCCTGTTGAATTATTGGATGTTTTTGTAAGAGGTGCAAAGTTAACTAAATTAACTGACGATATTTTACGAATCACCTAATTTAAGTGTTGGCTATTAATATTGTTCAATAAGCTACTGATAAAGTTAATTATAGTTGCAGTGTTCTCATTTTCAAAAATAATATCACCACTTGAGCTATAAATTTCAGGATTCACTTTATCTCCTTCATTAGTTGCTTCTTGTATTAAGTATCGGGCGTTTGACTCTTCACGCTGTGCTGGGTCTGGATAATCAACCCAGAGGACGTAGTATTGTGAGTCGACATTGAAGTAAAAGCTTGGGCTTACATCGTTATGTCAGCTTTTATCTTTAAGAAAAGGGTAATCGCCTAAGTTGAAACCTAAGTCAAAGTTAGTATCAAATTCATTTTTATAAAGCATAAATGTTTTCCAATTAAAACTCTCTCATTGAATTTCCAACAACTCACCAATTTCCACATCTAGATACTTGCATAGCGTCTCTAAAACATCTAATTCCACACGAGTAGCAGTTTCATTATAAAGGCGGGTAATAGTGCCTCTATTGATATCTGTATCCCTTGCTACATCAGAAACCTTAAGTCTCTTCTCACCGAGTATTCTGGAAAGGTTACACTTCAAAATGAGCTCCAATCATAAAAAATGTTCTCCTGCAGATAAAAAAAGCTTGCAAAAGATAATAAATGAGCATAAATTTGTTCTACAGGAGAGCAAAAAAGCTTTCTGTGAAATCAAATGACCTATCGGAGAGTATATTATGTCTAATACTTATTTAACAGCAGAAGAGTTATCCGTACGCATTAAATATGATGCGAGAACGATTCGTGATCAGTTAAAGGATGCCATTTTGCTCGAGGGTATTCATTACATCAGACCATTTGGAGGACGTAAAATCCTGTTCATTTGGGAGAGTGTTGAAGAACTCATGTTGTTTGGTTACTCAGGTGTTTTACCAACTAAATAACGAGGTGAGCTATGGGCAGTGTTAATACGCGTAATAACAAGTTGTATCTCGACTTTCGATTCAAGAGTGTCCGTTGTCGTGAAATGACAACATTAGAGGATACTGCAGCAAATCGTAAAAGAGCGACAGCAGTACTTAAGCGAATAGAAGCTGAAATCCAGTTAAATCAGTTTGAGTACGCTCGTCACTTTCCTAATAGTAAAAATTTGCTGAAATTTGATGTCTATAAATCCGCTGCAGAGGGTAGTGAAACCAGTGAGACTAAGTGCGATTTAGTTCGAGTGTTTGTCGAACAATGGCTGCTTGAGCGTAAAGCTGAGTGGCGTCCATCTCAACTTCGAACTATCGAAGATATTCTGACGCTGTATGTACTGCCTCGCTTTGGTGAAAGTGCCATTAACTCGATAACTAAATCTGAAATCTTAAAGTTTCGTGCTGATTTAGTTGAGGGAAGTGTATTCAGTAAAGAGCTATCGGCTTCGCGCATTAATCAAATCCTGTCGCCTCTTCGAGTGATATTAAATGATGCAGCCGAGCGTTATGACTTTACTAGCCCTTGGAAGTCAATCAAGCCTTTGCCCGTTAATCGTAAGCCTGTTCATCCTTTTACATTAGATGAAGTATTTAAGTTTTTAGACTTTGTTAGGCCTGACTTTCGTTGTTATTTTCTCACGAGGTTTTTCACTGGAATGCGCACCGGAGAGATTGATGGCTTGCAATGGGAAAATGTAGATTTTGAGCGCAGGCAAATTTTAGTTCGTGAGTCTTGGGTTAGAAATAAGCTTGGTCCAGTGAAGACTAAAACCTCATTACGTGAAATCGATATGAATGAATTGGTTTTTGATTCATTAACCAAACATTACCAGCAATCAGAAGGTCATGGGTTTGTGTTTCAAACTGCTGGTGGTAAACCCATGAACAATAAGAATATGTCTTATCGGGTTTGGTATCCCACCTTAGATATTGCAAAAATACCAAGGAGAAACCCTTACCAGTCAAGACATACAGCGGCAACGCTATGGCTAGCATCAGGTGAGTCACCAGAGTGGATCGCAAAACAAATGGGGCATGCAAATACAAATATGCTTTTCACCGTGTATTCGCGTTATGTGCCAAATTTAACCCGCCGCGATGGCAGTGCATTTGAAGCATTTTTAAATAAAAATATAGAGGGAAAATTATGAATAATAATACTCGACTTAACTTAGCGAATTACTTATGCAAGCGCTTTTATTGTCAACCTACGGGAAGAGAACTAAGTTGTATTTTAGATTTGCCAAGTTCTTCTAATAATTTGTCAGCATTGGTTGAATGGATTAATAAGTTGTACTATCAAGAGCGAGGTAATGATTTATTGTGGTGGGAGAACCGACTGCAAAGGCAGTTAGAGTCCAAAGGTTATCAACTATAAATAGTGTTGATGATTCACTTGAGTTAACTGTTATAAGCAAAATGCACCTTCATTATCGACAGGTGTATTTTGCTCATGGAAGTTAATTAAGGCACTAATCATAAGACATATTTTATGGGGCGTTAAAATAATTCAAACAAATTTGTGTTCAAATGGTTGTCAGGTTAATACGGTGATAATTCTATGAAAAATGATGATTATTTACAGGATCCTGAAGTGCATTGGGCTGGACTAAAGACTGTACTGTTTATTTTAGATAAGTGGCAATGTAATTCTATCCAGAAAGAACGGTTACTAAACTTAAAGCTAGTAACTATTGATTTAATGTCAGATGTTCACTTGACCGAGGAGCAACTATTTAGGGTAAGCTATATTCTTAATATACATGCAGAGTTACAAACAATTTTTTCAAATAATGACAACATATATGGTTTTATGACAATGAAAAACCTAAATGCACCATTCAATGGCTTGACGCCTTTAGATTTTGCGATTAATCAAAAGATGGATGGACTGAAAATTGTTATGGAACATTTAATTTCACTCAGTATGAAGTGGTAAAGCCAATTGAAAAATTTGAAAGCATATAGGCCAGATATATAAAATCATCAGGCTCAGAAAGGTCGCGCTGTCAGTTTAATGTAGCTTGTATTGATCGTACCCTAGACCTATCAATAGTTATGTTTGTCTGGAGCAGGAATATACAAATCATAATGGAAAGCTAGTGGCTACTGCTTACTGTCAGTATGATCATTACATCAAGGGAAATTTAAGAGTGTTGCTTAGCCGGAGGCTGTGAGCTAATCATTAAGTGTGATAAAGAGAAACATTTTGGGGGGGAAAACATTTTTGAATGAAAGGCCCTTGACCCTCAGTTGTTATTGCTCTACTAAAGCACCCTTTAGCTTAGCATCAGCTGCGATGTTGATATTTGCTTAAAGAACTCCGCTTTAAAGTCTGTTTCTGAAAGCTGTAAATTAAACTTTTCAGGCTGAAATGTTTTAATCATTATTTTGTTATTTACTTGAAAGTAGTGAAGGTGTGCTAAAACCTCTATTTGGTTAGACTTTTGTTCTTTCCAGTCTTTAGCGACTAAGTACAATTGAACTACTCCTTGGGCTTGTATTTTTCCTGATAACACTGTGAATACCCCACTTGTTTTCAGAGACTGTGAAGCCTGTTGAGGCAAGACTATGTCCTGCAGAAATCTTGCTTTTTGGGTGAGCCTATATGAAGATAAAGTGGTAAGTGGCATTTATATCAATTCCTTATTTTTAATTAAATTTGGAGTTTCTTATAATGTCCTCGACGAATTGTCATTGCGAGTTCACTAGGGCTAAAATAGATAATGTTCACTAATTATCATTCATCATCATGATTGCCATCATATGGAACAAGTAGAGAATTGAAGTCGAAGAGTATTTACTCTTTGAATGTGTTTTTGTTATTTCTTTTTCTTGTGAATGTCTGAGTTCTAACCATACAGCTCCTTTGCCACTCCGACCAGTCTTTGAGGACGGTTTTAACTTTATCGTTTGAATTCCTTTGAAAGTTTGCTTCCAACTAATACCAGAGCTCCCTTGGGGAATAGATAGTGTTTGAATTCGCCATTGTTCTTTAGGGATAGTAAATTCTAAAGTTCTAATGAACCGTGTTAAATCGTCAGGGTTACTGAATAGAATACCTGGCTTACTATTGCATTTATTATTAAGTGCGTAGCTAATTGCCCAAGTTATATTTTCCTTATCACTCGAGTAAACCTTACGTACGTTAATGACAACTTTAGATAGCCATTTTAATTCTTGTTGGTTTCTTGGCTTTACAGGCAACAGCTTATTTATTGCGTGTGAAGTCCTTAACCGAGGATGTCCATAAGTGGTTTTTTTGTTCATTAAGTACTTTGCATTTTTATTAAACTTCTCAATTTTCTCTAGAGGGATAGCAAACTTGTATGCAATTTCTGTAGGCGAACAACCTTTTTCTATCTGCCTTAGGGCTGCGTAACAAGTATCTAATGATATAGACGTTGCTTTTTCATTGGATTGGTAATTCGTCAGTTTGCTTTTCAGTTTCTTGGCGGGTAGTAGAGACTTTACAGGTGTGATTTTCAATTTTTTTAGCAGGTTAGGTAATAGCTCTTCTGCTGTAACACCTTGGACTGAACCATTTTTAATAATTTCCGTAGCTTTTCGTCTAGAAGCCAAATGTAATGAACAAATTTGATCTCGATTTAAATCTAAGTTCATTTTCAACATGTTACGACCAATAATAAAATCGCAAAAATGAAAGTAATTCGTAAAACATGTTTCTGGTGATGAATGGCCAACAAAAGCCGCTATGGCATAGTATTTATTTCGAGAATTTTGACCACATATTCGATCAATAATCTCCTGTGCTATGACACCAGAATACGGAACCGCTTCAGGGATTAATTCGCCTGCATCGCATAGTTCAACCATTAACTGTAATCGAGATATTGCAGTATGTCTTAAGTGATGGAAAACAAAATGATTTAACCCCGACAGTTCACGAAGTGTGACTTTAACAAAATGAGATATTAACTGCTTATTAACTGGTTCATTTCGGTTTAGCCCTATTGTAAACAGCGGTCTAGATTTATTGATACTTTCGTTATTTTCATTGGTTTTGGGAATAGTATCGTTGATAATCGTTTTTTCACTTTCCAGAAGTAGTTCAAAAAGTGGGACACGTCTTAAAGCTGCAGAGCTTTTATTGTTGCCAAACCGATTATTTCTAATTGACATCCAGCCTATATCTGAAGGCTCCAAATCACCTACTCTAAGCTTAATAACTTCACTTAACCTAAGCCCGCAACGAAACGAAATTATAACTATAGATTGTAGTACCAGTTTCTCCTCATCATTAATATCCTCTAAATTTACTATTGTTGTTAGTAAAGCAGCAAACAGTGTCTCATCAATGAACCCTGCATTTGTATGCGCTTTTGAGGCGTAACCTGAATAGATGGGCTCGATTAATAGTGGAAATTTAAATTTTGCTGTAGCAAAAGCGTGAAAGTCACTTAATCTAGCAGCAAGGCTACTTTTTCTGTTTGGAGATGCGGTCTGTTCAATAAGCTCGCGATATAAATCTTGAAAATCTTGTTCGTCAAAAGTTTCTAGCGCATGTGTATCTGTCAGGTGCAGCCATTTTCTTGATATTGTCGAATGATAGGTTCTTATCGTTGAAGGTTTACAGGTTGAAAGTTTGAAAATATACCAATTTAGCAAAGCAGTTTGGGACGTTGAAAGGTATAGG
The DNA here is from genome assembly GCF_018100775.1 of Shewanella sp. MMG014. Lineage (NCBI taxonomy): Bacteria > Pseudomonadati > Pseudomonadota > Gammaproteobacteria > Alteromonadales > Shewanellaceae > Shewanella > Shewanella sp. MMG014. The sequence goes on from NZ_JAGJDZ010000017.1 coordinate 9,081, forward strand.
TTTTTTTCTAATTCTTTAAGTTTGATTATCAGTGAGCGAGAAGTTAATTTTGTTGAACCCGTTGGTTTGAGCGCTTCAACTAGCTGCTTAAAAAATCCTGTAGAAGGAAGGAGAGTTGAATGGCGTATAGAAGCTGAGTCTTTTTTCGTCGTTATAGAATATAGCTGAGCTCCTTTAACTTCGTTGACAATGGGGGACTCCAATCTAGCAAGGTTATCATCAGGCAAAGAATAAGCTTTAGTATTTCCAAGAGCGAACTCGAGTAAAGCTTGGCTTATTCTCACATTATTGTGAGACTCAATAACGGTCATTGAGGAGTTAATTAGGTTTGCTAAGTTGGTAGCTAAAAATTTTTTATTTGTTGCCGGCTTTATCAAGAAATTGTAAATCGTTTTTCGAGTGTTCGGGGGGCTCCAGGGGTTATGCTCTATCATCTCTGAAAGTTGCTTGAAATGTTTAATACAAACAAGCGTAAATGGCGACAAATAGCATTTAAACTGAGTACTTGTGTGTTCTTTGTGTCTGATGTTTGAGTGGTAACCGCTAATTTTTTCATCAACGATTAGCTTGATAAAGGGCTTGTTTTTGAAGCTTTGAATTTTTAATGGGGTGATAATGGCGTTAGCAAAGGCAAGTACCAAGTGTATATTGCTAATCCCTGAGTGACATATGAATGATAGCAGCGCGGAGCGAAAAGCCACTTCGATATCATTACTGTGCCCACAGCACTTTAATTCATGCATCCATTCAATGTATAGTGCGTTAAATGCCCAACACCGCTTCATGACGTTTTGGTTTCTTATCGATGTTTCTGCTTTTTGTTGGATGAAAAAGGTAGGGATTTCAATTTTTGGGTTGATGATATCTGCACGCTCGGATAGGTTTAAGACACATGAATTAAACCCTCTTTTAAAATCTGTTATTTTAGAGTATTGATTCCTCAATTCCTTAATAAGCTCAGACCAATGGCTATCGAAGATGCATTGGGATTGAAATGCGCTATCTGACACAAAATGTTTTTTCTGTAATTGTTTTGCTATTTCTTTAACTCTGAAATGATGTTTTTTACGTTTTCGTTCCCTTTCTTGGACACCAATCGCTTTAGACATATTTTACCTCAGTAAAACCGATTTTGATTAGGGTGTGATTTATACATTCACTCACAATATGCAAATCCTTAAAACTGTAAGAACTAAATCGAGTAAACGCTGGCTCATTGAGTTCTGCATGTCCCATCCAAGCCGCTATTATTTCTGGGGGAATATCATTTTGGGCCAAAAGAGTTCTAATGTAATGCCTGTGCCAATTGACTGGAAAAGGAAGCACGGAATCAAAATGCTTGGCCATTGCCTTAGGGGTAACCTCTTCTACTTCTTCATTATTGATATAAAAAAACAAATGGGCTTTACCATTAGCTGCAGAAGTAAAACGCTGGCTGATTTTGCGCTGATTATGATTTAATGACCAAGTTAGTCCCATTAAATAATCGACATATTGTTTCAGAATTTTAATTGTAATATCAGGTAATATGACAACCCTTCCAATCGTATTTTGTTGAATTTCTTTATCAGAAATCCAGAATTGTCCCGTTTTTAAATCTAAATCCGATATTAAACCTAACCAGCCACTGACAGGGCGATATCCAGATGATAATGCAAGAGTAATTTGGGTGTAATAAGTTATGAGGTTGTGGCGTTCGCTGGTAAATTTATTATCAAATTTGTCGATTTCAGTTTGTAGGATTTTAATTAATTTAGTCAATGCAATGTCTAAAATAGGAAGCCCGCTTCCGAGTATTCCTAATTCTTGACAGTAGTCTTTATGGTATTCAAAACTGATTTTGCCGTGTTTTTCGAGATACGTTATATATCGTTGGTAAGATTGGATAAGCTTGTTCATTGGAATTTGAGTATATGATAACTCTGGGTAATTATTCGGGCTGTCTCCTTTAACTAAAGCGCTTAGTGTTGGATCAATGCCACTCTGCTTAAAATAGTGAGTTAGCGTGTTGTCTATTTTATTTTTTGTTAAATGAGTGCCATGTGTTTTATTAACATTAGAGATTAGAATTTTAAATTCATCATCGATTGTCGGAGAATAACTTACTAAATCGTTAACCTGTATTTGCGTCGGTAAAGGGAGGTAATATTCTGATTGTACTGGGGTGGCAAAGTTACTGATCGTTTTACGAAGTGCTTGAGTTGGGAGTACATGTTTTCGCTTTATACTATTTTTTTCAGGTATAAAGTCAATTTTGCTTAGTAATTCTATCTTGCATCCCAGAATTAAGGATGTCAGTGCCGATGAACGACACTCGGAGCTAATAGTATTTGAATTAAAAAGTGCTTTGATTAAGCATGAAATCTCAAATTCGCTTGCTTGACCTATATTGCATGGCAAACTCATATGGTTTTTTAATATCTGGTTATGTGCTATTTGAGCAGTAAGCTTTTTAACGACATAACCATTTTTAGAAGGAGTATTGCTCGAGTACAAGTATGCTTTTTGTGTCTGGATTGAGTTGGATTCTTCCTTCTCCCAATTATCTCCTATTTTTATTTCTTTAAGCTCTGTAATATTCGGTGCGAGATCTGTAAAAATTAAGTCAGTTTTATCTTGGCCATAATGAGGCCTTCTTTTGCGGGTAAAGCCTTGTTTATCGATATTACTGTCTCTGTATGACACAAAAAATTTTGAAGCTTGCTCTTTGGTTTGTTTGGAGGCTGCTTTATTTTCTTTTGCCCTGAGTCTTTCTAGCTCATTGATTAAATCTGGGAATTGTTTACTCACAATGTCAGGAAGTAAATTAGAAAGCGCATCTCTATTACCTAAAGACCACTGGCGCACCTCATTGCAAACACTTTTTATTGCAGACTCATGAAGTCCCATCATGTATAACTTTAGGCAGACGAAAAGTGTGAGTGCCTTGTATTGTTCAAACTGCTTGTGGTCTTGTGAAGGGGAGAGCATGACACTGAATATAAAAGCTGTAAAATAATATTGTTCTAGTTGTCTTTTACTGGTCAATTCGCGATATAAAAACCTGAGGTTTTGTTTATGTTTTTCAGTAGACGTAGATGGGTTAGTTATTTTAATTTCAGCTAATGATTTTATCACCGCCAATGCTGGGAATTCTCTCTGATATTGATGACTTAAGACCCTTGTCAGGTTAATTATTTCATGAGCGATGGTAGCGTGATAATCAATTAACTCTTCAGGAAATGCATTATTTACAGCATGCTTAATTGTTTCGGTATCAAATTTTGAAAGGTGAGAGTTCATTATTACTATCCTCATTAATCAATTGTTCAAAAATAGAAATATGATTTTCTGCTTGAGAAGCATTGTGACGAGCCTTTTGCTTGGCAATGGTATTTTTTGTTTTTCCTGCCATTTGCGCTAACAAAGTCACGCTTAAGTGAGGCTTGAAATACAATCTTTTAGATATTGATTTCGGAATTTTCTCATTAATATTCGTATGTATTAGATCCAAGTTCTCGCTTGATATGGAGTTCAGTAGGGAGTTAGATAGCACAGCTTTCCAGGCTAATATTTCAACTTCATCATTAGTAATGTTTTTATGAATAAGAATCGTAGCATCTTTAAGTTCTAGGCTATCCAAATTAAAAATAGTTGATTCAAAACCTGAGAAAATATGTAGTTCTGTTTCAATTATTATCCCTCTGAAAATTGCATCACCTCTCAATGATTTTATATTGAATAAGTTTTTTCTAATACCGCTGGAGAATAAAGGTTGTTGTTTTTTTATAAATTCAAAAGCTGACGTTGCAGCAGAGTGAATTTTAATTTCGGAGATTCTATTTTTATTTTTTGGGGATAAAAAGCTAATCATCGCAACCTCATTACTTTTGAAATAATGAAATTAGATTGCTTTTGTTGCAGGTGGAAGTCAAGGTGTAATTTATATTTATATTTGTATTTTTTCAATACCTTATGCGTGATTTTTGTTTTTTTAGCGAAAAGTGTACTTATCAAATACTATATAAGTAAATCAGTTCTCACTAAGGGGGGGCGCGCAAATTTAGCTGTACTTATTTTGACAAATTTGTAAATTTAAAGTCGATATTTACCTAATTTTATATTTCAGCAAGGTTAATTTTATCGTTCCAAATAAGTACGTTAATCAAATCTAAGTTTGATGTTTTAACCTAGGGGAAACGAACCCACAAATGCGTATTTTGAACGGTTTAACTGCACTTAATCATCATTTAGGATTATTAGATTGGTTTTTAGTGTTTTTTTTGTTTTAAGTGATTGTTAAATACTGGTAATTGTAGTTACGTTTGTTCCAGATTTAGTCGTTGACATGGCATAGCTAATCTAGCTGTTGATTAATGGTGGCCTACAATGACTATAAAGGGTAATTTTTTACAATTTTTTGTTGCTTAGTAAATCGGGTACGCAAAAATGGTTTATAAAGTTTAATTTTGCTACGTCATTGACTTTGTAACCCTCCCATAAAGTCAGAATCATTTATTCTCGCAAATTGAAGTGGAGTTCTGTCATTTTCGGTTTGGAAATCCTATCCATCTCATGAAATACAAGATCGACAACCTCTCCCCATATCTCCGCTAATGCTTGAGCTTGTTTATCCTCTGTGTCGGGTAACAATTTACATATGCTTTTTTCATTAATTCTCCAATGAAGAACAGTTGACCCACTTATGAACATCATATAAAAAAGGTAGGGTAAATGGGTACTTTTACTTGATAAAACTCAGAGGCCGTAACTCATTATGATGGGGCATAAATGATTTAGACCCCTGACATGTTTCTGGACAGAAATCATTTAGACTCGAAGACCTAAATAACCCTCAATACATTACTGAATGTATTCTGACTCAACCAAAACCACAACACATGTGAAAATCAATCTGAATAAATACGCAAAAGGCAAGGTTCTGATACCTTGCCTTTATTCTACTTAAGCAGCATACCATCCATCGGCCAGTACTTCAGCCTGCTCAAGTACAAGTTTAATTGCCTCTTCAGCAGCATCCGGTGGGTACTTCCAACGTCTTAGTAACCGCCGCACAAGATTACGCATTCTAGCCCTTACACTATCACGCTTTTGCCAATCAACAGTTGCTGATTTACGTAATTGTTGGGTAAGTTCAATTGCAAGGCTGCGAAGAGTGTCATCTCCAAGTTTTCGAACTGACTCTTCGTTTTCTATCAATGCACGATAAAACGCAATCTCATCAACGGAAAGGTTCAACTTATCAAGCATCTCCGCATCTTCTTGCATCTCCTTTGCCCATTTAATCAGTTCTTCAATAACTTGGGCCGTTTCAATGCTACGATTATGATACTTTTGAAGTGTCGACATAATACGTTCGGAGTATTTTTTCTCCTGAACTTTATCGTTTTTCATGCGAGCTTTGACTTCATCACGAAGCAGCTTTTCTAGCAACTCTACAGCTAGGTTCTTCTCCTTCATATTCTTTACATCTTCTAAGAACTCTGGTGAAAGTAAGCCAATATTGGGTTTATCTAAACCCACCATGGAGAAGATATCATCAACTCCATCAGCAACTACCGCATTATTTAAAATTTGCTTTAAAGCTGTATTTCGTTCTTCATCAGTGCGCTTTTTATCTACTGTAGAGTGCTTGATAAAAGCCGTTTTAATCGCAGAGTAAAACGCAATTTCGTTCTTATAACCCTGAGTTTCATCCATGGTGTTACACAACGAATATGCCTTAGTGAGTGCCGCCATTACATCTAAAAATCGTCTTTTCCCATCTCTGACTTCTTTTCCGCTACCGTCGGTTTGAGACAGTCCAGATAAATGGTTCACTGCTCCGGGTAATAACCTTAAAGCATCGCTTTCAAAGTTTGGGCGGTAGTTAAACACTTTGCCATCAACGGGCGTTGCAAACATCCCTCTGATGATATCAACCTTCTCCATCAATACTGCAAACGCCTCCGCTGTATCAATTGTTGGCTGGCCTTTCCCTTGGCTATTGGTATAGGTTTTTAGTGCATTTTTAAGTTCATTAGCAATACCAATATAATCGACAACTAAGCCACCGGGCTTATCTTTAAATACTCGGTTTACACGAGCAATCGCCTGCATCAGGTTATGCCCTTTCATTGGTTTATCGATATACATGGTATGGCAACAAGGTGCATCGAATCCTGTTAGCCACATGTCTCGAACGATAACGAGTTGAAGCTCATCGTCAGTATCTTTGTAGCGCTTCTCGAATAGCTTTTTGGTTTTCTTATCGTGGATGTGAGGCTGCATCTTTTCTTTGTCTGATGCAGAGCCTGTCATCACGACCTTTATTGCTCCTTTATCCGTATCTGGGTGATGCCACTCAGGCTTTATCGCTACGATTGCGTTATAGAGGTCGACACAGATTTCACGGCTCATCGACACAATCATGGCTTTGCCAGGAAATGTCGATGTTCGAGTAGTGAAGTGTACGACCAGATCTTTTGCGACTTGGTCAATACGAGGTTGTGCACCAACTAGCTTTTCTAGCGTCGCCCATTGTGACTTCACCTTTTCACGAGTTTCAGTTTCTTCATCTTCACCAATCTCATCTTCAACCTGTTCGTTTAAGTGCTCAATTTCATCTTGATTAATGTCAAGTTTAGCGAGACGTGATTCGTAATAAATTGGAACAGTAGCACCATCATCTACTGCATCTTGAATGTCATAGATAGAGACATACTCACCAAAAACACCACGTGTGTCTTTGTCATCCATCGCGATAGGCGTGCCTGTAAAACCGATAAACGAAGCGTTAGGTAGCGCATCACGCATGTATTTGGAATAACCATAAACGTACTTATGACCGGTCACTGTGCCGTTCTTATCTTTAACCTCAACCATCTTTGACTTATTGCCGTACTGGCTACGATGCGCCTCATCCGACACCACTACGATATTACTTCGTTCAGATAGTCTAGGGTGCTCTATCTCTTCATCCAATAAGGCAAACTTTTGAATCGTTGTGAAGATAATACCCCCAGATTGGCGATTCAAAAGCAGCTCTCTAAGAGAATCACGGTCGTCCGCTTGCTGAGGGATTTGCTTTAAGGTTTCTTGCGCCATCCCGAAAGTATTGTAAAGCTGACCATCTAGATCATTTCGATCAGTCACCACAACAATCGTCGGATTATTCATTGAGGCTTGCTGTAACAATTTACTCGCATAGCAAACCATAGAGATGCTTTTACCACTACCTTGCGTATGCCAGACAACTCCAGCCTTACCAGAACCGGCCTTAATTTTATCAAGCCCCTTTGTCGTCTGAACTTGGTACTTAGCGATATTATCTGCCACCATTGGCAGCTCATTATCGAACTGTTTTGCTTTCACAGTCGCCTCAACAGCTGCTCTCACCGCATGGAACTGATGATAACCTGCAATCTTCTTGATAATGTTATCGTTGTCAGTTTCAAACAAAACAAAGTAGCGAATGTAATCAAGCAATAAATCTTGTTTGAAAAAACCACGAATCATGGTTTCTAATTGAAAGTCTAATAGCGGTCTGTCATCTTCTGTAGCGACAGTTTTCCACGGTAAGAATCGCTCTTTATTAGCAGTTAAAGACCCAACACGCGCCGTCCAGCCATCGCTGACAATCAAAGCTTCATTGAAAACAAACAGATCTGAAATTTCATCTTTGTAAGTTTGAAGTTGATTAAAAGCATTCCAAATATCGGCATGTTCATCGGCTGGATTTTTTAACTCAATAACAGAGATTGGTAGGCCGTTAATAAACACCACGACATCAGGTCGACGATTGCCCTTTGTACCTGTAATCGTAAACTGATTTACGATAAGAAATTCATTATTATTAGGCGTCGTAAAATCCATTAACTGAGCGTGAGTATGCTTTGTCTTCGATTCGCCGTCTTCAACACCCGTGTATTCGACAGGAACCCCTTCAATCACAAACTTATGGAAGGCGCGGTTGTTTTTAATAAGAATTGGCGTGTCGGGGGAAGATACAGTGTTAACCACATCATTCAGTGCCTCTATCGGCAGCTCAGGGTTGATGATTGCTAACTGATTTAATAACCGTTGCTTTAAAACAACTTGATGGTAATCGTCACGTTCTGGAGAACCGCCATCAGGCGCGATGTCATAACCATTTTTATAGAGATAACCTTGCTCGGTGAACCATCTAATACATTCTTGTTCTAATTGGTCTTCAGTAATCATCAAGCTACATCCTTGCTAAAAAGGCACATCATCATAATCCAATGGCACCGCGGTTTCGTTAACCAGCGTAAGCTTAATCGCTTTCCAGCTATAACGAGATTTTGTTTTATCCCAAGACATTACTTGTTGTACTAACACCTTAGACTCATTACTAATATCACCTATGACAAATGGCGGTACAAAGGTATCTTCAACAAAACCAAAGCCTTTGGGGGCAACTCTTAAAGTTCCCTCTAAAAACGCCACATCAGCAACCTCAGCCTTTGCACAAGAGCTAGAACTGATAACAGCTAACTCCCCATTGTCATCTGAGACAACGAGTTCAATGTAATCACCTACTTGCGGTTTTTGCTTGCTCTTATGAAGCCCCATGCGAACAGATAAGGACGTCGACTTATTAACAAATACATGAAAGCCTTTGCCTGATTTATGGATATTTTCAACAATTCCTACCTGTTTCTTTGTCGGCCCTAGCAGATAATCCAACGCATCTTGAGATATAGACTTTAAATAGCCATCAAGCCGCCCTTCATCAACGCTCGCGTCATACCAATTTTGTTGAGATAATTGCTGAAGTTCAGGCTTAACTTTCCAGCCACTGTTTTGGTAGGCCATAATCGCTTTTTTTAGGCACATAGAGGCTTCTGCTGTTTGTTGTCTAACTAGCAATAACGGAATCATTCCCTGTAACAGTTTTAAACTAAAAGTGACTTCGTGGGCAGAGGTAATCCCCTTGGCAAAAAACTTTATTGCTAATTCTTGATCTTCTTTTTTATAAGTTGCAGCCAACGCGCCCCATGCCCAAGACTCAGATTGCTTCTTCTTAAGAATGGGTAGGATTAAGCTACGAGCCTGCTCATATTGTCCTGCAATGATTAAACACTTTGCTTGGTCGTAATCCAACCACATAATATGCTTAGTATCACTGACTTGCTGACGAGTACTATTAATCAATGCCATCAACTGGTTAAAGTCTAATTGCCATTGGTCTCTAGCCCTTAACCATGCAGCAGCCACTTGCCGAACACTAGATAACATCAAACTCGGTACTTCACCTTTTTCAGCTTGGAAAGGTTTTTTCGCTTCGTCATCAAACAAAGCTGTTTGATGACGAAGCACTAAGTGAACCATACTTGGAAACCACTCCAAACATTTTTTAAATTGCACCAACAGCATTTTGTACTCTAAACCGCCAGTGGCAATTTCCAAATTTACTATGGTTTGTAACAGATTTTCAATTTGCTCAAACTCGAAATCTGTAGGGCGATAGTTGTTAGACGAATTCGCGCGCTTATTTATGTTTTCCAACTGATGTTTTAAAAATTCATAACACACCCAAAATAGCGCGCCTTTCAAATATGCATCTTGTGGCGAATGCTCTAGCGCAGTAAAGCCTACATTCCAAGCCTCCTGCAGATTACCAGCTTTGCGCAGGCTATTAACGGTGCGAAAAGGTTGTTCAGACATTATATTTTACTCCACATATCAACCAATTCAGCCAATAACGGCTTAGAGCTACTCAAATTTGGCATAGGTTGTACTTTCTTAAACTGCTGCTTACCGTTGTAATAAAAATCAATAACAGCGGTTTCAGAACCTATGCCAAACGTATATCGCTGACTCCACTGATTTTGATCTAAATGGATAATATTAATATTTCTGCAGCTAAAGACCTCAACAATACGTTGATGAAAAGCTTCTAAGTAGGTCTCTGCAAACAAAAACTCAGCCGTTGCAGCCGTTTTTGTACCATCAACTAACAGCGCCCCCTGTAAAGGAGCTAAGCAGTGTTGTAGGCTCATTTGTAGTAAACCGGTTCCTTTAACATTTATCGACGAAACTTTATGTTTACCATTGTAATTAAACTGTACTTCTGCGGTGTTTTCTTCTGCTTTAAATACATATAACTCTTGGTATTGATGATGCCTAACTTCAGTGATCTCTATCCCTGAGCCAATGAGCTGTGCTTTTACCTTTTCCAATAAATGTTCCAGATGGGTCCTTAATGCGCCATCGCCTGAAACATCATTGCAATTATTATCTTCACCGGCAGCTACGTTGATAGTGGGAATAGTTGTTTCAGCTGTTGGTAATAGATGGGTTAACCAACCTTGATCCCCAACAATAGTTGAACCACCACCAAGTGATAATTTTGGCTCATCTAATACATATAGATTCGAAGAGGTGCGCGTAATCGCCGTATAAAGCCAACGGAAATAATCCTTAGTCAGCGTTTTATAATGAGAAGAACATTTCACGAGCACGTGCTGCCACTCACTGCCTTGGGCTTTATGGCAGGTAATTGCGTAGCCAAATTTAACTTTAAAAGCATTAAAATAAACATCTTCCTTTAATGCCTTTTTAAGCGCTTCCTCAGCTCCTTTTCTTTTTAAGTGAGAATGGCGATTAAGGAAGTCAACATACAGAGCTTTAGACTCATCTGAAGTCAACGACGGCTCAGAGTTATAAAGCAAGTTTTCAACTATTTTTGCTTTAAAGCGCATAGGTTCATTAAATTCTCCTCGAAAACCAAGTTCAACATCTCTAAAGACTAACTCTACTGATACCGTTTCAACTTTACCCTCAACTTTTTTACTAAAAGTAATACGCTTAGTTTCTGGCTCAGACAAAACATTCAACACCACACCAAATTCACCATTGGTAACCGACATATATTCACGGTAATGGTTTGCCACTGAAATGAGTTTATCACCAGTACATAACTCGTTTTTTTGAGGGAAAAACACCTGTCGGCATTGTCGATTATAATCTGCAACCTGTGCATTGGATGATGCAATAATCGTGATATCTTTAGTTTTCGCAATTTGCCTGTCGCACAATTGCATATAACGTTCAATTACCTGATCGGATTGAAGAGATTCAATATCAGCTTTGCTGCAATCAAAATCCAGTTGATTAAAAACGTTATCGTCAATTGCACCTCGAAGCAGCATAGCGTTATCCATCACGCCACTACCTGATTTTTGTCGTACAACTTCATCGAGCACAGCTGTATGGACAGATAACTTAAACTCATTAGTGAGGTATTCGGCATTTAATGCAGGCGAAAAACTTGCGCCTACAGGAGGCAGCTGAGCGTGATCCCCGATAAAAATAATCTTACGAGTTACCGGTTTATCGCTGTCATCAAGGTTATCTCGACAATAATGTACAAAATCTGTTAATAAGCGCGTAGACCCAAATTGAATACTATCTGAACATGAAGGACTATCAGAAAACATAGACGATTCATCAATAATATAAACCGTCTCTAAGCTATCAATGTTTCGCTTTAAAGGCGCAAGTTCAACGCCATATGAATCTTGCTCTGCAAGCTTCATATTAGAAAAATCAAAAATACTCCTATGGATCGTTGCTGCCGCCTGCCCGGTCTTTTCTGAGATAACCTTTGCTGCCTTGCCCGTTGCCGCCATCAACACACAGTGTTGCCCCAAGGCATTTAAGTAATTAACAATCCCTTTAGTAATGAATGTTTTACCTGTACCAGCATAACCATTCAAAATAAAACTTTCACAATTATCCGATTTCAGAAACGCATCAATCGCGTTAACCGCCTTTTGCTGCCCAGTGGTTAATTCAACTTCGCTAAAAAACTCATTAATCGAAATGCGTTTGCGAGTTTCACCTATCTTCATGTCAAAACTATTTGCCGCCTCACGCGCAGAATTCTCAAATTCTTGTAGCTTTTTTAGCTTCACTTCTGCTGATAAGTAGGCATCGCGACTGTTTTGCAATTCACGGCGAATATTTTCAAGTTCAGCCTGTGTTTGTCGCACTTCTGAATCTCGGTTAGCAATATCCTTAAGTAACTGTTCATTGTCTTTTTGCAATGAATTAATTTCTGTATCATTTGGCGCAATATGCACAAAGTCAGGTACAAACACATAATGAGTTTGCATCGTTTGGATAAACCAGCGGCCAATAAAATAGCACTCTTGTACTAACCAAAGCGCATCCGTTACAGTAATGTCTGCTTTATTATGGACAGCATTATTTCCCAGCTTGCGTACTAAATGAAGTTTGCTCTGAATTTCATTCGGTATTGCCTGACGAAACTGTTGATTATTTAGACGCGCAAACAAATCATTACCGTCAATTTGCTCAAGGCTTAAATAATGGTAGATATATTCAACCAACAGCTCGGTAAATGCACGAAGCTTAAAGGCACAAGTTTGTGGGTCGCTATATACATATGATTCTGCTTGCTTAGCAAGCGCAGCAAGCTTGCTGTAGTCGGAATTTAAAAATGAAAAATTTGAAATTTTCATTAAACTACATCCTTATTAAACATTAGCCACTCAAGTTTACACATCAATAATTTCACACTCTAAACAACTATCAAAAAGGCAATCCAAATAACAAACCAATACCAAAACCTATTGGGCTAATAGGTAATGCAGCATCAGCCACAAGTTCAGCAAGCCCCTCGCTCGCCACATCACTAGCGACATCGCCAGCCGCTTGATTCACAACGGCACCTGTTAGCGTTTCAGTAACTGCAGCATCTAACGCCAGATTATCGATTCCAGAATCAATCACCAGAGTGCTATCAAAGCTCGCTGCGACTTCACTGGTAACAATAATCGGAATATCAGGGCTGTCAGCAAGCGTTTCGTTAATATAAGAGGCGCTATCTGTCGCTTTAAGCTGCACTTCAGCTGCGATATCACCATCACTCATTAAGGCAATGTCAGAAACAGGGTGGTTAGTGGCTTCAAACAGCATAGCGTCCATGCCTTGTGCATTCAGAGCATTAGCGACCTCTTGCTCGAACACTATCCCTTTAATGTTACTGATGTGCCCCGACATTGCATCGGGGTTAACATCAGAAAAGTAATCAAGGATCTCGTCATTACTTGCAAGTTCTAGCTCGTTATAGCCACGTCGAACTGCATCAAACACTGAACTTTGAGCAATCACTGCTGACGAGTTCCTGCAAGTAGGTCAACTATCTGCTTAAAACTTGTGTTTAACATTGTGCTGTCAAGCGCAGCTCTCTTAGGCGCATTTGTTCTGGCAATTCTTTGAGCATTTCCATGCTTTTCATGCGTTAATTCAACATTGACACCTAATTTCACTAATTTTGCTGCCGCCTCAAAATAACCTTTGCTTGCCGCAACCATTAGAGGTGACCAACCATCTTTATTTTGAAAATCAAAGCAAGCTCCGTGGCCATGCAGCAGCTCTAACGTTGATGCTTGGTTATAAAATGCTGCACAATAGGCAGCAGAGCGCCCCAATTCACTTTGCAGGTTCACATCCGCGCCTTTCTCGATAAGTAATGCAATCAGATCATCTTTACCATTATCAGCCAGCAACGATAATGCAGGTTTTGTATTTTTAGCTCTTGCATTCGGATTCGCACCGGCAGCAACGAGTGCTTTGATCATGTCATCATCACCTTTAGTAATGGCGATAATCAACAGCGTTTCTTTATCTTCGTTTTCAACATCTGGATTAACACCATCAGCTAGTAACTTCTTAGCGATGTTGATGTGCCCATTTTGATACGCTGACAGCATGGCGGCTTCTGAATACTTGGCACTGAACACTGCGCCTTGAGCAAGGAGCTTGTCTACAACCTCTAAGCGTTGTTTAAAGTAAGCGCCTGTAATCGCATTCCAGCCATCATTGTTACAAACATCAACAGCAGCGCCGTGCTTAAGCAAAAAACCAACCGCTTTGACTCGGCCTTTCATTGCCGCCCAAATCAAAGGTGTCCAGCCGTTGTCATTGCGAATATTAACTTCAGCGCCTTTTTTTACCATCAACTCTGCTAAGTCAAAATATTCATTATCTAAGCAAAGCAGCAATGCACTGCTCATTTGCTGTGGTCGATAGTTGGGGTTTGCGCCTTTGTTTAGCAGTGCTTTTGCAATATCTAAAAAACCAAGATCAATCGCCAAACGCAGAGGGTTGTGACCATGATGATTTAAATCAAAACCATCACAATCCATAATCACTTCCGCTACACCAGAAAACCCATTTTTCAATGCAAGTTCAAATGGTGTGACTTCTGGCTCGTCAAAAACGATATTCACTAGCTCAGATTGCTGAGTCACAATATCTTTGAGACCAGCCTTATCGCCGGACTCAATAGCAATCAATAATTGCTCAATCATTTAATTTAGCCTCAACATTAGTTAACTCGATTTCGCCCGAAAGCAATTTAGGAAGCAGTGTGTCACGTAGTTTTGCTAGCTCAATATTAGTTTTATGATTTTCTTCAATCATCGCCTTCATTGGTTTAACTAGTTCACTAAACTTTTGAGCCAAAGCTTTTGGTGGAACAACAAACTGAGGCATTTCCATACCAACAACGGGAAGCATATTTACCGTAGTTCCGTTAGTAAAACCTTGGACCTGCCTAACAAAACGTCCCTTACCGAATAAGCGTTCTATGAACTCTGGCGTCATATTTGAGTTCTTCTTAGGTCTTACTCTGTAAGTGTGATGGCTAAAGAAACCATGAGCTAAATGTTTAGGAACCATTACGCCATAACCAATTAGAAGGTGGTTATGCCCCTGCTCGGTATTTGCCACAAGAACATCACCTTCTTGAATTGCAAACTTTTCTTTGAACTCCTCGCTGTAGAACTTGAGGCCTGCATACTTGTAGCCACCACCTTCCAAAATAGAGTTAAGGTTGTGCATAGGGGCGCCTTCATCAAGAGAACCAACCAAACCTTTTCCTTTGTAGCTGAAGCCACGTAGAACATCGAGCTGACTCTTTGCTTCCTCAACTGACCAGCCTTCAGGGATCAAACCTAACTCAGACTCAACTAGCTTTTCTGGGAATAGCGAGGCAGTGGCGGCATCCATACCCTCTGGTTGCTCACCATTCATCTTGGCTTTGACTGGTTCGAAATCGACAAACCATGACTTGAAGATGGCTTGCGCCATTTGTTCTAGGGTTTGGTTGGTATTCGTGTTGAGATAAATCTTATCGTCGAGCTTCCCTAATATTTCTGCAATTCTATTTTGCTCGTCTAATGTAGGGATTGGGAACTGAAGCCGCTCTAAAGTTTGAAGATTGATGTTGTCCTGAACACTACCTGTTGCTTGAGCTTGAATACGTTTTCTCAGTAACCTGAATACGAACTCAATGAAATACACATTGCACTTTTTCTCGTCGGCAATAAAACCTATTACACTGTCGGGAAAGCACGCAGGGAACGTCAATATACCTGTCTCTGCAATGTTAGCAGCAATCGTAATACACATTGTTCCGGTTGGCCAAAGCCTACTTTGAGCCAGACCCGCTTCGCTATACGTTTGCGAAAATTGAGTTATACGTCCACCGGATGCTTTAACATCTCCCGTTTGAACAAAAGGATAAGGGCCATTGTAAAGATGTGCAGCATCTCGCGGTCTGTGCCTAGAACGTCCGCGATTCACTTCTCCTAAATCACTCAGTTTTACTAAAGTCCAACCATCAGGAACCTTTATATCAAAACTCATAACCTAACCCCGCTAGGTTGTTCTTGATCTCTGCTTCTAGGCTTGCTGACTCAGCAAACTGCTCGCTCAACTTTGCGGTTAGCGCAGCCATCTTCTCACCGAATGGAATGCCGTCGTCTAGCTCTTCCGTCGCGCCAACGTAACGTCCCGGTGTCAATACAAAATCGTGCTTGGTGATTTCTGCTAACGTTGCTGATTTACAGAAACCCGCTTGGTCTTCATAAGCGATGCCATTGACTTCTGCACCTGTTTTCCATGCGTGGTAAAGGTCAGCCACTTTCTGAATGTCATCGCGGGTGAAATCACGCAGAACACGGTCTTTCATGTAGCCAAGGTTACGCGCATCAATGAACAGCACTTCGTCCTGACGATCACGCAGCTTACGACCTGCTTTATCAGTACGAGCCGTTTTGTTCTTGGTTAGGAACCAGATACACGCTGGGATCTGGGTGTTGGTAAACAATTGCCCCGGCAATGCCACCATACATTCAATTAAATCGTTCTCGATTAACGCCTGACGAATAGTTCCTTCGTTATTGGTGCTTGAACTCATCGAGCCGTTAGCCAATAGCAGCGCCTGAGAGCCTTCGGGTGCTAGGTGGTGAAGCATATGCTGCATCCACGCGAAGTTAGCGTTACCTGATGGTGGCGTACCGTATTTAAAGCGAGGATCGTTTTCATCAACGCCTGTGTTCCACTCTTTCATGTTGAATGGAGGGTTGGCCATGATGAAGTCGGCACGCAAATCTGGATGCTGCACATTAGTGTAGGTACTCGCAGGCTCTTTACCGAAGTCGTAATCAAGACCACGGATCGCCATGTTCATCGCCGCTAGTTGCCACGTTGTATGGTTGTACTCTTGACCGTAGATTGAGATTTTCTGTTTCTGCGTTATTGCGTCGACTTTCTTCTCATTCGCATGACGCTCAATGAACTTCTCTGATTGAACGAAGAAACCGCCAGAACCCATTGCAGGGTCATACACACGACCTTCAAACGGTTCAATCATCTCAACGATCAGCGTTACGATGGATGCTGGCGTATAGAACTGACCACCTTTTTTACCTTCAGCCAGTGCGAACTGACCAAGCATGTATTCGTATACATGACCTAAGATGTCTTTACTGTTTAGGTCGGCATGAACAAACGGGATAGTCGCGATCAGGTTGATAAGCTCATTCAGCTTCGCTTGGTCAATCTTCAATGAAGAGTATGACTTGTTAAGCACACCTTTCAGTTTCGGGTTATCACGCTCGATGCCTTCAAGTGCATTATCAATTAAATGGCCAATAGAAGTGATTTTCTTAGTCACAGTTTTGTTATTTGGGCCATTAATCTCTAATTCAGCACCGCCAATAACCAGAGGTCCATTGTCTTGCAAGAACTGCCAACGAGATTCAGTTGGTAGCCAGAACACGTTTTTCTCGGTGTAGAAGTCACGTTGCTCAAGCTCGATAGCAATCTCTTCTGCTAGTTCTTCTTCCGAGAAGTCAGCAGGATCTAAGTAGTATTCGTGCTCTGGATTAGCAAGGTCTGCTTTAATCTCGTCCTGACGTAGCTTGAATGCATCAGAGACGTATTTAACGAAGATTAAGCCAAGTACTGCGTGCTTGTACTGTGCCGCATCTAACGTAGATCGCAGCTTGTCTGCTGCGTTCCAAAGCTTACTTTCAAGATCTTTTAGAAATTGCTGTTCTGTTTGATTCATAATGGTTTCTTAAATTAATTTTCTTATATAAAAGAATTGACAACAGCATACCACTTAATCTTTAAAAGTCTTTGATTTATGCCTTACTTAAAAGTGATTTTATGAAGTGAGGAGTAAATTATGGAAGCTTGGAATAAAGGAAAAAGAATTGGGCAAAAAAAGCATTTAAACTTGAGAATATTTGGCGTATTCGTATCAGATTGGAACTTGAAGAACGTCTGTTTGAACTGGCACTATTTAACCTGGCAATTGATTGTAAGTTGAGGTCTTGTGATTTACTCAAATTAAAAGTTCATGATATCAGTCGAAGCGGCTGCGTAATCTCGAGAACCATCGTCAAACAACAGAAGACCCAGCAGGAAGTACACTTCGAGATCATACCCAAGACTCAACAAACATTGTCGCAGTGGATCATTCAAAATTCATTGTCACCAACAGACTACCTGTTTCCAAGTCCACGCCGTGAAGGGCAACCCATCTCGTACCATTACTACACCACCATGGTTAATCGGTGGGTTACTGATATCGGACTAGATAAAACGCAATACGGCACACATTCACTGCGCAGAACCAAGGCTTCTTTGATCTATGCTAAAACGAAGAATCTTAGAGCTATTCAATTACTTCTAGGTCATGCTAAGTTAGAAAGTACGATTGAATACCTTGGTGTTGAGATTGAAGATGCGCTGAGGATTTCGGAGAGTTGTGAGACGTAAAATTTAGCATTAACCCTTATAAAAAAGCCCCACTACGTCAGCAGTGGGGCCACATAGGGTGGTCAAGACGACTGTGGGACATAGCACCAATCCAGAAGCGAGACCAATCTTTCGGTTTATCAGCCAGTTAACTAGAACTAACCAATCAAAATCTGTATTCTTGTTAGAACTATAGCAAAACTCACCATTAGGAGCAACTCTTGAAAGTTGATACTGGCATACTTAGTCAAAACCTGACCATTACCGAATCTTTCTTTCTTGGTGCGTGGTTCAACATGACTCATGAATTAAGTCTAGACAGTGAGAGAGCTAGTTTCCTTCATTCCATAAATGGATGTCAAGAGTTGTTGGTTCTTCTTGATTTTGGTGAAGCTTACGGCGGTGCAAACAAAAGGTATGTTGTAGCTAGCGAGCTAAATAACATATTTAATACAGACCCAATTGTCACAAAGCCTGCATTTAATAAGCTGACAAAAAAAATGCTCTCGCTTACTACCCCAAACGATCAAGGAGAAGGTGAAGCTCCGGTAAACAAAGCACCAGAGCTAGTGCGCTCCCATCTAGTGGAGTATGTGGATCAATTACAAAAGCATTATATCGAAACTGGCCTCGATTACCTCGAAAGCTTGGTTTTCCCTGAACACCCAAATGATAGCCATGAACACCTTGAAAAAATCCTAGTTGTTACAGAGTCAATTATCTCAGGATTAATTGCTTCAGGTTATAGTATCAATGAGTTACATAATTATTACCGACATCTACTAACTAAATTCGATGGTGAAGAGCAATTTAGCGATAGATACCAGCACCTAAAAACCGTCTTGCTGGAAGAAAGTAAAGAATACGAAATTGAATTGTCAGTCAGCAATAAAGAATTAGCTGAACGCTTAGCTCATGGTTCAACATGGACATTTGGTTCAATGAGCTTAAAGCGAAGCTCTAATAATGATAAAACCTTGAATGCGGTAATGAAGATAAGTGCAAGATCGCGAATCGCAGCAGGTATAAAAGCGCATGATAAACTTGGGGAAATTCTAGATGCATTAAGCTTTGCAATCCCAAATATTAACCTATCAATTGCAAAGAATTTCAAATCGATTGATACATCGACCCAGATAGAAAAACAAATTCGTCTTCACTCTCCAATACCTAATCATATTCACAAGATGGACAATAATGAACTACAAAGGTTTATCGGTTCACTCGATAACTCTTTGACGGACACAAAGTTAGCTGGAGCTTATCGTCAACTGAGGATCAACACATCTACTGAGAATATTGAGACTAGATTTGTTGGTAATTGGACTGCCTTAGAAGCCTTAACTCGTGATGTGCCGCTAAAGACCAATAAACCCGGCGATGATGAAAAAGTTACTCTGGCTGCCGTACCACCAATTGCTATTGATTATGTGATCAAAAGGTTGCGGACATATAAGGTGGCACTTACTCATATAAACAAGACTCTCTTTACGCTAGATAACGGGGAGCAATTTGACATTAGTAACTTAACTATTTTGGAAATGTTTTCAACCTTCCGCTGTTCAGAGAAATCGAACAAGATATTACAAGAACTCAACGACTTTCCTTTTTTTAAGTATCGCTTAAATTCATTCTCAAAGCTTTGTCAAGACTCCTTGAGCTTAGCCAAAAACATTGACAAGCATACTCAAAAGGTTTCGCTGCAAATTAAACGCCTATACCGTGCAAGAAACATACTGGTTCATGATGGGGCTCGCGTCAAAAACCTAGAGCTGCTATGTGCGTATGCAGAACACTATCTAAAATGTAATTTGAATGCAATTACGGCAGTAATTGCATCGAAACCGACGGTGACAAATAGTCAGGTTGCATTACTAAGATTGGCAGATGAACTTAAGGATGTGAAACTGCACTTGAACCCTGCTATCAAGGAGTTAAAGAAAAAGCAAAAGAATGGTAAAGACCCAGAAAAACAATATAAAGATCAGAACTACAACAAAACTGAAGAACTTGAAGCCTTAATAAGCTTATTTGTTCAATAAACTAACAAGTCCAACGCTTCAAAAATAAGTTATGCCTTAGAGGTTTATTTTAAGGCGTTTTTGTCCCTTTCATCCATACAGCATCAACATATCCATAAGACACTATGAAAAATAAGACTCAAACAAAAATTCAAAAACGATGGAGTGATGCGCTTGATAAGGGTTCCATTACAGCTACGAATGAGATCGTTGACTTTGGGTTTAGCTCTCAGGGCCAAGATTACTATGATGCAGCAATGGCCCTGCACAAAAGCAAAGTAAGTGGCACTCCTTATTATGTGCTGTTATCACTATCGATAGAGTGCTACCTAAAGAGTATACAAACCAAAACATACTGGAGCGGTGGTAGAGGTGTAGTTGTTATGCACGAAAAAGGGCATGATTTATTACAACTCTTTTCGAATTTGAGCAGTAAACACCCCCGTGACGCCCTCTATTTAATCGACTAGTACCTGATTCGCTATAAAAGAGATTTACGTGATGACCTAACGAGAAATGCGAATGTATTTACGCATCAGCGATACCCTTACCAAACAGATCATTCAATACCGCAACCTGATAGAGGGTTTCTGTATCCTAAACATACCAAAGAAGCAAAGCTAGACAACCACACATGCGTCGATATCACTGCTTTGGAAACCGTGGCGGCTTTTCTGAATGAAGAACTAACTTTTGCTACTAACAACTGAATATGTAGCTGGGTTGCTTTTGTCCCGAAGCGACCTTTCCAACATAAAAAACCATTTTTACTGCATGAGTCTTGTTACCGTCACATGAGCAGGATTTGGGTAAATTCCGGTTGTATTCGAACACGCATGTTAGAGCTGAAAATTATAATGGGCAAAAACGCGTTACAAAGTTTTGCAAGATTAGATATTAAATAAAACCTCTGCTATATCAAATAACGGGGCTCACCTACAATCAGATAGCCATTTTAGTAATCCACTTCAAGTTGTATCTTTCATTGTGAATGACTCTTAAGCAGGTAAGGCTTCTTTAATGCCAATGTTTATTGTTTTTTTTGTTTTTTTAGGTGTTTATTAAACAAATCAAGATAATTATGTATTAATTTAAAAAATATATTAATTCGTGTATGTATTCAGCCATATTTTCATACTTTTACAAAAACTATTCTGTATATGACACACAAATAACCTTTGTTATCGAGTTAGCTGATAAGAATTAACTAATATTCGATGTTTAATTGAGTTGCAACTTTTATTACTCATTGAGTTAATTAATAGGTAACTCTGTACTTTTTACTAAAATTATAATGAGGCCCCAATGGATAAACCTACAATTGTACTTGTTGATGACGAACCTATTTACGTTAGTCTGGTACTTGCGCTTTTAGATGATGACTACCAACTGGTAGCGGCGAACTCTGGTGTTGGTGCCATTGAAGTATTGTCTTCAATGGAACCTGATTTAATAATTGTTGATATCACTATGCCACACGTCAACGGCTATCAAGTGATTAAATACATAAAGGAAAATGAAAAAATAGAAAATGTACCTGTTCTCGTCATCAGTTCATTGACTCACGAGTGTGATCAACAATTAGCACTTACAATTGGTGCAGATGAATACCTCTGCAAACCTATATTACCTAATAAATTACTGGCAACCATTGAAAAGTATGTGTGTTGAATTTTCAGTATTGGGAACAAGGAAGGAACTTAACTTAATACTGATAAGAACAATTAACAGGTTGTGCTTCAAAGATAGATATCGACTTGCTTTATTTAAGCATCGGATTCTAATGAAGACTCTAGCGTTAACGTAGCTTGCCTCTTTAAACTAGTAGCAAACTAAAAGAGGCATTTTATGCAAAAGTTCTTTATGTTTCTTTGATACATAAAAAATCTAATGTAGTTAAACAAATAAACAGGTCACTATGTGAACTTAGTGTTTGTTTTTGCACGTTTGTTAGACGATATGTAGACTTGCTTGCAGAAATGAGTAACTGTCACCAACTTGATACTTAAATTTATTGAATCAATTATCGAAGGTCATCACTTTAATATATTCTATTATCTGCCGCAGGCTTTTATGTAGATACTTCTTAGACATGCTGTTAACACATTCATATGGGCTAATCGAAAACAAATAAATCTATGTTAAACGACCTGTTTGGTATCCACGTCTCTCACTCAGACCCTTTTTTACTGTGAAACATCGCCATGTTTTAGAACCTCAACTTATCTTCTATACTAAGGTTATTACCTCTTCGATTTGACTGTGTGCGTAACAATTTAATTAGTTAAAAGGGCAAAGTCCAACTATCAAATCAGCAAAAAGACTCAATTGGAAATAAGGACGTTGAAGAAAATAGCGTGATGCTCAAATCGATATGAGCATAGCTTTCGAATAAATCAAAAGTTAACAACAAACGAAATTAAATCTATTGTGGCTCAAACCCCATTGAAAATTACGCGCTTCTCACCATTTTTTTGGGGGGAAGGCTGAGTTTTTTTTAGGGGGTAAGGTGGGAGCTCGGATGTGGGCGAAGCACCACGACGTTCATATTTTCAAAATAGTAAACAAAATATGGGGCATTTATCAGTTTAGAACTTAATTGTCATTTTTAAACTAGCGAATTGAGTGATTATTGATTATTGATTATTGGTTATTGATTATTGATTATTATTGCTAGTTTTTTAACTGCGCATTACGACGCAATCTGTATTTATACGAGAGAAAAATTTTAAACTTTGTAGCATGTCGATTTTAAGTCAGTTATTGCCTTTATTGCAGTAAACATAGCTTGCCCCATCAGACTCGGTTTCATTTATTTGGGTATATATATCTATAACTCAATGCCCCAAATTTCTCAGTAATAGCTATTGTGTTACATAAAGAACTTATTTATCAAGTGTTTACTGCTGGTGGGGGGTGTTGTTATTTTTACTAATCTGCTCTAGCATTTTTTGTCAGTAAATAAGTGAATATAAACAAAGGGTATTCAATGACAACAAAAAGACTCATAGGTGTAATGGCAGCGGTTTCTGCAGTATATATAGCTATTCCTAGCTCAACAGCGTTTGCTCATGGTTGGGCTGAGTTTCCAGAAGCAAGGCAATCAATTTGTTATGAGCAAGGTGGACTATGGAGTGGG
Organism: Shewanella sp. MMG014; assembly: GCF_018100775.1. Classification (NCBI taxonomy): domain Bacteria; kingdom Pseudomonadati; phylum Pseudomonadota; class Gammaproteobacteria; order Alteromonadales; family Shewanellaceae; genus Shewanella; species Shewanella sp. MMG014. Next base: position 32,328 of record NZ_JAGJDZ010000017.1, read on the forward strand.
ACTCCTCCGAATGCAGCTTGTGCACAAGCAAAAGAAATTTCTGGTACGTATCCATTTGTTCAGCGAAACGAATTTGCTATTAACATACCAGCTTATAACGACATGGATACTGTGAAAGCGGCGATCCCTGATGGCAGCTTATGTTACGCCAATGATGCTCAAAAACAGGGAATGGGCGCTGAGCATACAGCTTGGACACGTACTGAATTAGCACCTGGAGAATTTGAGTATGTGTTTAATGCAACTGCACCACACAACCCTTCATTTTGGCAATTTTATTTAACCAAACCTGGAGTAGATGTGTCTAAGCCACTTAACTGGGATGATTTAGTATTATTGAAAGAATACGGTAATGTTGCTGTTGGAAATGATAAAAAGTATAGAATGAATATTTCAATACCTGCAGACCGGTCAGGTGATGCGATTTTGTATACACGGTGGCAAAGAGAAGACCCAGTCGGTGAAGGTTTTTATAACTGTAGCGATATCACTATCACTGGTGACGGCCCAATTGAACCAGAGCCAACAGACCCATATTTAGTGCAAGGAGATCCGTTTATTCCGCAAGAGGTGAGCATTACTACGCCACAAATAGGCGAGTCCGTAAATTACAAAGTTTATAATAAAAATGGCGAAATTCACTCTAGCTTTTCATTGAACATCACAGAAGAAAATCAATCGGCTTGGGATCGCTTATTAGCTTCTGAAGTTAGTGGTTATTACCACGAGCATTACGATGGCAATGTGTTTATTGGCCGCTGGCATACTGAAATGAATCACTATATGTATTTTCAAAACCAGCTACATGATAATTTTTTTAACTCAAACAATGCTCAAGCCTATGGTGAGTTCAGTATTTCTGAGAAGAATGACTTTGTCGAAGCCGTCATTACACCAACGGTATTAAAGCCTATTACTGATGCAACAGTGTCACATGGTGAGTATGTCGTATTAACTCCAGCGAACAGCCAGGGTGATATTGAGCATGTGGCTTGGGTGCAAGTGAGTGGCACGCCAATCGAGACTGAAGTAGGTCAATATAATGAGTTGATTATTAATACTGCAATGCTCGATAATGACGCTCAAAGTTTCAGCTTTGAACTCACTGTCACTGGGCAAGGTGAGGAAGATAAATCAGTTTATAGCTTTGGTGTAAATCCATCAGATGTAGGCACTGAGCCGAAACCTGAACCAGAGGAACAATGGAGTGCATCGGCAGTGTATACCGGTGGTGAAATCGTTATACATAACAATAAAACTTGGACCGCTCAGTGGTGGACTCAAGATGAAGAACCTGGTACTACAGGTAAATGGGGTGTGTGGCGCTAAGTTTTTGGCTGTGCCTCGGCCTTAAATAAGTTGAGTGACTTTTTATGCCAGTTGGTATTCCCGACTGGCTTTTCAAGCACTTCAGTATAGGCTGGCATAATATAGCACTTATTCAAAAACCTGAGTTAAATAATGAATGTCTGTTCTCAATTAAGGTTTCCTCCAGGAGTATCACTCGAGCGTCATGGCCAACGCTATATTATTTTTCGACATAAAAGTGAGGAGGTTGGTGGTGTGGTACTGACGGAGACATCGTTAGGGGATACGCAGCTTCGTCCTTATCTCATTTCGGATAAAGAAAACGATAAAGTGACTGTAGCGTTTGTAGCACAGCAAATATCGGATGTTTTATTCATGCTAGAGACTTGCCAACCTATTTTCAACGAGCCCCCTAATTTTCCAAGTAATAACTAAGGGCCTGCATGATGATCTCAGGTGAATAATGTCGGTCAGGAAAGTTGATTGCCATATAGTGGGTATTCCCAATTTACATTAGAAGAATTTGTAAACTTGGTTTATTTGGTTGATATTTCGACAAAATCAAACAGTTTGCTATAACTCCCATAAAATAAAGGGCTTAGCCATTCAGTTAGTTAGGCCATTTATTGCTCGGCTTCGGGCTATATATTGCCCTATTTGTTTGTTGTGGCATTTTAACCTCATAAAAACAATTGGATACAAGTTGGTACGCTAAATGCTTTCTGTGTGCGATGAGGGGCACTTTTACTTACTACTAAAGATCGTATACCAATAACCTACCAATACACTGGCAATATTAGTTAATCTTATTTTTATGTTTAGCATTGGCTGAGAAACTCGCTGGGTTTAAGAATTAATTTGCTTATCAATAAATAACGATAAATTTTTTAAATGATGATAACGAAAATGAGAGAATTTTAAATGAAAAAAATAGTCGGTTCTTTAAGTATATTGCTTGTTGGTTGTACAGCAACAAATATGGGGCATGATAATCGTTTTAATGAAGAAAAAGTCCCCCTTCAAGGGGAGGATAAGGGGGGAGCCATTTTGCTTGGTATAGAAAAATCTTCCAAGGATCATACTTTGTTAATCGGTCAGTTTGAAGCTGAACCTTATAGTGATCGCACTAAGCCAATGTTGGTAACTTATACTGCAACTAATACACAAAGCGAGCCTGTTAAAATACGATTTAATACAAGCATGACAGCAGATTTATTGCTGATGGATCAACAAGGAAAAAAACTATGGTCTTCTTCTGAAGATATATTTTATAAGTTGGCACTTCGTGAAGTTACTTTAGCGCCTGGTGAAGCAATAGTCAGCAGTTTTAGCGTACCAGCTATTATCATGAGCAAAGTCAATGAGTCAGGTTATCACTTGGGATTGAAGTTTGTAGGCCAAGCCATTAATAGAAATGATGCAATGTTGTTAAATGCTAGCTCAATACCATTAGTTGTTAATTAATGGTATTGAGCAGTTGCAATGAGAAAAGTTGTTCAAATTGCAGGAAACTTCGTAGAGGGGATAGATTCACGAAATAGATTAGCGTCTTTTAAAAGGTTAGTCGTAAAGATAACGAAAAGAATTAAAATATCGAGGAACTTCGAATATTCATTTTGAGTAACCATTATATGACAATCAATTTAACGGGCTTCCATTGCAAACGTGGACGTATTACATCTTCCTTTTAGGGGGGTAACTATACAGTTGTATTCAACTATTAAATTTCTATCGTACCAATTCTAAGTAAACTATTCCCTAACCGTATTGTTGTTAAGAACTTTATATTTGGCGAGCTATATTGGAAAGTTTTGTAGTAGATTAATTTATTTAAAAACTCTCGATAGGTGGCTTGCTACGTAGGCTCAAGACAATTAATAATATAACTGTATATATCAATGGCTAGAAGTCATAATTATACTATCTATAGCTTTAAAAAGGCGATGTACTTTCGTTCATTCATTGCCTGATATGCGAAATGTTTTAGGTTTTATTCAGCTATTCAGCTATTCAGCTATTCAGCTATTCAGCTATTCAGCTATTCAGCTATTTAGCTATTTAGTTCAAGAGCTTATTTATTCACCTAAATGCTAAGTTATTTTTAGTAGTTCGATGGAGCCTTTACTCAGTGGTCACTTCTTCAAGGCTTCATTAACTGAATTTAAAAATACACTGTAACAAATTGCTTTTTCGTGATGAAATCAGGTAGCAAATCTCGTCCTAAAAATAGCTTGTTATATTGTTAAATTATAGTTGGCTATAAGTGTTGATTTGCTTTGTAAACTTAACGCCAGCTCTATTTGTAATTTTTTGTTTTTTACCTGTTTTTATTCATTTTTATAAGCATTTATATATTGTTTGGTTTTAAATTGTTTTTCAAATTAATTATATAATTCATTTAAAATGTTTTTTTGGAGAACAAAAAATGGGGAAAAATGCCACAGTTGCACCTAGAGAACGGATTAACATAAAGTACGTTCCCTCTACTGGTGAACAACAAGCAGAAATGGAGTTGCCTCTTAAAATGTTGATTGTGGGTGACTTCAAAGGTCATGCAGAAGATACACTGCTTGAAGAAAGAAAATCTGTATCTATAAATAAAACAAACTTTGAATCAATAATGAAAGAAAGTGGCCTATCTGTTACTACAACGGTTAAGAATAAATTAACTGACAATGAATCTGATGATTTAAATATAGAATTAAATTTCAGTTCCATGAAAGATTTCTCTCCAGATGTCATAGCTACACAAGTCCCAGAAATAAATAAACTTATTGAACTAAGAGAAGCTCTTGTCGCTTTAAAAGGTCCATTAGGTAATATCCCATCATTTAGAACTAAGCTGCAGGAATTAATTGAGACCGAAGGTTCTCGCGAACAACTTCTAGCAGAGCTTCAAACTTTAGATAACTAGTGAGAAAGTACAGGCCTCATTAAATATGGAAGAATGACGTGGGCAGTTTAGCTACTAATACTGAAGGTTCATTTAAGGAATAAAATTTCATGGAATCAATGGAAACAGCACAGGAAAATAGTCAAGTATTCGATGGTAATCTTCTAGATGAGATTTTGGCTCAAACCAAGATAACACCTATCGATGAAGGCTATGATGTTGCTAAAAAAGGGGTAGCAGCCTTTATCAGCAATATTATTAAAACTGATTCTAACAGTGAGCCAATCAATAAAGCGCTTGTTGATAGAATGTTGGTCGAGTTAGATAAAACGATTAGTCGTCAGATGGATCAAATTCTACATAATGAATCGTTTCAACAAATGGAGTCATCGTGGAGAAACCTAAAACTGTTAGTAGATAAAACTGACTTTAGGGAAAATATAAAGATTGAAATTCTTCATGTCACAAAAAGTGAGTTACTTGATGATTTTGAATTTGCTCCGGAAACGGTCCAATCAGGTCTTTATAAGCACGTGTACTCTTCGGGCTATGGTCAGTTTGGTGGAGAACCAATAGGGGCTATTGTGGGGAATTATACGTTCACGCCATCTTCACAAGATATGAAGCTATTGCAGTATGTCTCAGCTGTTGGCGCGATGGCTCATGCACCTTTCTTATCGTCTGTTGGTCCTGAGTTTTTCGGTATTGATTCGTTCGAAGAATTACCGAATTTAAAAGATCTAAAATCAACATTCGAAAGCCCTAAATACACTAAGTGGCGCTCATTAAGAGAGTCTGAAGATGCAAGGTACTTAGGACTCACAGCGCCTAGATTCCTATTGCGTGTTCCCTATGATCCTATTGATAACCCAATTGGCTCATTTAATTATCGTGAAAGTGTTCATGCAAGCCACGAAGATTACCTTTGGGGTAACACCGCATTTGCTTTAGCTACCAGATTGACAGAAAGCTTTGCCAAGTATCGTTGGTGTCCAAATATTATTGGCCCACAAAGCGGTGGCGCTGTTGATGACCTTCCTGTTCATGTTTTTGAATCAATGGGGGCATTGCAGTCAAAAATTCCGACAGAAGTCCTCATTACAGATCGTAAAGAGTTTGAACTTGCTGATGAAGGTTTTATTAGCCTTACTATGCGTAAGGGGAGCGACAATGCAGCGTTCTTCTCTGCTAATTCAATCCAGAAACCAAAAGTATTTCCGAATACCAAAGAGGGCAAGGAGGCTGAGACTAACTACAAGTTAGGGACTCAGATCCCTTACATGATGATTATCAATCGTCTAGCTCACTATATTAAAGTATTACAGCGTGAGCAGATTGGTTCATGGAAAGAGCGTCAAGATCTTGAGAGAGAGCTCAATAGTTGGATTAAACAGTTTGTTGCTGATCAGGAAAACCCGCCTGCAGATGTAAGAAGTCGTAGACCTCTACGCGCTGCTAAGATTCAAGTGATGGATGTGCAGGGCGATCCGGGGTGGTACCAAGTCTCAATGGCGGTTCGACCGCATTTCAAATACATGGGAGCTAATTTCGAACTCTCTTTGGTTGGACGTCTAGACCAGGAGTAAGTCCACTTGTTTAATCATGACGACAATTTTGGAGTGAGTTTTTTTCAACGCTTAGGTGATGAAAATGACCATGCTTTGAATAGATATGAATCCATCGAATATGTCATCGCTTCGATTAAACGCAATATCTCCGGCCTGCTAAATACGCGAGTCGGAGAGTCCCAAAGTTGTCCTGAGCTTGGATTGTTTGATTTTAATGACGCCAATTCAGGAAGCTTTGATTTAGGCGTTAGGATCAAAGCGGGCATAAAGACATGCATTGAGCGTTTCGAACCACGACTTACTCATTTAGATATTCGTGTTTTGCATGATACTAGTTGTCCATTTAGTCTGAGATTTCATATCCACGGAAAAATTAATGTTAGAACAGTTCAGGAAAGGATCGAAATAGATCTCTTTTTAGATAGTAACCGAACATATAGGGTAGGTTAGCAGTGTCTCAAGACAAATATTTCAGGGATGAATTGTCTTTCCTCAGAGAGCAGGGGAAGCAGTTCTCAGATCTTCACCCACAATTGGCTCGCTATCTACATGGTAACAATACCGATCCTGATGTGGAACGTTTGTTAGAGGGTTTTGCTTTTCTAACGGGTAGACTACGTGAAAAAATAGATGATGAGTTTCCGGAGTTAACTCACTCTATGATCAATATGTTGTGGCCTAACTACCTTAGGCCTGTACCTAGTACCAGTATTGTGTGCTTTTCGCCTATTGAGCGTGGTATAAGCCATAAGCAGACAATTAAAAAAGGCTGCTTGTTAGATACAAATCCCGTTGATGGCGAAGTGTGTCATTTCACAACCTGTAGAGAGGTCAATGTCTACCCCTTAGTGGTGGATAATATTGACTCACTTCACTCTAGAGAAGCCTCTATTGTGGATATTTACCTGGATAACTTAAGCGATCTTACACTCAATGATATTGGGCTAGATGATTTAAGGTTTTACCTAGGAGGGCAAGATTACAGTGCACAGATGCTTTACCTCTGGCTGAATCATTATCTTGAAGGGATTGAGATCCATGTCGGTGAGCGTTATTACTTGCTGCCTAAATCTAGTTTTAAATGTGTGGGGTTTGCCAGTGGTGATGGCATCTTACCTTACCCCCAAAATGTCTATGAAGGGTATCGTATTTTACAAGAGTATCTCTCATTTTCAGAGGCATTTATGTTTTTTGATGTCTGTAATATTTTCAAATGTCTACCCAGTGATTTAACTGGTAACTTTTCTATTAAGTTAACGTTTTCTCGCACATTACCAGCAGATGTATTAATTAAGGATGAGTCATTTCAGCTCTACTGTGTTCCTGTACTCAACCTTTTTACGCATGATGCAGATCCGATCGATTTAACAGGAAAAAAAATAGAGTATCCCATTGCGCCATCGAGTCGAAAACCATCACATTTTGAGATATTTAGTGTTGATAAAGTGCAAGGTTGGGTAAATTCAGATTCTGGACGTTTTCGTGGAGATGAACGTATCTATACCCCTTTTGAAAGCTTTCAACATGAGATTGAGCGGACTCGTGAGCGTGTGGCACTTTATTACCGTCTAAGAGTAAAAGAGAGTATTCGTGAAGATGGGTTCGATCACTTTATCTCTTTTGTCAGAGGCGATGAGACTCAAAGCTTTGATTCCAGTGAAGCGGTATCGGTTAGTTTGACGTGCACTAATCGTCAGTTACCTGCCAAATTAGGCAAAGGTGATATCTGCGTAGCTACTGATAGCTCACCAAATTTTGCCACCTTTAAGAATATTATAGAGCCAAATACATCCCTGCGACCTGTTATCGATGGCAGCATGCTATGGACCTTAATCTCTAACTTGTCATTGAATTACCTTTCATTGCTATCAAAAGATGCATTGTGCTCGATTATTCGAGCCTATGATTTTAAATCTTTGATTGACCGACAAGCTGAGCGGATCACGCAAAAACGGCTTGATGGGATAATGAGTATTGAGTCAAAACCGACGGAGCGAATATTGCGAGGCATGCCGGTGCGCGGCTTGATGTCAGAAATCGTGCTCGATCAAAAGTTTTTTGGTTCTGAAGGTGATCTATATCTATTTGCCAGTGTACTTAGCCGATTTTTTGCACTCTACGCTAGCATCAATTCATTTCACCAGTTAGTTGTCATTAACGCAACTAATCAGGAAAGGTACACATGGGATATTCAAATAGGTCAGCAGCCATTGATTTAATCGATGTTAGTGACGAGCTCATTATCCCTGAAGATAGTAGCTCCTATAATTTTTTTCAAATAGTTGAGCTAATACATAAATTAGATAGAAATAATCCAGAGGAACAGGAGTGGGAAAGCCAAGGGAGTATGTTTTTCTCTGCTAACCCCAGTTTAGGTTTCCCCACAAGTGATGTTACTAGAATTGAACGCCATCCAAAGGAGAGGGTGCAGATTGAAACGACTTTTCTTGGCTTAAATGGGGCGCAATCGCCACTGCCCAGCTACATGCTGGAGGAGTTACTTCATGACGATAGCAATATAAAACGAGATTTTTTAGATTTTTTTAATAATCGATTAATCGCCTTGCTTTACAGAAGTTGGCGTAAATATCGTTATTACATACGTTTTCAAGAAAACGCTGTTGATAACTTTTCATCACAAGTGTTTGCTCTTGTGGGACTGGCAAATGAAGACATACGCGGAGAAACACCAATTAACTGGTGCAAGATGTTGGCTTATGCGGGCATGTTGGCAGGAAGAAGTCGTTCGCCACAGACGGTAGCTGGAATTATCGCACACTGTTTCGAACTTGAAAATGTGTCAATTAGAGAATGGGAGTTTAGGTATGTTGAGATCCCAGAGCAACAGCGGTGCCAATTAGGCCTATTTAATTCTCAGCTGGGAATCGATACGGTTTTAGGTGAAAAGGTCGGTGATATCACAGGGAAATTTGTGCTCTGTATTAAAGAACTATCGCTACACAGATTTCAAGATTTTCTTCCTTCAGGAAAGGAGTTTATGCCTCTGTGTAAAGTGATGGAAGTGATACTTCGAGAGCAGATGGCGTTTGATTTTGAATTGACGCTAAAAACGAATGAGGTTCCCTTGCTTAGGCTGGGGGAAGAAAAAGCTGGTCAGTTAGGTTGGTCTTCTTTTTTGGGACAAGCTGAGATTGAAAAACAGCATGTGTTAATACAAATTAGGCAGTAAAGAGGTGACGCTTGGATAAAACAATATCCCTTAATATCGTAAATTCTCAGATGTTGGAATCAGGGCTAGTGCCTTTTGTCAATTTCACTCAGGAAGGTGGGGTTTTAGGTTGTGATATTAATGCCGATTGGTGTTTAAAGGGTAGAAGCGGAGAGATAAAACCTCAACATTGCCGGATCATGTGGGTTGACGATCAGTTTTGTCTTGAAGATCTCTGTGGTGAGGTATTCGTTAATAACTCTTCTTTACCTATTGGTCTGGGTCGGCTTGCCAGTTTAAATGAAAATGATGAGATAAAAATTGGGCTCTATAAGGTCAGGATTTCATTGGGGTTAAGCTCCGTTCCTTCCGCAAGCATGACCAAGGGCTTTCCTGAGATTTTCAGTGAAATCGTTCTGCCTGGCCTAATGAAAGAGCCGGTTTCACAGGTGATAGAACGTAGTGGTGATACTTCTATTGACGATCCTATGTTGGCGCTTGATGCATTGCAGAATCGTAGCGGAGAAAACTTATTGAGTTTTGACTCTACGAAAGAGAAGAAACTTGATGATATTAATCTAATCGATACAGACATTTCGATGAGTGACAGAGAGTTAACCATGCAAGCAGATTCTGAATATACACAAGATTCTGCGATTGCATTGAAGAAAAATACAGAATTGGATGGGTTTACGATGGACGAAAAGACTTTAGATTTATTGGAATCTGAATTACACACAGGACTTGATAAAAACAATGAGCAGCTAGGGGAACATATTACCACTGGCCCGTTATTTAGAGGGTTGGGTGTACACATTGCAACATCACAAAATAGTGAATATATGCAAGACTTGTCGGTCGATTTTGGCGCTGCGCTTAAAGCTGCCATTACTGGGATACTTTCTTTACACCACACTGCAAATCATAGTCGCTATGAGTTAATGAATAAGAATTTGCAACCTATTGAAGATAACCCTCTCAGGTTAGGTCTAGGTTATGAGGACACGGTTAAAACTCTGTTTGCTCATGACAGAAGTCCAGTTCATCTCTCATCAGCCGCTGCCATTTCAGAAAGCCTTAAGTCTATTGAGCATCATAATGAGGCCGTGCAATCTGCTATCACAGAAGCGCTGGATTACATTCTAGGCGCATTTTCTCCCGCTAAATTATTAAAACGTTTCACGCAATACCGTAAATCCAGTGTTCTTAACCTAGAAACGGAAGATAAGTGGGCTTGGTCCATGTACGAGCAATACTACGAAGAGTTGACATCGAATCGCCAGAAAGGATTTGAAAAACTTTTTTGGGAGGTGTTTGAGCAAGCCTACGATCGTAAATTACGTGAAATTCAAAAGGATTTATGATGAAAACCTTGCGTCTTGTATTTCTCATTCTCTTGATGGGACTGCTGACAGCATGCGGTTCTCTCTGGGAGGGAACGAAAAAGGTTGGTGCGGTGATCTGGGATCCCTCAATTCCTGTTGGAGAACCTAAAGAACTACCGACACAACTCACATACAGCATAGTGGCTCTACAGAGCGTTAATCAAAATCCTAATGGAGATTCAACACCTATCGAGTTTCAACTTTTTGAATTAGAAGATGACTCTAAGCTGCTCGCTGCGGATTATGACTCGCTAACGGCTGACTTTGAAGATGCACTGGGGTCAAACTATATCGATCACAGTGATTTCACTATGTTACCGGGACAGTTCAAGTTTATTGAGCCGTTTGCGGTCAATGAGGACACTCGCTATATAGGGATCATGGCGCATTTTGGTGAACCAGAAGTTTCACAATGGAAAAAGGTAATAAAGATCAAATCGATTGGTAGGGAGTACCACGTTTTGATTTTATTTAAAGAACAGGAAGTTATGCTGGATAAAGTGGAATAAATATGTCGTCAAGAAATAGAGTAATTTGGGCTGAAGGTTTATTTATCAAACCACAACATTTTCAGCAGCAACAACGTTATTTTGAGTATGTTACCGATGAACGAATGGCCTCGGTTAATAGTTACCTATACGGTATTTCACTGCTGGAGCTAAACCCTGAGTATCTTGGATTTGGTCGAATTGCTATACAACGAGCTAAAGGTGTGATGCCAGATGGAACGGTATTTAATATTCCCCAAGAGGACGTTTTACCTGCAGCTTTGGAGGTGGTCGATGGTTCATTGGCTAACCAGATCGTGTATCTAGCACTGTCACTGCGTAGCGACTCGATAACTGAAGTTACTGAGAATACTTCATCGAGTAATACACGCTTTGTAATACATCGTCATGAAGTCCGTGATATCCATAGTGAGCAAGGGGATTTTTCTACGATAGATGTAAGCCCTGTGCAGATGAAGTTGATGTTTGAAAAAGAGGATCGCAGTGCCTACTCCTCGGTGGCGATAGCTAAAATATTGGAAAAACGTCCAGATGGAAGTGTGGTACTGGATCCTAACTTTATTCCTTGTCATTACAATGTACTAGGTGTGCCGTTTCTACATCGGTTTATTGGTGAGATGGCAGGAATGATGCGAGAGAGAGCAAAAAATATTTCGGTTAGAATTGGCTCGCCAAGTCAAGGTGGCGTCGCTGATGTATCAGATTTTATGCTGTTACAAGCTCTAAATCGGGTGCAGCCAGTACTGCAGCACCTTTCACAACTGAAGAGCCTGCATCCAGAGACGCTATATCAGACATTGGTGAGTATTTGTGGAGAGCTGTTCTCATTTACTGATGACAGTCGAATGGCGCCAATATTTAAACCTTACGATCATGATATGCCGATCACCTCATTTGGCCAACTGATGAATATGTTGCGTCAATCATTAAGTATCGTACTTGAACCCAAAGCGGTGTCCTTGCAGCTTCAGAAACGTAAGTACGGATTGATGGTTGCGCCAGTACAAGATCCTGACTTAATCAAAGAGGCTGATTTCATATTAGCTGTTCGCGCTAAGTTGCCTTTAGAGGAACTTAAAAAACTCTTTTTACAGCAAACTAAGATTGCTTCCGTTGAGAAGATCCGTGAGTTGATTTCATTACAACTTCCTGGTGTCGGCTTAACTCCACTACCTGTGGCACCAAGACAGTTGCCATATCATGTAGGTTATACCTATTTCCAGCTTGATAAGACAAGCCCATCTTGGGGGATGTTGCAACACTCGACTGGATTTGCCTTCCATGTTGCTGGTGAGTTTCCTGAACTGGAATTGCAGTTTTGGGCGATAAGGAGCTAGAAATGAAACCACAAAAACAACATTTGACAGAGCAACAACTCGATGATGTTTTGTTCGATGAAGTGAGAAATATAGATGCCGACAAAGAATATTGGTTTCAGTTACGTGGCGACAATATTAATCAACTTATTGATGCTGCATCTCCACTTATGGGCATGGTCTTTAGAGTGCGAAAGTTAGCAGTGTTAGATGATGTTCAAAAACTTTATCACAATACGGTTGATGACATTATGGCTATTGAAGCTGAGCTGATTGAGTCAGGCTTTGATCGGGCGATTACCTTAGCGTACCGATACGTGCTTTGTTCATTTATCGACGAAGCAGTGATGAATACCCCTTGGGGAGTCGACAGTGTCTGGGCTGAGCACTCATTGTTGACCCGTTTTCATAATGAAACCTGGGGGGGGGAGAAAGTGTTTAGTATTCTCCAGCGCCTCGAGGCAGAGCCTGCAAGCTACCGGGAGCTGCTTGAGTTTATTTATCTTTGTCTCTGCTTAGGATTTGAAGGGCGTTACAGAGTGGTGGTTAATGGTCGAGAAGAATTCGACAAAATCGTTAACGGACTCTATGAAACTTTGAGGCACCTTAGGGATGAAGAGCCTGAGTTGCTATCCAATGCAACTGAACATGTGGTCAATACCAAATTTCAAATTGGAAGACAGATGCCTATCTGGACCATATTTGCTGGTTTTTTTGCGATGCTAACGGTGATCTTTACCTTCTATTCTATATCGCTAGCCAATAAATCAGCGGGTGTGTTGGACCAATTGTTTCAGATCTTGAATTAAGGACGTTTTATGATCCGTATTGAATTAAGTACGCTTATTACTAAGTTAAATCCAATCAGCAAACTTGCTATGGAGGAGGCGGCTTCATTGTGTATCGCTAGACAGAATGAAGAAATAACCCTATCTCACCTTCTTTATTGTTTGTTAGAAAACCCGCTATCCGATGTGAGAGTGCTGCTTAAGCAAACTGAGTGTGATATTAGTGAGCTAAAAACACTTTTAGGGAGTAGTTTACCAACTAGGACTACCTTAGATACTTACCCATCATTTTCTCCACTTTTGGTGGAGTTATTGCAAGATGCTTGGTTATTGTCCACCACTGAATTACAAGAAACTAAACTAAGATCTGGTAGCCTTTTTCTTGCAGCATTAATGCAATCCAGCCGTTACCTTTCTTTTGAGCTTGTTAATTTCTTCGCTGATATTAACCGAGAATCCTGGCGTAGAAATTTCGCAAAATTAACAGCTAGCTCTTCAGAATCGAAAGCGAGAGAAGCCTCTACTGGTCGTCAGCCTGCCCAAGATAGTGCCAACAGTGCATTAGATAAATTCACCACCAACTTTACTCAATTTGCAGAGGATGGTGAGTTAGACCCAGTGCTGTGCCGCGACAATGAGATCAACCTGATGATTGATATTCTATGTCGTCGCCGTAAAAACAATCCTATCGTTGTCGGTGATGCTGGCGTGGGTAAAAGCGCAGTGGTAGAAGGACTGGCGCTGCGTATTGTTGCTGGTAATGTGCCTGACTCCTTAAAAGGAGTGCAACTACTGTCGCTGGATTTAGGTTTACTTCAAGCTGGTGCATCGGTGAAAGGGGAGTTTGAAAAGCGCTTAAAAGGGGTGATTGACGAAGTTAAAAACTCAGCTATTCCCATTATTCTTTTTATCGATGAAGCACACACCTTAATCGGTGCTGGCAATCAAGAGGGAGGAGGCGATGCCGCTAACCTACTTAAACCTGCCTTGGCACGGGGTGAGTTACGCACAATTGGTGCAACGACGTGGAAAGAGTACAAGAAATATTTTGAAAAAGATCCCGCGCTCACTCGTCGTTTTCAGTTGGTAAAATTGGATGAACCTAGCGCCGAACAAGCGGTTGTGATACTGCGTGGCCTACATGGTGTGTACGAGTCTGAACATAAAGTTTTGATCCAAGATTGCGCGTTGAAAGCTGCTGCGCATCTATCAAGTCGTTACCTTTCTGGACGACAACTGCCAGATAAAGCCATCGATGTGCTCGATACTGCATGCGCGCGCATTGCCATTAATCTTACCTCTCCACCTCGATATCTTGCAGAGCTGCAAGGCATTATTCATCAGACAGAAGTTGAGATCTCATTGTTATTGAGACAGAGAACCATAGGTCAGAGTATTGATGACGAGCATCTTGAATTGTTAAGTAAGAGGGTGAGTGATGCAATGTCGGAGCATCAATCATTAGAGTCGACTTGGAGGCAGCAACAGGAACTTGTCTCAAAAATCATTGAGCTGAGAAGTGCGATATTAGCAAGTTTTACAGCTAATGATGTGCCACAAGAGTTGTGTATTGAACTTAATGACGTTGAGGCGCAACTTGAACGACTTAGTGCCAAGAATCGCTTAGTTATTCCCCAGGTGGATGAAGAGCAAATTGCGGCAGTGATCGCCGATTGGACCGGTGTTCCTGTGGAGCAAATGAACAGCGATGAGCTGCATAAAATCACTCATCTGCCACAGTTGCTTGGAGAGTCATTAAAAGGGCAAGATATTGCCATCTCTCGTCTGCACCAAAATATGCTGACAGCAAGAGCCGATCTGCGTAGAGCTGGTCGCCCCAAAGGCGCATTTTTGCTAGTTGGTCCAAGTGGTGTGGGTAAAACCGAGACTGTGATACAAATTGCTGAGCAGCTCTATGGCGGCAAACAGTTTCTAACGACAATCAATATGTCCGAATATCAAGAGAAGCACACGGTATCTCGATTAATTGGCTCACCTCCAGGATACGTTGGATTTGGTGAAGGAGGTGTATTAACCGAATCCATTCGTAAAATGCCTTACTCTATTGTATTGCTCGATGAAGTTGAGAAGGCGCACCCCGATGTGTTGAACCTTTTTTATCAAGCATTCGATAAAGGCGAGCTTGCTGATGGCGAAGGACGTCTTATCGATTGTCAAAATATTCTCTTCTTTTTGACCTCCAACTTAGGTTATCAAACGATTGTTGCTAATGCACAAACACCAGAGTTGATTGAAAACAGCCTCTACCCTGAGCTCTCGGCATTTTTTAAGCCAGCACTGCTTGCTCGCATGGAAGTTGTTCCCTACCTCCCATTAGGCGAAAAGGTGCTGCGTGAAATTATTGCTGCCAAGTTAGCAGCGCTGACCCAACGACTTGAGCTTAGGTATAAAGCACAGGTGAGCTGTGAGCAAGCGCTTACGGATGAGATCATCAGACGTACAACCCGTACTGAAAATGGTGCGCGTATGCTAGAGGCTATTATTGATGGTCAGATGTTACCTCCTATTGCATTGGCTCTGCTCAATAAATTAGCAGATAAAGAACCTGTGCACAGCATCCGACTAGCTTGTGTTGATGGTGAGTTTATCGGAGAGGTGAGCTAGTGAGCACGGCGCAGTGGCTACAGCAAACATCCACCTTACTTGAGTGTAAGCTGGTGGATGATTTGATTGAGCAATTTATGCAGACTTTAATGGGGGAGTTAGATTTATGTGACATTCTCTTGCTAACCCCCTCCGTTGATGGGCGCTATCTGCATCTAGCAAAAACGACATCAACAGGTCGACTAAAGGTGGACGAGCAAGTCAGCTGGAATGTTACAGATTTTCAGCATCCATTTGCTCACGTATTGCAAATAGCAAAGCCAATGATGCTGGACTATTACAGTTTGGCCTATTGGCATGATAACCCTCAGTTTGCTGCTTTTATCTCTGGTATTGAAAAAGAGCACAGTTTGCTTCTCTATCCTCTTAAGCAAAATTGTCAGCTATTAGGCGTGCTCTGTTTTGCACTTGACTCAAGCCTCTGTTTACTTCAGAGGCAAGATTGGCAGCAATATAGTGAAGTCTTTATACGGCACTGGCAGTGGTTAACCTCTGTGGCGGATCAAACTGGACAAGCCAGCCAATTGACGGACTCGATCGCGGAGATACGTGATGAGATGACACTGCAAACCAATCTTACTCGTTTGTCTGGTGCGCTGGTAGGTAAGTCAAGTCAGATGGATAAGCTTCGTAAGGATATCTTACGTGGTGCAGGCACTGTGTTATCTGTGCTTGTACAGGGGGAAACGGGAACTGGCAAAGAGTTAGTGGCTAAAGCGGTTCATGATTACTCTTCCCGTCATAAAGCGCCATTTATTGCCATCAACTGTGCGGCTATTCCTGAAAATTTGCTTGAATCTGAGCTCTTTGGTTATGAGAAGGGCGCGTTTTCTGGGGCAAATAACAAGAAAATTGGCTTGATCGCCCAAGCTGCCAAAGGGACGCTTTTTCTCGATGAGATAGGGGATATGCCGCTAAGTTTGCAATCTAAATTGCTTAGGGTACTTGAGTCTGGTCATTTTCGTGCAGTCGGCGGTGCAACAGAACTTCACTCAGATTTTCGCTTAGTTGCAGCGACTCACGTTAACTTAAAAGAGAGAGTGAATGCTGGAGAGTTTAGGCGTGATCTTTACTATCGCTTAAATCAGTTCCCCGTCACTGTGCCAGTACTAAAGGCAAGGCTTGGCGATTTGCCGCAACTTATCCGCCATTTCATAGGATGTTTTAATCGTCATCATCAAGCGCAAATAACTGGTATTCGGTATGAAGCTTTATCGAAATTAACAAGCTATCACTACCCAGGTAATGTACGAGAATTAAGAAATATTGTTGATTATGCGTGTGCGCTTACGGTTCATAAGGGGGAAATCGATGTTAATGCTTTGCCCACGTTAGATGAGTCAAACTGTAATTCCTCAATTGCCTCAAATGTTAGTGAGCTTGAAGGTCATGAATATGCAGATATTGGAGATTTGAAAGAGGCTGTTGCACAGTTTGAACGTAACGTTATTCGCACTCGAATCAATCGATTTAAGGGGGACCGAACTAAAGCTGCAATGAGTTTAAGTCTACCTAAAAGAACGTTTTCTCATAAATGTTTAAAGCTGGAGATAAATGAATAATGTCACAGGGTAATGGATGGCTGCTGTTTGGATTGCTAATGACAGCAGCTAGTTGTTATGCATCGCCCCAGCAATTGAGCGGCCCCAAAGCGTGCGTGCAGATTAAAAGTAAGCTAGAGCGACTTTACTGTTTTGACCAAGCTTTTATGACGCCTATCGCTGTTGACGCAATTCAAGGTAGCGAGGAAGCTCGCGTTGCTGAGAGGGTTAGGGCTGATGCTAGCGAAGCAAATAGACAAGGAGAAACACACTTTATATTAGGGCAACAAGAAGATAATTCTAACAATGTATGGCTAACTGCAACGGCTATAGGAGCACTTCCTCCAAGGCCTGTCCTAATGCTGAGTTGCATTGATGAGATTAGCCGTGTTGAGCTTGTGGTATCTGAAGAGATCGCGGAAGGCTCGATATATGTGGCGATGAACAAGCCAAGTTCTCAAGGAGAGTTATGGGTCAGTGATAATTCGGGGTTAGTGTTCAGAACGGGGCGCGGTGTTCCTGCCATTCACCTGATGAAGAAGATGCTTTTAGTTAAAGAGTTCACGCTCAGCTCTGATAATGCAAGCTTCAATGACTTGCAGTTTGACGCAACGGGTTTAAAGCAAGCCATTAAGCCGTTACAAAAAGCATGCCGCTGGTAACTATATGACACATCAATATATTGAAAAGATAGCGAACCCCATCGTTGGAGATAATCCTGTCGGAGAACGACTTTTTGACGATGCTTTGTTTGATTTTGTCGAAGGTCAATTGATGAAGGTTGGGTCTCTCTCACATGCAGAGGTTCAGTGGGGAGAGGTGGAAACCGCTGTGCTCTCACTATTGGAGACTCGTACTAAAGATTTAAAGCTCATCAGCTATTTAATGCAGTGTCTTCAATACCAAGCCACTCTTGAGCGATTTAGTTTATCTCTTGGTGTTTTAGATATTTTCATGAAGGAGTATTGGTTGACTTGCTACCCCGCTCAAGGGGAGCGAGGCGTACTACCTCGTCGAAAGTACTTCTCCCAGATTATTCAGAGAACAGTAAAGTCTGGCGAAGGTATTGATACGCAGTTTTGTGAGCCACAAAGTAAAGAGTTGCTGCTTAGTCGCTTAACCAGCTTACTGGGTTCGGCTGAGAAATTGGAGTTGCCTACAGAAGTGCTCTCCTCATTACAGACAAGACTAACTAGGCAGTTAGAGCAAAATGAAACCAGAGTATCAGCAACAAAGCAGAATACAGCCTGTGAGCCTGCTGAAGAGGCGGTAAACAGGAACGCACCAAAGTTAGAAATAGATTCGAGCAACGATAAAGCGACCAAGCAAACCTTACTTAAAGTGGCTGATTTTATCTCTGAGTTTGAAACGGGAACAGGGCTAAGCCTGCGGGTCCGTCGATTTGCCACTTGGTCATCTGTAAACGGCGTGCCAGAAAATGCCAATGCAGCAGGTGAAACCAGTTTGATGCCGATTGCGGCGGACAGGGTCAGTGAGTATGAAAGTCAGCTAGAGAAAGGGGCGGATATGGCGCTGCTTAGGCGTGTTGAGTTGAGCCTGACGTTAAGCCCTTTTTGGCTCGATGGACACCACTTAAGTGCCCAAATTGCCATGGCGCTTGGGCAATTTGAGTGGGCTAAGGCGATTCATGAAGACACTGCTGCCTTTGTTGGGCGTCTGCCTAAATTACTGATGATGTCATTTAAAGGCGGCATTCCTTTTGCCAATGCCGAGACTCGAACTTGGTTAGATGAAGGTTACGAACGCAACAGTTTTGAAGGGAACGGACAGGGAGTTGAGCAAAAAAGGGCTGAGGTGGTTGAGCTGGCAGAATCGGGTGGCTTATCGGTTGCTTTTGCCAGTTTGAATGAACATCTACAGCAATCATCGGAGCCAAGAGATGCATTTTATCTACGTCTGCTGGGTGCTGATCTAAAACAGAGTCATCAATTATCAGCGATGGCTACGGTAGATTATCAAGTCTTGTATCAACAAGCGAATCATATGGTGTTAGCTGATTGGGAGCCAACCTTGATGGCTCGATTAAAACAAAAAGCAAATTTGGATTAAGTACAGGAAATAAGTATATGTGGTCTAAGCTCAAAACTTTTTTTATTAAGCTATTACCGGAACTAAAATCGGCTTTGCCTATTTTGTTAGCTGCCATTTTTGTTTTGATCAATGTGGGGATCTGGTGGGCAGGCCCTTGGCTTGTGATTGATGAAAGTAAACCCCTGTCGAATGTTATCTCAAGACTGATCGCTACTATTATTTTCTCTTTGTCCTGTTTTACCATTTGGGGTTGGTTCCAGTGGCGAAAGCTAAAACAATACAATGTCGATAATGAGAAGTCACAGCAGTTAAAAGACGACCCCATCATTGGCATGGTGGAGCGTCAGGAGATTGAACTTAATGATGTGATGTTGGGGCTTAAGGAGAGCCTTAATACACGAAATTATCTTTATGCACTTCCTTGGTATCTTGTATTCGGGGTAGAAAATGCGGGTAAAACCAGTCTAATTAACCGTTCTGGTCAAAAGTTTGTATTCTCTTCTGTGATGAGAGCATCGGGTAAGAAAACTGAGAATCCTTACTCATTTGATTGGTGGATCAGTGATGATGCGGTATTAATTGATCCTGATGGAGAGCTTTTAACCCAAAGAATGGTAGAGGGAAGCAACAACGGTGAAATGAGCAAGCGACTCTGGATGCATTTTGTCGAATGGCTCGATAAAACACGTAGCCGTCGTCCATTAAATGGGGTTGTCTTGGCACTAGATATGGCGAATATGGTGAGTGCACCGACATCTGATCGTAAAGCCTATGCTCACCTAATGCGTGCCCGTTTACGCGAGTTGATGGAAATCCTATCAACTCGCCTTCCTGTTTATATCACCTTGACTAAACTTGATCTTTTACTGGGTTTTGAACCATTTTTCCGACACTACAATCAGGCAGAGCGTGATGAGATCATGGGGTTCACCTTTTCACTAAACTCTGTCAATGATCTTGATAGTTGGCTTGAAGAGTTTAATGAAGATTATACTAACTTTATCAGCCGAATTAATGCCCACCTTCCGCGTGCGCTGCTTCAGTGTCGTGATAAAGAGGAGCGGGCGGCCATCTACAGTTTTGTTAGGCAAGTCGCTGGCGCTCATCAAGTACTTCAGGAGTTTTTTGCTGACGCATTGGCAAGTGATCAGTTCTCAACCTCTGCACTGGTACGAGGCGTCTATTTTACCTCTGTATACCAACAAGGGGTGCCGACTAATGCTTATGTGGATAGTGCTTCTCGTCGCTATGGACTTAGAGAATCAATAAACAGCGCACAAAAAAGTGATAATTCAACGCCATACTTTATTCATACCCTGTTTCAGAAGATCATCTACCCTGAGGCCGGTTTAGCTTCTGATAACTTTAAAGTCGCAAAGCAGAAAAGGCATCTAATGTTGCTCTCCTTCGTTGCTTGCTCAATCGCTTCTGTCCTGCTAGTGGGTACTTGGCATCGCTACTACTTACAAAACAGCCAGCAAGCTGATGCTGTTTTGAATAAGGTGACTGAGTTTAATGAGCTAAACGATCAAACAAGCTTTGATCAACTCGGTAAGAGTATTATTCCACCGCTTAATACCATACGAACGGCTACGTTAGAGTTTGGCTTTTTCCGTGAAAAACCTAAATTAATCTCTGACTTTGGTCTTTATCAGGGTCACACCATAGGTCCGAAAGTTGAAGAGACCTATTTGAACCTGCTCTCCTATCGTTATTTGCCTGCACTGCTAAAGCAGGTAGCAACAGATATGTCTTATGCTCCCACCACTAGCAATGAGAAGCTGGCTATGCTGAGAGTGTTTCGAATGATGGTCGATAAAAGCGGACGTCATGATGATTTTGTGAAAGCCTACTTCACCCAAGTATGGCAAACATCCTATGAAGGGGATAGGGTTTTGCAAACTCAGTTGATGGAGCACCTTGAATACGCACTGCAACATACCGACCTTCAGGCGATGCGAGACGATGGAGTTGTGGAAGCGGAAAATAAATTACGACCTTATGATCACTTGATCGCAAAAAACCAAAGAGAGTTAAGCAGTCTGCCCATAGAGCAGCGGGTATATCGCCAGCTTAAGCAATCAGCTTCTTCACAACTGGGTAGTGCGCTTGATCTTAAGCTGGCAACTGGTCCTGCTTATGAATTGGTTTTTGAGCAAAGAGTGAGTGATGAAAATGCACCGAATGCGATGAAGATACCACGTCTACTGAGTAAGCAAGGTTTCGAGCGTTACTTTATCCCTCAATCTGATTCCATTGCCGATCTTGCCTTGATTGATAGCTGGGTACTTGGTCAATCTGAGTCAACGGACTTTAGTGATGCAGATAAGATAAGTTTACGTAATAAGATCATTAACCAATACACGTTAGATTATCAGTCATCTTGGCGTAAGGCGCTAAACGACTTTGAATTAAAGGATTTCACAGACATTAATCATGCTGTATTAGTGATTGATAATTTTGCCATTAGCAATCGTCCTGTGAATCGTATTTTAGATAATCTAACCAGGAATACTGAGCTTTTCCCATCGATGCCAGATGATGCCAGTGCTATGGCTGAGATCATTGAGACGCCTCAGTATCAGATAGCTGCCAAAATTGATGGTGATTTCACAGAGTTAAATCAATTAACTAAGAGTGATGGAACTCAACCTGTTTATTTGGATGAGGTGATGGAGTCTGTGGGGCGTTTACATGCTTATCTTAAGTCTATTCAAGATGCACCAGATGTTGGTAAAGCGGCGCTTAAAGCGGCTCAGGAGCGTCTGACGCTTAATGATGCCGATCCTATCTATGCTCTGGAAAGGATCTCTGCCAGTTTGCCAAAACCTATGGATACCATGGTCGGTAAACTAGCGAGTGAAAGCTGGAAAGTGGTACTACAAAGTGCCATTAAACACTTAGAGGTGCGTTGGTATAATGAGGTCTATCAGGATTATCAACAAAACTTAGCTTCGCGTTATCCATTTAATCCTACATCAACAAAACAGGTCTCTATCGGTGATTTCCAAAGTTTTTTTGGTCCCGAAGGCACGTTAAGTCGTTTCTATAACGATCAGATGAAGATGTTTCTTGAAGAGAACTTTGATGCACTAAACCAATTTAGCAAAGGGGATTCAAATCTTGTGCGTAGCGATGTACTTCAATCACTCAAACAGGCACAACAGATCCAGAAAGCCTTCTTTAATCCAAAAGGAAACTTGGATGTGGAGTTCTCGTTGGAGGCATTGCAGATGAGTCCAAATAAACGTCGAAGTGTGATGAATATTGATGGTCAGTACGTTGAGTATACTCACGGCCCTAAACGAGGTATCGATTTGGTATGGCCAAATACTTTACGAGACTCTACGGTCAGTAAATTAACTTTGGTACCAAGTGAAACAAATGCATCTCCACGTTCGATTGTGTTCGAAGGCCCTTGGGCATTTTTCCGCTTATTAGATAGCGCAAGAATGTCCGGTAGCAGTTCAACCAGTGTTGATTATCAGTTTGAAGTCGATAAAGGTGATGTCACCTACCGCCTACGTACGCGAGATAATGTAAATCCATTTACTAGCAAACTACTTAGTAGTTTTGAGATCCCAAAAACCTTGTATTAATTGATGACAGGGGAGCTTCCCCTGTTTTACGTAAATAAAAACAACACTATACCTTGTTGGTGATACTTAAATGGACAACACGAGTCACAAACTAAACTGTTTTAATCTTGCATCTGAACTAACAGAGCTTAGGAATAGCAGTGCTTATCAGCAAATGAGAGTCGAGATCAATCGACGCAATAACCCACTGAGCGGTGGAACTGATTGGGAGAAGGTGTATCAACTGGCCCTGCAAATTTCATCGGGATTAGGAGCCGATCTTTTAACCTCAGCCTATTTCGTTACGGCAGCTTCGAAAACGCGAGGGGTGTCAGGTCTTGCTTCGGGCTTAGATTTGATGTTGTCGGTCATCTCCTTCTCCTCTGAGTTAACTCAACTACCCAATGAAAAAGTATCTGAGATCATCAACTGGGCTGTGACCAAGGTGACCCCTGAAATAAAGAAGATGGCGGTCACATCATCGAATGTACGAGAATGGTATCGCTGTGAACATGCATGTCAGAAATTATTTGAGTTGATCACTCAAAAGCAACCCCAACAAGTGCCTAATTTAGATGCTCTCGGCTATTTGATTTTCGAAAAAATCGATCTTCTTGAAACCAATAAAGTGGGGGGGATGGCTAGCACGACTTTAAATACCGCACCAGTAAAGGTAAAAAATACACGTTGGCTTTTATGGACTCTGAGTAGCTTAATTATTATTTGTAGTCTGTTAAGTAGTTATTTGTCAGTGGCCTATCATCAGCAGGTGAGTGAAAAATTACCGTTATGGCTGTATCAAGAGCCTGAAAAAGAGCTTGAGACATCGATTGCACAGCGTATAGATCAGGTGTTTAGTTTAGCGCAGGGGGAACCCCTAATTTCAATCTATCCAGAGCAGGTGAACTTACTGGTTGAGTTAGATAAAAATTATCAGAGGTTTACTAATGTTAGAACCAGTATGGCTAATCTAAGGTTACTTTCGCAGGCTTTGCCAGATACTCGAGATAAAGTGAAACAGGAAGCCCAATCTATTGCTCAATATGCCAGTAGTTTATCGCCCATTTTAGGGAGAGCTTATTACATTGGTGACCTGTTAGATAGTAAGGAATATGGTAGAGCTAAAGCTGAACTCAACCAGTTAGATAGTCATATTAAGGCATTGTTAATTAAAAGAACTTTGCTTGTCCAGCAACTGCATAATCAAATGTTAACCGAGTCTGACACACAGTCATTAGAGCTCAGTTCTCAATACAATAGTGGCGGTTTATCTCCTGATGGGGGGAGATGAACTCTCGTATTACTTCTACTAAAAGTCCAGCAGGGCCATTTATTGCTTGCTGGGCCACTTATTGCTCAGTTCTGGGCCATTTATTGCCTCGTTAGAATCAATAATAATATTACCTATTGAAATCAGTTACTTAAAAGTTGGCATAAAACTAGCTAATTAATGCTAGGTTTATCATAAAACCCATTTTAATCATGACTTATTTAATAGGAATTATCCATGCCAACACCATGTTATATCTCAATAAAAGGGCAAACTCAGGGCGATATCACTGCGGGCGCCTTTACTGCTGATTCTGTAGGTGACATTTTTGTCGAAGGCCACGAAGACGAAATGATGGTTCAAGAGTTTGACCATATCGTGACTGTA
>NZ_JAGJDZ010000018.1:0-44318 GCF_018100775.1 Shewanella sp. MMG014
GTCACTGGTTCGAGCCCAGTATCGACCACCATTTCATCTGCTTTACCTCATTAAATTCTCAAGTTTGATTTAAACACCAACAGTTCATTGTTTTCTGCTTGATGTTCTCTTCAATTTAATTGTGTTCACACTTTTTGTTTTCAAAGCCTATCACTCGTTTTTTGCAAAGCATGTGCAAATCTTCATAAACCAGAGTATTTAACGAGAAAGCTAGTCTATATTCACTCTGCATATTGTTGCTGAGCCATAAAAAGCCGCTCAGTGATTACATTGAACGGCTTTGTGCTTTATAAACTCAATTTAAGCTTAATCGATCCCTAAGAACCCACCTGTTTGATGTGCCCAAAGCTGTGCGTAGATCCCACCCGATTTGATTAATTCTTGATGCGTACCTTGCTCAACTATTTTGCCTTTATCTAATACTATCAATCTGTCCATTGCAGCGATAGTTGATAAGCGATGAGCAATAGCAATTACCGTTTTACCTTGCATCAACTCATACAAACTTTCTTGAATCGCAGCTTCAACCTCAGAATCTAATGCCGATGTCGCTTCATCAAGTAAAAGAATCGGCGCATTCTTAAGTAGAACACGGGCTATAGCGATACGTTGACGCTGACCACCAGACAATTTAACACCACGCTCACCCACTTGTGCATCTAAGCCTGTATTACCAAATGGATCTGATAAATCCTTAATAAAGTCAGTAGCCTGTGCTTGCGAAATCGCAGCTTCTAGCTGTGCTTCAGTTGCAGTTGGATCGCCGTAGAGTATATTTTCCCTAATCGAACGATGGAGTAATGAGGTGTCTTGAGTGACCATCCCTATCATTGAACGTAATGAGTCTTGGGTAACATCAGTAATTTTTTGGTCATCGATGGCAACATGGCCTTTTTCGACATCATGAAATCGCATGAGTAAGTTAACTAATGTTGACTTACCGGCACCGGAACGGCCAACTAAGCCGACTTTTTCACCCGCTTTGATATTGAGGTTTAAATCGTTAATCACCCCAGAGTCTTCACCATAGTTAAAGCTAACATCATTGAAATCAATTTTGCCGTTGTCGACACAAATATCTTTGGCATCAGGCTTATCTTCAATTTCAATAGGCTTAGATAAGGTGTTCATTCCGTCAGTGACAGTACCGATGTTTTCAAAAAGTGAGCTGATTTCCCACATGATCCACTGTGACATCCCGTTTAAACGTAATGCTAAACTTACCGCAATAGCGATAGCACCAACGGTAATAGCATCATCAGCCCAAAGCCAAATTGAAACAGCAGCAATGGTAAACGCCAGTAAGTAATTAATCCCTTGCACCAGCACATTAATAATCGTGACAAGGCGCATTTGACCATAAACGGTGTGCAAAAAGCCCATCATACTGTCTTGAGCATAATCGGCTTCTTGTTTCGTATGAGAGAATAATTTTACAGTCGAAATGTTGGTATAGCTGTCAACAATACGGCCAGTCATTGTCGAGCGAGCATCAGCTTGCTTGGCTGAAATTGCTTTTAATTTTGGTACTAACTTCCATTGGATGGCGATGTAAGCAAATAACCATACAAGCATAGGCAGCATTAAACGGACATCAGCACTGGCTATCATAACCAGCATAGAGGTGAAATAAATCAAGATGTACATCAATACATCAAGTAATTTCATCACTGTTTCACGAACTGCGAGAGAAGTTTGCATGACTTTAGTGGCAATACGACCTGCAAAGTCATCTTGGTAAAATGAAATACTTTGCTTAAGCAGATATCGATGTGCTTGCCAGCGTATTGCCATCGGATAATTGCCTAATAGAGTTTGATGCACGATAGAGGCGTGTAACCATACGAGTAGCGGGATCACTACCAGCACAATGATAGACATGCCAATTAACGTGTTACCTTCATCTTGCCATAGGGTTTCAGGGTTTTTAGTGACTAACCAGTCGACTAACTTACCCATAAACCCGAAAAGCGAGACTTCTAAAATGGCGAGTGTGGCAGTCAACATCGACATAATAATCAGGTGTTTTTCAAACCCACGGGTGTAATGGCGACAAAACGCGTACACGCCTTTAGGTGCCTTGGTGGGCTCTTCTTGAGGCAAAGGGTTCGTTAAAGATTCAAAAAATTTAAACATCAACAACTCGAATGAATATTAGTTATTGCTAGGATACCGTAACTTATGATGCAAGTGTTGAATAGATTGTGACAATCCTTGTGCGAAGTTAATCAGCATTCAGTTCCGTTTTCCGCTAGTTGTGAAGGTAAACTTTGGGTAAAGTGACGTTATCTCCATCACTGACTTATCGACATATGATGACTAGTACACACAACCAGCCACATCCAGATAACGAGCTCGAACCGGTTCTAGAACCTTCAATTGCATGTTATTTGCCGAATGATGTTTGCAGACAGGCGAGGTTAAGTCGTGACGCACGCTTTGATGGTCGCTTTTTCATTGGCGTAAAAACGACAGGAATTTATTGCCGTTCAATTTGTCCTGCTTCTCCTCCTAAAGAGCAAAATGTGGTGTATTTCGATTCGGCGATAAAGGCTTCTCAAGCTGGGCTGAGGCCTTGTTTGCGCTGCCGACCTGACAGTGCTCCAGAATCTAATGCGTGGCAGGGTACAAGCACTAGTTTGCAGCGAGCTATTTCGTTAATCGAAGGTGGTAGCCTTTCTGGTGAGAATGCGCAGTCTTTAACGGAATTATCAGCAAGATTAGGGATAAGCTCCCGTTATTTGTCACGTTTATTTAATCAACAACTCGGGACTTCACCTAAAAAATATGCCTTATACAGGCAATTGATGTTTGCGAAACAATTACTACATCAAACCAGCTTATCGATAACGGACGTCGCGATGGCGGCAGGTTTCAATAGCATAAGACGCTTTAATGAAGTGTTTAAATCACAACTACTACTGACGCCAACACAGCTACGCAAAACCCAAAAAGTAAACAAGTCTGCAGAAACTAACTCGCAAGGTATTAAGTTATTGTTGGATTATCGGCCACCGTATTCATGGCAGGATATTTGGTCGTTTTATCAATTGCGTGCAGTAGATGGTATGGAGTGGCTGAATGAAACAACTTTTTCTTATGGGAGAAGTTTTGCTTTTTCATTCAATGAGCAAACAGTGACAGGTGTCTATGAAGTTGTTCCTGTCAAAGGCAAGAATCAATTAGCGTTAACAGTTGAATTTGAACAGACTGAACATATCCGGTATTTACATCAAACCGTGCGATTTATCAGGCAGCGACTAGATTTAGACGCGGATATGGACGTGATTGAACAATCATTTGAGCCGCTGCAGAACTTAGGGATGAAGGTTAAACAAGGCTTGAGAATTCCAGGTACTGCTTCAGTATTTGAGGCGGGGTGTCGCGCGGTACTTGGCCAGCAAGTGAGTGTGATTCAAGCCAGTAAACTTCTCAATATACTCGTTAAAAATTATGGTGCCGTTAAGCGAGTTGGAGGTAGGGAAGTGCAGTTTTTTCCTAGCGCTGAGTCCATCGCTGCAGCGAGTTTAGATGAATTTAAAATGCCTGAATCTCGAAAACGTGCGCTAAATAGCCTTGGTGACTTTGTTGCTAAAAATCCATTTGCTTGCCCCAGTAAATGGATAGATATAAAAGGCATAGGTCCTTGGACTATTGCTTATGCTCAAATGCGAGGAGAGAGTAACCCTGATGTGTTTCTGGGCGGAGACTTAGTAATTAAAAATCGAATTAAAGCCCTCTTGCTTGCCTTAAATGACTTGCCTGATAACAACCCGTTTGCGATAGCAAATAAGGGTGAGTTTACCCCTAAGTTGTATCAAACATTCGTTAACAACCTCGCTAAGCAAGTTAGCCCATGGGGCAGTTATCTCACGTTTCAATTGTGGAGCCAAAATGAAAATTAATATGTTACCCCCCTTGCATCAATCTATTTTTAAAAGTCCTGTTGGCGATTTAAAGCTACAAGCTTCAGTGGCAGGTTTAACGCATTTGCAAGTGATTGGTAAAGACTCACATGCCGCAAATTATTCATTATCCTCTGAAATAAAAGCAGCGACTGGCGCAGACATTAGCCAAGCTAAACAATGGATTGAACAAGCTATTCACGAGCTCGAAGAGTATTTTTCAGGCCAAAGAGTTCACTTTGATGTGCCACTTGCTGCCAAGGGGACAGAGTTTCAACAACAGGTTTGGCAAGCGCTAGTTGATTTACCATTTGGCAAAGTCTGCAGTTATGGTGATATTGCCAATAAAATTGAGCGCCCTAGAGCGGTGCGTGCTGTTGGCGCTGCAAATGGGGCAAACCCAATAGCTATTATCGTGCCCTGTCATCGAGTTATCGGTAAGAATGGTACCTTAACTGGTTATGCTTATGGACTTGAGATGAAGCAATTTTTATTAAATCTTGAAAGTCGTTAGCGCTCAATTAGGGCTAAGCTATTGGTATTCAGTCAAACTTTTCGAAAGATGAACTGGTGGCCGTTTAACCGCTTATTTGACCACCGATGATACTAGTACACTGTTATCGCTCAAGACTGTTTGCATATGAGTTTAAATTGGGTGTTTGGCTTTTTGATGGGAAATACCTGTATCTAATACCGATTAAGGTTATTAATTACTCATAGGTTGCGCAATATCGCTAACTTAACCGGCTCAAATAAGCTAAAATAAACCTTACTGTTTTATTCGATTTATATTTATATTTGAGCACCCTAATTTAATGACATCAGCTAATCATTCTCCTGAAGCTTCACACATCAGTGCAGCCAACTTTGCCGAACTTGGCCTAATTGCACCCATTACCAACCGTCTAAAGGAAATGGAATATAAAACGCCAACGCCGATCCAGGCGCAAGCTATTCCAAGTGTGATTGCAGGAAAAGATTTATTAGCGGGTGCCAACACTGGCTCAGGTAAAACAGCCACATTTGTATTACCCATTTTGCAAAAAATTCATCAAGCACAACAAACGGCTAAAAAAGACAAAGGTAACTTTGTTTCTGCATTAGTGCTAGTTCCTACTCGTGAGCTTGCTAAGCAAGTCGCTGATAGCGTTAAATCTTATGCTGTGTATTTTAATGGTGCTATTAAATCAACCGCAGTTTTTGGTGGCGTATCAGCCAATACTCAAATGCTGTCATTGCGTGGCGGCACTGATGTATTAGTTGCAACACCTGGGCGATTGCTAGATTTGATTTCTAGTAATGCCATCAAGCTTGATAAAGTAGAAACCTTAGTCCTTGATGAAGCAGATAGAATGCTGAGTCTAGGCTTTACTGAAGAGTTAGCCGCTCTGTTAGCCTTAATGCCTCATAAAAAACAAACGTTATTGTTTTCGGCAACGTTCCCTGAAGAAGTGCGCACCCTTACAGATAGCTTGCTCACCACACCAGTAGAAATTCAATTACAAAGCGCCGACGCAAGCACGTTAGTTCAGCGTGTTTTTGCCGTAAACCGTGAAAAGAAAACCGCATTACTGGCCGAATTGATTAAACAAAATCAATGGCGCCAAGCACTGATTTTCGTCAATGCTAAAAACAGTTGTAAACACTTAGCTGAAAAACTCTCTAAGCGGGGGATTACTGCAGAAGTGTTCCATGGGGATAAAGGCCAAGGTGCACGTAATCGAGTTCTTGATGGGTTTAAAGCGGGCGATATTGAAGTGTTAATTGCCACCGATATTGCCGCTCGTGGACTCGATATCGAAAAACTTCCAGTGGTCATTAATTTTGATTTACCTCGAAGCCCTGCTGATTACATGCATCGCATTGGTCGAAGTGGTCGTGCTGGAGAAGTCGGCTTGGCCATTTCGTTAATTGCACACGCTGACTTCCATCACTTTAGTGTGATTGAAAAGAAAAACAAAATTCGTTTAGAACGTGAAACCTTTGTTGGATTTGAACCTGACGAAGAGGCGCCTGAAGATGAAGACGTTACTAAGCCTATGGCAAAACCTGCAGGAACAGGCAAAAAGAAGAAAAAGAACAAAGCACCAGTGAATGTTGATATTTGGCATTCAGCTGCAAAAGATAAACAATAATACTGGCGACTTAATGGGCAGAATGTGTGATGTATCTGTTCAATGAGGCTGTCAGGGTTTTACATCCTACCTATGTAATAAGAGCAACCATTAAATATGAAGCAGTTATTTTGGTTAGTTGACGGCGTGATTGCCGGTCGTAGTGGCCCTAATAAGGATGAATGGGATTTAGCAGAATTAAAAGCCGCCGGAGTGGGCGCAGTTTTATCGGTCAATAACGGCGATAATGTTGATACTGATGAGATTGAGAAACAAGGTTTACGCTATTTGTGCACTCCTTTTTCACGCAACATTCCTCCACAAGAGGGAGATGTGGTGATTTGTGTTAGCCAAGCGAGAAAAGCGCTAGCGTTTATCAGGCAATGTGAAGCTGACAATGTCGCCGTGATGATCCATTGTCGCTCAGGTAAAGACAGAACTGGGATAATGATGGCATATTATTTAATGGATAATGGCGCAGCGCCAGTTCATGCCGTCAGCCAAGTTCGCAGTGTTCGTGATATTGCATTTAGCGCTGAAGGCTGGGACCAACTGGTGTTTGATGTGCTATACGCGCTGCAAGATTAAATTAAGTGAGGGCTAATTGACGTTAATATAGCCCTCAACAATAAACTGCTGTTATTCGAAGCGTTATGAATCGAATATAAAATAATCGAGAAAGGGAAACTTGATGCTTAAAAATAAATACATATTACTGCTTTGCTATGTGTTTGCTTTTATAGTGTCGGGCTGTGCCTCCAAGGTCGATTTTGCCCCCCTTGAAAAGCAGTATAAGTTTAACCCGCCAACCGATACATCCCTCGCTAACTATATAAACTCTCAGAAAAAGCCAAACTTAACAGGCATAAAAGCTTTATCAGATGGTATTGATGCCTTTATCGCAAGGCTGGCGATGATAGATAGCGCGCAAAAGAGTATTGATCTGCAATATTACATTTATCGAAATGATGAAACAGGGAAAATACTTACCTTGTTTTTATATAATGCAGCTGAGCGTGGAGTTCGAGTTCGTATCCTTCTTGATGATCTGACGACTGCTAACCATGACGATGGGTTATTGGCTGTTGCAAATCACCCTAATATTTCTATCAGGTTATTTAATCCCTCATACGAACGTCAGTATCGTGGTTTAGCATTCTTAAGTGATTTTGGCCGCATGAACCATCGGATGCATAATAAATCATTGACCATTGATAACCTCGTCACCATTGTTGGTGGTCGAAATATTGGTGGTGAGTACTTTTCCGCCAATGAGAATGTTGAGTTTGGTGACTTAGATGTGCTGGCTGTAGGCGAAGCTGTCGATGAAGTTTCAAATCAGTTCGATACCTATTGGAATTCTGAACAGGTGCAAAGTATTCAGCAGCTTGCTGATGCAAATGAGCTTAATTCTGATCTTGAGATGCTAAAGGTAAAGGCTGCAGAGTTTGAAGCCACATTAACCCAAGGTGAGTACGTCAAACGCCTTGAAAACAGTAGCTTGATTGAGAGGCTTAAAAATAAAACGTTAGATTGGTATTGGGGAGAAGCTCATGTGGTGTTCGATCCGCCAAATAAGCTTGAACAAGGCCGTGAAGATGGCATTTTACTTGATGATTTAGCTTTCTTTTTTAATCAAACTCAGCATAAGTTGTTAATAGTATCGCCTTACTTTGTTCCTGGTGATGAAGCCACAAATGGACTAATTAGTGCGGTCAAAGAAGGTAAACAAATTACCATTGTCACCAATAGCCTTGCCGCGACCGATGTCCTTGCTGTTCATGCTGGTTATCAACAATATCGTCAAAAATTAGTAGAAGGTGGCGTTAAAATTTATGAAGTTCGAGGTGATGCAACTGAGAAAAAATCGAGCTGGAAAGGGAGCAGTAAAACCAGCTTACATGCTAAAACCTTTGTCATAGATGAAGAGATAATTTTTGTCGGTTCGTTTAATTTCGACCCTCGTTCGGCCTTAATTAATACAGAAATGGGCTTAGTTATCGAGAACGCGCAATTCGCTCAAGATATATTAAATGGGATAGCCATTACTGCAGATGAAAAAGCTTACGAACTCAGTATTGAAGAAGGTGACTTAGTCTGGCTTGATAACCTCAATGATAAAGTGATTTATGCTGAGCCTGGTGCGGGTTTTTGGCGTAAATTTATGGCAGATTTTTTATCATTGTTGCCAATAGAGTCACAACTTTAACTTTTCTCAATCATTAACCTAAGCTGTGATTTGCTATGCCATTTAGGTTGTGATTAACTCAATTCGACATGGTGCTGAGTGTTACTGTTTTAGCAGAATACTTGATCATGAGCACCCGTTTTTATATCAGCTACCTGCGAATGATCATGTTAGTGTTGCTGTAAACTTAGCACAGTTGTTATTGGATGGTATATGAAGAGCAAAGCAGGCCAGTCACAAGGGTTACTCCTTTTTCATTTAACCCAAATGCAGCAGTTTGCCCTCGGTACTTTAAAAATTCGTGAAATAGTGCCTTTTAGTGCGTTATCGAAAATCCCTCAGTCTCATCCTTATATTCTTGGCACATTAACTGTGCGCGGTAAAACCATTGCCATTATTGATATGGCAGGTGCAATTGGGTTTAAACCGATCGCTAAATCTGAACAAGAAAAGTGTTATGTGATTATTACTGATTGTCAGCGTATGGTGATTGGTTTTCTGGTTCGTGGCATTGATAAGATCATTGAATGTAATTGGCGTGATATTGAAGCGCCGGCGGCTAATTTAGGCCATTCCGCTTTTTTAACTGGGGTAACCCGAGTGGATGATAAGCTAGTGCAGTTGCTGGATGTTGAGTTGCTTATGGCAAAACTATTCCCACAAGATCCAGCAACAAGTCGCGCAATGCTCACCGATGTTCAGCGTGAGCGATTAAAGCCAATGCGGATTTTGCTTGTCGATGACTCAAAAGTCGCTAGAAAGCAATTATCTGATGCCCTTGATTCAATCAACATTGCTTATGACGTTACCGCTGATGGTCATGATGCATTGACCATTATGCAAGAAGCGGCCAACCAACAAAAACCAATTAATATCTTAGTTAGTGACATTGAAATGCCGGGACTTGATGGATACGAGTTGGCATTTGAAGTTAAAAACAATCCTGATTTGGCTGATGCCTATATCATTTTACACACGTCATTATCGAGTGAGATAAGTGTGAGTCAGGCACATCAAGTTGGCGCCAACGAAGCCTTAACCAAATTTGATGCCCATGAATTAATCGAAGCCATGCTACGAGGGGCGAAATAACAATTTTTAAATGATTTAACCCACTGCATCATAATTAGTCACATGTTGGCTAAATGTGGTTTGTTTGGTAATAGCGAGTAATATTAGCGCATCATTTCTTCTCTAGACTAGACTTTAGCCAATTCATCCGATATATACCTATCAGAGCTTATTAAAAGCCGCACAAATATTAGAGCTTACTAAAAGCCATAAATATAATAATCATAGGTCAAGCAATGAATCAAAATCCATCTCTGTTAGCGCGGGTCGCTAGCGGTAGCTTAGTGCTACAAATTCTCGCCGGTATTATTCTGGGTGTTATTTTAGCCACTTTCTCAACTTCAGCAGCCACACAAGTTTCTTTTTTAGGAAGTTTGTTTGTTGAAGCACTGAAAGCGGTTGCACCAATTTTAGTCTTTATTCTCGTTGCTTCATCGATAGCAAATCAAAAGAAAAATACCCAAACTAATATGCGCCCTATTATTGGCTTATATTTAGTCGGTACTTTAGCGGCGGCATTAACGGCAGTGGCATTTAGTTTTGCATTTCCAACAACGTTACTGTTGGCTGGCGGTGTTGAAGGTTCTAACCCGCCACAAGGCATTGCTGAAGTATTAAATACATTGTTATTTAAAATTGTTGATAATCCAGTCAATGCATTATTAACAGGCAACTACATTGGTATTTTGGCATGGGCAGTGGGTCTGGGGATCACGTTACATCATGCTAGTGAATCAACTAAAAAAGTCGTGTCGGATTTAAGTGACGGTGTGACTAAGATTGTTCGCTTTGTTATTCGTTTTGCCCCAATTGGTATTTTTGGTTTAGTCTCAGGCACTATCGCAGAAACGGGATTTGATGCATTAGCAGGTTACGCACAGTTATTAGCCGTACTCGTTGGCGCGATGTTGTTTATTGCATTAGTTGTTAACCCAATTATTGTGTACCTGAAAATTCGCCGTAATCCTTATCCATTAGTATTAAAGTGTTTACGCGAAAGTGGTGTGACGGCATTCTTTACTCGTTCAAGTGCGGCAAACATTCCTGTCAACATGGCCTTATGTGAAGAGTTAAAGCTTCATAAAGACACTTATTCAGTATCAATTCCGTTAGGTGCAACCATTAACATGGGCGGTGCGGCAATCACGATTACAGTGCTGACATTAGCTGCTGCAAATACCTTAGGTATTCAAGTAGACTTTCTAACTGCTGTGTTATTGAGTGTAGTCGCGGCAGTTTCTGCATGTGGCGCTTCAGGTGTTGCAGGTGGTTCATTACTACTGATCCCATTAGCATGTGGTTTATTCGGTATCTCGAACGACGTTGCAATGCAAGTGGTTGCAGTGGGCTTCATTATTGGTGTGGTTCAAGACTCAGCTGAAACCGCGCTTAATAGTTCTACTGACGTGGTATTCACTGCTGCGGCATGTGAAGCTGCTGAAGCAAAAGAAAACAGCTAAAGCTTATTGTAAGCATTAAAAAACCGCTCGTATGAGCGGTTTTTTTTGTTTTGAATTTACAGTTTTTCTACAGCTTAGTTAGTACATCTAAGAATATACTTAGTCGCTAAAAGGGTGCTTACTGAAAAAGGTGCGCTGCTTTTGGGTATATGGATGGGTTATAGTTAGCATTTGTGCATGTAAACTTAACCTATCCCTTAGTGCGATAGTCTGTTCATCGGCATAAAACGCATCACCAAGGATCACGTGGTTGAGTGCAAGCATATGAACACGCAGCTGGTGAGTTCGGCCCGTTTCCGGTATTAATTTAACTAGGGTATGTTCTGGATGTCTTTCAATGACTTCGTAATGGGTAATTGCAGCCTTGCCAGTTTCTGAAACAACCTGAAATGGCGGATTACTTTTGTCTGCAGCTAATGCTAAATCGACAGTACCTGAATCATTTTCAATTCGTCCTTTCACCTCAGCGATGTAGACCTTCTTGGTTTTACGGTCTTGGAATTGGGTTTTTAAATGAGATTCTGCTTTTTTATTACGTGCAAACACCATAATGCCTGAAGTATCGCAGTCTAAGCGGTGTACTAAAATAGCCTCGGGAAACAGCGTTTGAACACGTGTGATAGCACAATCGTGGGTTACTAGTGCTTTACCCGGATTAGCAAGTAACCCAGCAGGCTTGTTAATCACAATGATATCGCGGTCTTTGTAGCGAATATCAAGCCAAGGGATACTAGGAGGTTGGTAATCAAAAATTTGCATTAAGTGGCATCGGTTTACAAGAATAATCGGCTATTTTAGCAAACTTTTAGCTGTGCAGTAACGCTTAAACACACAGCATGTGGGTAATAATTGCAACTTAGAGGTGAGGTGGGTATTTATGGCAGGTATTGTTCAGGTGTTTTTCGACTGTAAATACGGCTGTATGCCATTAACTGCGGGTAGAAGGTTCTAAATGCGATTTCAATATCAACATACAACTTATCGACATCTTTGATGGCCGTTTTAAAGAGTTCTGGCTTTGATATACGTCGGCTAACCCCTTCGATGGCTTTATTCATTCCTTGTTTAGTTTGGTAGGCGGATAACCAGTCTTGTTCGATAATGCTAGGAGCAATAAGTTGCAGCTTTTCAGGCAGCTCTTCTGTGGTGTCTAAACTGTGATATGCCTTCTTAGTAAAATCGGCAAGTGAGTCTTGATGGTATTCTTCCCAATAAAAAGCCAAGTAATGATCAAATGCTAAATCGATAAGGATGGGAGCAACTCTTTTAGAGGATTTAGGGAACAATTTAATTAAATCCACAATTATTTCATGGCTATCGGTAATTTTATCAATTTGTCTATGTAGCCAAATTCCTTGCTGAAGATGTTTTGGGAAGTGTTTTATATCGCCTTTTGCAAAGTCACCAGCGAGATTGGCTGCCAAATGAGTATCACTAATATCGGCTAGATGTAGGTGTGCAAGAAAGTTCATATTTTGTACTTTTAATTTTTGAGTTTTTCAGTATGATGCTAAACCACGCAGACAGAAATTAACCATCAATTAGCATTTTTTATAAGTCTAGAATCAATCATATAGATTTCTACTCAAATGTCATTGCTATTATTTCTGAGGGACGTTGCGACATAATAAATAATCGGTTTAAGGATCACGGATGATGAAAAACTGGATAATGTCAGTATTGGGACAGCAACCTAATCGTAAACGCACAAAAATCGAAATTGATCTCCGCTTTGAAAAGCAATCCTTTCGCCCTGAACCCCAAGCGCTTGCCGAAGAAAACGATTCAATTAAAACCCATTCCGGTATCCCTGATTTAGACAGTAATGTGAGTCAATTTAAATCACCTAATTCCAAATAACGATTTACTCATAGATCGTAGACTTCATTGTATTAACGGCTTTGGCTGTTACTCGCTTTTCACTCTAGCCGATGATTAACATTCGGGCATCGGATTTACTGTGTAATCTTCAAGCACTATTTATTGCGATAAACTTGATATTAACGGCTGG
Source organism: Shewanella sp. MMG014 (assembly GCF_018100775.1). NCBI lineage: Bacteria > Pseudomonadati > Pseudomonadota > Gammaproteobacteria > Alteromonadales > Shewanellaceae > Shewanella > Shewanella sp. MMG014. The sequence goes on from NZ_JAGJDZ010000018.1 coordinate 12,750, forward strand.
TAGTCCTAGACTAGCGCCCGTTTTTATTGTCCTTTGAATAGAGTATAGATATGCGCGTTGCTGACTTTTCTTTTGATTTACCTGATGAACTTATTGCTCGTTACCCAATGGCAGAACGTAATGCATCAAGATTACTAACGCTTGATGGAAATAGCGGTGCATTAGAGGATCAGCAATTTACTGACGTATTATCAAAGGTTAATCGTGGCGATTTAATGGTGTTTAATAACACTCGCGTTATTCCTGCACGTTTGTTTGGCCAAAAAGCATCAGGTGGAAAGTTAGAAATACTTGTCGAAAGAATGTTGGATGATAAGCGTATTTTAGCCCATGTGCGTTGCTCAAAATCCCCAAAAGTTGATTCAATCGTTATCTTAGATGGCGGTTATGAAATGACAATGCTCAAGCGTCATGACGCATTATTCGAACTTGAATTAGACGCTGATAAAACAATCTTAGAAGTGTTAGAAGAAGTGGGCCACATGCCGCTTCCGCCATACATCGACCGCCCTGATGAAGATGCAGACAAAGAGCGCTATCAAACGGTTTATAATCAAACCCCAGGTGCAGTCGCAGCGCCAACTGCAGGCTTGCATTTTGATGATGCCATGCTTGCGGCGTTAAAAGATAAAGGGGTTAACATTGCTTTTGTTACTTTGCATGTCGGTGCTGGCACCTTTCAACCTGTTCGAGTTGATATGATTGACGAGCACGTGATGCATTCTGAGTGGGCTGAAGTGTCGCAAGAAGTTGTCGATTTAATCGCTGAAACCAAAGCTGCGGGTAATCGCGTGATTGCCGTAGGAACCACTTCGGTTCGTTCACTTGAAAGCGCAGCTAAAGCAAGTGGGGAGGCTCCTCTTGCCGCGTTCAAAGGCGATACGGATATTTTCATTTTTCCTGGTTACGAATTTAAAGTGATTGACGCAATGGTGACTAATTTCCATTTACCCGAGTCGACGTTGATTATGTTAATTAGTGCATTTTCGGGTTTTGACAATGTGATGAATGCCTATCAACACGCGATCGAACAAAAATACCGCTTTTTTAGCTATGGCGATGCCATGTTTTTAACTAAAAAAGCCCCGTAACGTTTGATTTTGATCTAAAATACCCGCCCACAGAGGTGGGTATTTTTTTGGGTTAATTTTAGCTTTAACCTTGAAGTTATCGCTAATGCCCTCATGTCTTATGCAACAACAACGAGTCAGACTGTTTATCTGGCAAGGTGAAATATGAATTTTGAACTTGATACAACAGACGGACGCGCACGTCGCGGTCGTTTAGTTTTTGAACGTGGTACGGTTGAAACCCCAGCATTTATGCCAGTTGGTACTTACGGTACTGTAAAGGGTATGACACCAGAAGAAGTCCGTGCAACGGGTGCTGATATTCTATTGGGCAACACGTTCCATTTGTGGCTACGTCCTGGTGAAGAAATCATGCGTAAGCATGGTGATTTACATGACTTTATGAATTGGCAACGTCCTATTTTAACCGACTCGGGTGGGTTCCAAGTATTCAGTTTGGGTGATATTCGTAAAATCACCGAAGAAGGCGTGCACTTTCGTTCACCAATTAATGGTGAGAAGATTTTTTTAGATCCAGAAAAGTCGATGCAAATTCAAAACTCATTAGGCAGTGATGTAGTGATGATTTTTGATGAATGTACTCCTTACCCTGCAACACATGATGAAGCGCGTAAATCGATGCAAATGTCTTTGCGCTGGGCGCAACGTTCACGTGACGAGTTTAATCGCTTAGAAAATCCTAATTCGCTGTTCGGCATCGTTCAAGGTGGCGTTTACGAAGATTTACGTGATGAAAGCGTTAAAGGGCTAACTGACATTGGCTTTGATGGTTATGCTGTTGGTGGGTTAGCCGTTGGTGAGCCTAAAGAAGATATGCACCGCATCCTTGAGCATGTATGTCCTCAGTTACCACAAGATAAACCTCGTTATTTAATGGGCGTAGGTAAACCTGAAGATTTAGTTGAAGGTGTTCGTCGTGGCGTTGATATGTTCGATTGTGTCATGCCTACACGTAATGCCCGTAATGGCCATTTATTTACATCAGAAGGCGTGATTAAAATTCGTAACGCTCGCCATCGTGATGATACATCGCCATTAGATGAAAGCTGTGATTGTTATACTTGTAAGAACTACTCACGTGCTTACCTGTATCACTTAGATCGCTGTAATGAGATTCTAGGTGCTCGTTTAAACACCATTCACAACCTACGTTACTATCAAATTTTGATGGAAGGTTTGCGTGGTGCTATTCAGACGGGTACATTAGACGCCTTCGTGACAGATTTCTACACCAAGTTAGGTCGTGAAGTTCCACCTGTACCAGAGTTAAAAGACTGATTTTTAATTTAGAAAACAAGAAGAGAGTAATATGTTTATTTCAAATGCATACGCAAACGCAGCAGGCACTCCACAAGGTGGCGGCACTATGGAACTGATTTTCATGCTAGTAGTTTTTGGCTTGATCTTCTACTTCATGATTTTCCGTCCTCAGTCTAAGCGCGTTAAAGAGCACAAAAACCTAATGTCAGCATTAAGTAAGGGTGATGAAGTGCTAACAAGCGGCGGCATTTTAGGCAAGATTGCTAAAATCAGTGACGACAGTGATTACGTTTTATTAAGCATTAATGAAACTAGCCAAATCACGATTAAAAAGGATTATGTTGCAGCGGTATTGCCTAAAGGCTCTATCCAGTCGTTGTAAGCCAAGAGGGCTCAGGTGTGTTAAATAAATACCCAATGTGGAAAAACATCATGGTGTTGCTTGTCATCACCATTGGTGGTTTCTATGCAATTCCAAACCTTTTTGGTGAGGACCATGCGGTACAAGTCGTAGCGACTCGTGGCGCGGAAGTCACGGCTTCAACACTATCGTCAGTAAATGGATTACTTGAGAGTAAAGGCATTGCGGTTAAGCGCGCTGAGCTCGAAGACGGGCAATTAATTGTCCGTGTTCAAAATGCTGAACAGCAATTGTTAGCAAGAGAAGCCATTGCTGAAAGTTTAGGTGATAAATATACCGTTGCGTTAAATCTAGCGCCTGCTACTCCAGAGTGGCTTGAAGCTGTTGGCGGAACGCCAATGAAGCTAGGTCTAGATTTACGTGGCGGTGTTCACTTCTTAATGGAAGTGGACATGGGGGAAGCCATCCGCAAGATGGAAGAAGCCAAAATTGCTGATTTTAGAAGTCAATTACGTGAGCAAAAGATTCGTTATGCTGGTGTCAGAAAAACAGCAAAAGGATTGGAAATTAAGTTCCGTGATGCTGATAACTTGGCAAAAGCTGAGCGCTACTTAAAATCATTAAGTAACGACATGGTATTTACCGACAACAGTGTTGGTGAAAACTATATGCTTCACGCAAATATGAGTGATGTATACCTTAAGCAAATTAAGGAAGAAGCTCTTCAGCAAAACATTACGACTATCCGTAACCGTGTTAATGAGCTAGGTGTAGCTGAGCCCGTGGTACAGCGTCAAGGTGCTGAGCGCATCATTGTGCAGCTTCCTGGTGTTCAAGATACTGCTCGTGCAAAAGAAATTCTTGGTGCAACAGCATCGATTGAATTTCGTATGGTTGACGAAAATGCGGATCAAGCAGCAGCTGCAAATGGTCGAGTACCAGCCTCTTCTGAAGTATACCCTCGTCGCTCTGGCGGTATTGCTGTATTGAAAAAAGAAGTTATGTTGACGGGTGATCATATTACCGGTGCACAACCTTCTTTTGATGAATACAGTCGTCCTCAAGTGTCTATTAACTTAGATGCGAAAGGCGGTAATATTTTCTCTAACGTGACCAAAGATAACATTGGCAAGCCAATGGCAACGTTGTTCATTGAATATAAAGATAGCGGTCAACGTAACCCTGACGGCACGGTAAAAATGACTAAGATTGAAGAAGTCATTTCTGTTGCTACGATTCAGGCGCGTCTTGGTCGTAACTTTGTGATTAATGGTCTTGATCACGCCGAAGCACAAAGCCTGGCATTATTGTTACGTGCCGGTGCCTTGATTGCGCCTGTGACGATTGTTGAAGAACGTACAATTGGTCCAAGTCTAGGTGCTGAAAACATCGAAAACGGTAAAATGGCAATGATTTGGGGTATGGCAATCGTACTTATCTTCATGCTGGTTTATTACCGTGCATTTGGTGTTATTGCTAACTTAGCGCTTACTGCTAACTTAGTGATGGTTGTTGGTGTGATGTCAATGATTCCTGGAGCGGTACTAACGCTTCCTGGTATTGCTGGTATGGTACTGACTGTCGGTATGGCGGTTGATGGTAACGTCCTTATTTTCGAACGTATTCGTGAAGAATTACTGGCAGGCCGTAGTGTGCAACAAGCGATTCATGAAGGTTACGGTAACGCATTTTCTACTATTGCTGATGCGAACATTACCACCTTTATGACAGCCTTGATTTTGTTTGCTGTGGGTACGGGTGCTGTAAAAGGTTTCGCTGTAACTCTAATGATTGGTATCGCAACGTCTATGTTTACTTCTATTGTGGGAACTCGCGTAATTGTGAATCTCATATGGGGTGGTAAACGCGTTAAGAAACTATCTATCTAAGGGAGGAGTTGACCATGTTACAAATATTTTCAGTTACCAAAATGATCGACTTCCTAAAGCATGCGAAAGTCATCAGTATTTTTTCAATGTTTTTGGTTATCGCCTCTTTAACCTCTTTAGGTGTAAAAGGGATTAACTGGGGACTTGATTTTACTGGCGGTACTGTCGTAGAACTTGAGTTTTCGAAACCTGTTGATCTACTTGAACTTCGCGCTCAGTACGAAACTGATGCCGCAAGTGGTGCCGTGGTTCAAAACTTTGGTTCAAGCCGAGATGTGTTAATCCGTTTACCTGTACTTGAGGATCTGAAAAGTGAAGTTCAAGTTGCAGCTGTAATGGATGGCGCACAAACTATCGATGCTGGCGTTATTCAAAAGCGAGTTGAGTTTGTTGGTCCACAAGTGGGTAAAGAGCTTGCTGAGCAGGGTGGCCTTGCGGTTATCGTAGCATTAATCTGTATTCTTATTTATGTGTCTTTCCGTTTCGAATGGCGTTTGGCAATGGGCTCTGTAGCCGCACTTGCCCATGACGTTATCGTAACATTAGGTATTTTCTCAATTTTACAACTTGAGTTTGATTTGACAGTTCTGGCTGGCTTATTGACCGTTGTTGGTTACTCATTAAACGATACTATTGTTGTTTATGACCGTATCCGTGAGAACTTCCTTAAGATGCGTAAAGGCGGACCAAATGAAGTGGTAAATACGTCTATTACCCAAACAATGAGCCGTACCATTATCACAACAGGTACTACGTTGGTTGTTGTCATCGCCTTGTTCCTAAAGGGCGGTAGTATGATCCACGGATTTGCGACAGCATTATTATGCGGTATTTTCGTTGGTACATATTCTTCAATCTATGTGGCAAGTTACCTTGCAATTAAACTGGGTATCTGTCGTGAGCACATGATGCCTGTTGAGATTGAAAAAGAAGGTGCTGACCAACCTTCAATGATGCCGTAAACGGTATTAATCTAGAAAAGCCACTCTATTGAGTGGCTTTTTTGTATATAAATTAAGGTTTTTTGATGGCTAAAGTGTGTTGCTGTTTGCCATTTATGTTCTGCAATTAGCGCTCAATTAGCACTGCTGTTGCGCTACTAAGTGCTGCACGACAAATGGCTGTAGCTGTTGAATGAATTTTATGTTGCCATTGTGGTTGATATCAAGTTCTACCCAACCGTCTGTTGAGAGTTGCGACAAACGATTTATGTGTAAGGCAGTCTTTTGTTCGTAATCTGGGTTTGGCACCCAATGTCCGTTTAATTGCACAATTCCGACTTCTGTGTGTAATCGACTGATATTGAAAGGTATCACAATGAGGTTATTTCCATTTGGTAGTTAGCTTGCCCCTTTTCACCAGAGGTAAAGCTGCCTTTGCCGTCAATATTCGCTAGCTCTCCTTGTCCTGAATTCGGCACGATGATAAAACTACTGATTGCAACGCCTTGTTCAAACTTACCGTTATGCTGCAATACGAAACTACCAGACTTGCCGTTGATAGTGACTTCGACATTTTCATAGCCACAAAATACCGCTTGGGCATCGGTTGTATAACACATAATGTACTTGGGCTGACTGACGCCCTCAAGATCACCAGAATACATTTGGGTTATACTGGCTGATGTTTGCTTTGCTCCATCTGGGTGCTGAATATCAGTGGTTTCATCCCAACTGGTTATTTGAAAAATGCCTGATATATGAAGTGTCATACCAATCTCCTTTGAGTGCACTCCTTTAAGTACCTTGTTGAGCATATATTGAGTATAAAGTTTAATCAATGCTCGACATTAAGAACCATTTACAAGTAGGATGATTAAAAATTTGCCAGCAGAGCAATAGCTGTAGGAATAATAATGGAAGATAGAAAAGTATTACTCACCGGTGGAAACTTACTTCAAGCCCATACGTGGAAAGGCTTACTCGAGACCCATGGCATTATGGTAGAACTCACGGGTGAAGCGCTTGTCGGCGGTGTTGGTGAGTTACCAACCGAAATGCAAACTGTCGATTTATGGGTGAATCAACATCAAGTTGAAAAAGCCCGTAACTTATTAGAGTCCCATGATATGGAACGTCCACAATGGCAATGCTTACAATGCCATGAAATGAATGAGGGCAGTTTTGAATTATGCTGGCAATGCAGCTCCCCACAAAGTACTCCTCATAATTAATCTATAATCAATCATTATTCTTGATAGCAAAATTGACTAGGACAACTGAGTCAGTTAATGGGATAGTGAGTGATATTGTTCACGACTGTTTTCAGTCATTGTGATTTCTTTGAGAGTGATAAATGCAATACTTTCCATTGTTTGTGGATACAAAAGAATTAAAAGTGTTAGTGGTTGGCGCTGGTGAAGTTGCTACTCGTAAATTAGATTTACTCTCACGCACCGAAGCCCATATTGACGTTATTGCCCCTGAAATTGCTGATGAGGTCAAGGCCTATCAAAAGCGAGGTCGAATTTCATTATTTCAGCGAAGTGTCAATACGGATGATATGACAGGTTATGATTTACTTTATATGGCAACAGCTAATGCGCAGCTGAATATGGATTATGCCGTTATTGCCCGTGAAAAAGGCATTTGGGTAAATGTTGTTGATAATCCAAGCTATTGCCGTTTTATCACCCCATCTATTGTCGACAGAGGCCGATTAGTCGTTGCTATTAGTACTGCAGGGGCTGCTCCTGTATTTGCTCGTACCATTCGTTCTCGCCTTGAAACTATGTTGCCACAATCATTAAACCCTTTATTTGATTTTGTAGCCTCAAAGCGGGTAGAAGTACAGCTGCGAATTACATCAGGTAAAGAGAGGCGCTTATTTTGGGAACGTTTTTTTCAGCAAAATAATGACAGGTATGACACCGTCACCGAAAGTCACTATCAAGAAGCGTTTTCTCAAATATCTCATCAAGGTGAAATTTTACTGTTCAATAAACATGATGATGCCAATTTACTGCCTATAGCAGCCATGCCATTACTGCAAAAAATTGACATTTTTTATACCGAAGCAGAGCGAGACGAGTCGACAAATACAATTAACGAGCTTGTCCGACGAGACGCAAGTCGAGAAATCATTCCCAGTTTAAGCCAATTAGCTGAACAGTATAATCATGGCGATAAAGTATTACTGGTGGTCGACGACAGTATGTTAAACAAATTAAAGGCACATTTTCCTATGGCAAAACACCTGCAACCAGGCGCTCTTTAATCACAACTTGCCAATTATTTAGCGCTGACAATAACTGACTATGTTAACACGCTAGATGATCGAGTCAGAGATAAGTTCAAGCCGAGTTTCATACTGCAGTTAAACAGTATAAACTCGGTTTTTTTATTTTATTGGAATCCCCATGGCGCCCAAAGCTACCGTTTATAAAGCCGCTCTTCAAATTGCTGATATGGACAGACATTATTATGCTGACCACCAGTTGACGATTGCACAACACCCTTCTGAAACTGACAGCAGAATGATGGTACGTATTTTGGCTTTCATTATGAATGCGTCGGACTCACTGCAATTTAGTAAAGGTTTGTGTGTTGATGATGAACCTGAGTTATGGGAAAAAAGTTTATCTGATGAAATTAACCTGTGGATTGAGTTTGGCCAGGCTGATGAAAAGTGGCTGCGTAAAGCTTGTGGCCGCTCAAAACAGGTTCAGTTAATTACTTATGCTGGCCGCAGCGTACCGATTTGGTGGCAGCAAAATGAGCAAGCATTACAACGTTATAAAAATCTGTCAGTGTTTAATATTGACGAAGAAGCCGTTAAAGCGATGGCAGTTTTTGTTAATCGCAATATGAAGTTACAAGTCAGTATCAGTGATGGCGAAATTTGGCTATCTGATGACAGTAATAGTCTGATGATACTGCCACAACGGCTTAAATAATATCGCAGCAAATTTGGACTATAATTTGTAGGTTACCAAGTCTTTGTAAAACGACGAGCACCGATTTAATAATAACCTAGATTTATCTTAATCTAGGTTAGTTCGGATTATTAATCGATGGCCTACCAATCGAAGTAAGTGATTGTTTAATGATAACTGTGATAGCGTTAACTAACTGATTAAAGGCATATTGCAACCATATCTATATCACCTGATTCAGGCCAACTTACATTGAAACAATCTAAAAGACTCGATAACGAATTGGAATTTGTATTAGTTCAGTCTATTAAGGAAGTGACGATGAAGACGTTATCATTACATGGGGTCGATAAAATCGATCTTCTTGCCCAACCAGAAGTCTCAGAACATATTAATTTATTTTCCGCAGCAACCTCTGTATTTACCGATTTTAAATTACTCAAACCATTGGTTATTAAGTTAAACACTGCTGCAGTAGATGTTGAACACTTAATGAAGCAGTCCCATGTGAGGCTTAAAATTGTTATCGATGAAAGAGGGCACTTTATGGGCTTAGTAAGTTTACAAATGCTCCACAGTCAAGAAATGCAAAAACATGTGGCTCAAGGCTTCCCACGCGAGCAATTATTACTTTCTGACTTTATGTTGCCCAAAAGTGCGCTTAAAGCTATCCATTATGAAGATCTTCTTAATGCGAGGATCAGTGATGTGATCGAGACGCTGAAACGCTCTCAACATCAACATTGTTTGGTGGTTGATAATAAGTTGAATGTGATTAGAGGGCTTATTTCTGCAAATGACATTGTCAGAAAGCTCAAGCTTCCTATCGATGTAAATCAAAACCCAAGCTTTATGGAAATATTCGATAGCATTGAAAAAGTTAAACTTGCCAGTTAATCAGCAACGTATTGTTTTTAATGAGCAAAAATAATATCGTATTATAAAGCCCTCTAAATAAATGATTTATGCACATTAGAAAAGCGACCAAGGATGATGCTGCCGTTGCATTTGAAATTCGTAATCTTGCGATTTTAGCTCAATGTAAAGGCCACTATGAGGATGAGACTTTGCAAAAGTGGACCGAAGGCAGTCTTCCCGCACACTTTGTGACAGACTTTGCCGCTAATGGCTATGTATCCATTATGAATGACAATATTGTGGGTGTGGGGATGATAAACCTGACCACAGGTATGGTCGATGCTATGTTTGTGCGGCCAGAGTATATTGGTCAAGGATTTGGAAAACAGATGATTCAGTACCTTGAATTACAAGCACGCAAAGCACAATGCAAAAAATTATCTTTGGATGCGTCACTCAACGCTGTCGACTTTTATCGTGCTTGCGGTTTTGAAGGACAGCGAGAGGCTATTTTTTACTCGCCTAGAGGCATTGAATTAACTTGCTTTCCTATGACGAAAGCGCTCTTGTGATGAAGCGCTGTGATGAAACAGTCTTATGAAGCAGCCTGTATACTCATCATTAACCCAAAACAAAAAAGCCTCTTAGTGAGGCTTTTTTGTTGTGGCCATATTATTATTTTACTGATGTGCGATAAGGTGTTCAAAGCCCCCGCCATTATAGGTTTGGGTAAAACCTGCTTCCACAAGGTCGTTATTGGCAATACCGCTTCTTCTTCCACTTCTGCAATACAATACAATCGCCGTATCTTTATCAAGCTTTTGTTTGGTTAATTGCTTTAGTACCAATTCAAAAGGAATGTTAATCGCTCCATCTAAATGACCAGCTGCAAACTCTTGCTCTGTACGCACGTCAATGATCATGGCGCCATTATTAATTTTATCCCAAGCGACCGCTGGAGGCATTTCATCAGCAATAGATACTGTCGACAGCACCAGTGCTAAGCCAGCGAATAGGAGTAAAGCGACTTGATTTAAAAAGCGTGTAGGGTGTTGTTGCACAATGAATCCTCTATGGTTTGTCGGTCATTGCCAACTCTGCAGCAGGCTTAGCGCCGAGTTTTTTAAATAATATTGCTGCAGGGCAAAAACCAGTAAAAGCACTTTGTAATAGATTAGCGCCAACAAATACCGTTAGCCAGATAAAATTATGATTTATCCAAGCCGTTAACGCCATTGATAGCAATACCATAAAGCCTGCAAAAGCCATAATTATGCGTTCCAAAGACATGCTTATCTCCTTAGTTTGATGGTCGATTTTTCATTACGCTGTAATACAAAATCGGAATAACAATCAGCGTGAGCAAACTGGATATAAAAATGCCAAAAATTAAGCTAATAGCTAATCCATTAAAAATGGGGTCATCAATAATGAATAAAGCCCCAATCATCGCAGCAAAAGCGGTGAGCATAATCGGTTTTGCTCTTACCGCACCAGATTGAATAACCGCTTGCTCAAGTGGTACACCTTTAGCCGTTTCTAGTTTGATAAAGTCCACTAATAGAATTGAGTTACGGACAATAATGCCTGCAAGTGCAATCATGCCTATCATCGAAGGGGCTGTGAAGTGAGCGCCAAGCAGCGCATGCCCTGGCATAACACCTATGATGGTCAGTGGAATAGGTGCCATGATGACCAAAGGCACTAAGTAAGATTTAAAATGTCCTACAACAAGCAAATAGATTGCAATCATGCCAATGGCATAGGCAATTCCCATGTCTCTGAAGGTTTCATAGGTAATCTTCCACTCGCCATCCCACAAAATGGCTACGGTGTCTAATCCATCTGGTTGATTGATCAAATGTTGCTGTACAGGGATAGGGTTCACGCCGCTTAGATTGTCTTTTTCAATATCGGCATACATAGAAAACATGCCATATAGCGGGCTGTCTGTTGGGCCTGCCATATCAGCCACGACCATGATCATTGGCAGCATGTTTTTATGGATAATAGGGGTATTGATATTACCGTGCTCGACCTTAACTACGTCATTAAGGCGAACAGGTTCTCCGTGACTATTGTTAAGTGTTAATTGAAGAAGCTGTTGTAAATTAATTTTAGCTTGCTCAGAAGCTTGCAGCTTAATGGGAACGGGCACCTGAAAGTCTTGGTTTCGAATGTAACTAACATGCTCACCTTCTATTGCACTCGCAAGTGTGGTTACAATATCTTGATACTGTAATCCCATTAATTGCGCCTTACTTCTGTCAATATACACTCGCCATTGAGATGCTTGAGCAGGAAGGTAAATATCCACATCGACCACATGCTCAGTTTGTTCAAATCGCTGTTTAAGCTTGTTGGCTGTTTGTTCACGCAGTGCGGTTGTGGGTGCGTAAACCTCAGCCAGTATTGGTGACCAAACTGGTGGACCTGGAGGGACTTCAACAATTTTGATATTGGCTTGGTAAGGGGCACCAATGTGTTGTAATTGGCTGCGAACGGCTGTGGCAATTTGGTGGCTATCGCGGGTTCGATGAGCTTTATCGACCAAGTTGACTTGAATATCACCTAACTCTTGGCTTTGGCGCATAAAGTAATGCCTTACAAGGCCGTTAAAGTTAATTGGTGCATGCGTACCAGCGTAAAGCTGAAGGTGGTCAACTTCATCAACTGTGAGCAAGTGATCACCCAATGCTTTTAGTACTCGCTGTGTTTGTTCCACAGGCGTCCCTTCAGGCATATCGACTAAGACTTGAAACTCTGATTTATTATCAAATGGTAGCATTTTCAAAATAACTGCTTGTCCAACAGGTAATGCAACCGCTATAGCAATTAAAAAGATGATGGCACCAGTGAGTCCTAAGCGGGCTAACCTTGCTTTTTCGCCGATTAAAAACGGTGTCATCAGCCAGGTAAATAGACGCTGTAATTGACTACCTTTAGTGGATAACGGCTGTTGGTCTGCAAACTTGTTCGCCACAGGCTGTTCTGAAATAAGGTTATTCGGCTCTGAATGACTGTTATTTGGGCTAAGGTTTTCACTTAGATTTTGGCGATGGTTTGCTCCATGCCTTAATAGCTTTAAACTCAGCCAAGGGGTTACAACAAATGCAACGACTAACGAAATAAGCATCCCCATACTGGAATTTATCGGAATAGGGCTCATATAAGGCCCCATAAGGCCAGAAACAAACGCCATTGGCATAAGTGCCGCTATTACGGTAAACGTTGCTAGAATCGTCGGACCGCCAACCTCATCGACAGCTAAAGGGATAAGGTTTTTGAAGTCTTTATTGCCTAACGCCATATGACGGTGAATATTTTCAACAACGACAATGGCGTCATCGACCAATATTCCGATAGAAAAAATTAAAGCAAAAAGCGAGATTCGATTGAGGGTGAACCCCCATGCCCAAGAAGCAAATAAGGTCATGGCTAAGGTGATAATAATAGCAATGCCGACGACCATTGCTTCACGCCTTCCCATTGTTATCAGCACCAATATGACAACCGCTAAGGTAGCAAAGACTAACTTCAGTATCAGAGTATTGGCTTTATTACCTGCAGTTTCTCCGTAATTTCTTGAAACCGTGACTTCGACATTATTTGGTATCAGCAGGTTGTCGACTTTATTCAAACGTTCAAGAACTTGAGCGGTTATATCGACGGCATTCTCGCCACTTTGTTTACCGATAGCGATAGTTACAGCAGGGTAAACACCTGACTTATCTAGATGCAGGACATGTTGAGTTGCAATATCAGTTGCTAAGTTAACCTCAGCAATGTCAGATAAATACACTGGGCTTTGATGCTCTTCTTGATTAGCCACCTTAATGACTAAATTTCTAACATCGTCAGCACTTTGTAAAAACTGCCCCGTTTGTACTTTAATAAGTTGATTATTTTGGGTTAAGTCACTTGGCGATGAAATATAATTATTGCTGGTAATAACTTGCCTTAACTGGGAAAAGCTAATGCCATAATGATTCATTTTAATGGGATCAAGCCTGACATTGACTGCTAGCTCTTGGCGGCCCATTGAGTAAATTTCGCGCGTGCCTTTAATGCGCTTAAATTCATTTTCAAGCTCAGTTGCCACTATGGTAAGTGATTCTGGTGTTACATTTTCATCTTTCGACCATAACGTTAATCCGACAATCGGAACATCATCGATTCCACGCGGTTTAATCAATGGTGAACCAATTCCTGCCGCTTGATTGAACTTATCTTGGTTTGATTGGAGCTGGTTGTATAAATTGACAATAGCGTGATCTCTAGGTACTCCGACATCAAATACAGCGATAATTAATGCGCCATCATTCATTGAAAAAGAGTAAAGGGTATCGATGCCTTTTAATTCAGAGATGATTTTTTCAGCCGGTAAGGTGACTTGCCTTGCTACTTCATCTGGAGTGGCACCTTGGTAAGGAATGTAGACATCAGCAAAGGTCACATCAATCTGCGGTTCTTCTTCTTTTGGTGTGACAACAATAGCGAATAAGCCCAGTAATATTGCCAGTAATGCAATTAATGGGGTCATCGCGCTTGACTGAAAAGCCTGAGCGATTTTTCCAGAAATACCAAGAGTCTGTGATTTGGTCATAACTAAATCCTGGCTTATTTATCGTTGTTGGTAGACTGGAGTATGAACTGGCTTGCTTGAGCAAGAATAATATCGCCATCCATCAATCCAGCATCAATAATTACGCTTGGGTTATCGCTACTATTAGCCATCGTTCTGACCCTGACTTGAGTCTGCACAAAGTTGTCAGCTTGTTTCATAAAGACTGCAGTGTAGTCACCGCGTCTAAAGATGGCCGATTCTGGAACGATAATGTGTGGTTGCTTTTTGCCTGAAATCGCGATTTTTACCCATTCACCCGCTGTGTATTCTGTTTCTCTAACAGGTAAATTTACTCTGATCTGGTAGGTTTGACTTGGCGACTGCAAAAATGAGAATGGAATAATATCACTTGATTGAATGATAACGCCTGAAGCTAGCTCGATAGTAACCTTAGTATCAGTTGTGACATATGATTGATATTGCTGCGGAAGCTGAAATACTGCGCGCATATCGTCGATAGCGTAACCTGCATAAAGTGGCTGACCAACAGTAACGGTTTCGCCTTGCTCGACAAAGCGTTGTGTTACTCGTCCACTAAATGGCGCGCTCACAGTGGTGTAATTTAAGGTTTCTTTGGCGGTAATTAATTGAGCTTTTGCTGCGGAAACTGCTTGAAAGCTGGCAGTAGCATTGGCGGTGGCTTCATCCATTGCGCCTTTAGATATGGCTCCTTTGGGGAAAAGGGCCTGATAACGAGTGAACTGGGCTTGTGCTTCAATGTTTTTAGCTTCCGCTCTTGCTAATTCAGCTTCAGCAGCAGCAAAACTCGCGCCTTGTTCTTTACTGGTGATTTCTAATAATGGTGAACCCGCAGGCACTAAATCGTTAATATCGTAATGAAGCGCAAGTATTCGTCCTGCCGTTTGAGCTGATACTGTTGCGGCTTTTACCGCTTCAATTTGACCATCAAAATAGAGCTGCTGAGCCTGTTCAACAGTTCTTATTGTTAATGTCTGCATGCTGGATTGACTAGGATGGTGTTTTGTACTGATATCGTCGCTCGCTTGCGCTGGGGACAGTGAAGCGTTACCTATAAATAGCCCAATAAAGAAAACCCATTTTAAAAGCATGATGACACCATTAATAATTATCCATAAGAAAATTCTAATGGACTTTTTATGCTGTGGCAATCACTTTATGAGAAAAACCTAATGGAAGGTGTCAATGGTACAAATTAAACGTAAAAAAAACGCCTAAGTAAACTTAGGCGTTTTCATCGCATTCATGTTAACGATTGAATCGTTAAATTTAGAAAGTGTGGTTATATTGCAGTGAGAAGTAGTTTGCGCCTGATTCGGTATAAGCACTCACTTGTCCGACTAGTGCACTCTCCTCTAAAACATGAACCTTTTCACCTGCAACTAAAGTGTAGCCGAAATCAATACTAGATTTATTACTCAAATTATAAGTGAAACCTGCTGAATACCACATGCGGTCTGAGTCAGGTATTGATAAAGAAGAAACTTCACCTACCACACCTTGGTCACTTGCAATACCTGCACGAACAGTCCAAGTTTCATTGATATCGTAAGTGGCACCAAGGCTTAAAAACCAAGAGTCTTTCCAGTTATAATGCTTGATAACATCATTCGCAGTGCCAAGATCACCGTCTACAACACTGATGTTGTCAAATGCACTCCACTGGGTCCACTGGGCAGTGTAGTGAATAGCAAACTTTTCAGTTAGCTGATGAAAACCAGCAAGCTGTGCGATATCAGCAATTGGAATTTCAATACTGTCAAAGTTTTGAGGGAACAAAACAGAAGGGTTATACATGATGTCACCACTAGCATCCATTTGTGGGCTATAGCGGTAACTCAAACCAATTCTGTTATTTTCGTTAAACTCATATGCTAATCCAACAATACCACCAACAGCCCAGCCGTCAGCTTCAACGTCAACAAGGTTTAACGGCATGTCACCAAGACCGATATCAATATTACCGTTACGCGTTAATGTTCCAGAACCATATACAGCATCAAGACCTAAACCTAAGCTTAAAGAATCATTAATACGGTATGACACGCTAGCGTTAAAGTTAATTGTGGTCACTTCAGTATTACCCAATAAATCAATTGGTGTATTGAAGTCGTGACCACTATTTAGTGATGAAAGATCAGTACCTGTGCCGTAGTTTGAGAAGGCTGCAACACCGTATGCCCATTTATCGTTGATAGGGCTAATGTAGTAGAAGTTAGGAATGAACTTAGCCTCAGCAGCATTGTCCATACTTCCAATATGGTTATCGCCATATTGAACATCACTCACTTCAACTTGAACGTCTGCGTACGAAGCTCCAATTGAAAGTGTCTTCTCATCAAACAATGCCATTGCTGCCGGGTTACGTGCTAAAACTGATGCATTATCTGCAATGATTGCATCACCAGCCATTGCACGGCCAATACCTGTAGCTGATTGGCTATTAAGTTGGAATCCAGCTGCCATGGTTTGTGTGCTAGCTAATGTCACTGCCATCGCAAGCAAGGTCTTGTTGAATTTAGTCATCATTTTTTCTCATCGTTGTACGTCAGTTTATTAATTTCCTAAACGCTGTCGTTTAAGTCCCCAATTAACACCAACTTTAATAATGCGGGCATATTAGGTAACAGTTGTCATCCCTGCAACTCCGACCAGTTGCTAGTTATTGTTAACTTTAGGTTAATTGTGCATGGTCGAGTATTTTATAGAATTTGAGTAAATACTCTATAACGCCTGAACTGTATGGGTTTTATGATTTTATTGATAAATTAAAATGTTGCTAACTGGTAAGTTTTGCAACAAATGGGCAGCAAGATTATTTTTAAAAAAATGGTACAGATGTACGCTGAAAGACCCAATTATTGAAAACTCACAATAATTGGGTCTATTGAAGATTAAAGAGAAGCTTTGAAATTATCGAATTGAGTCTTAATGTTGTCGGTTGGAGGCGACAACTTACTGAATACAAAGCCAGCGATGCTAGCAAATAAGAATCCAGGTAGAATTTCATATAAATCGAACAATCCGCCTGACAGTTGCTTCCATATCACAACAGTTAACGCACCGACTACGATTGTCGCAATTGCGCCATTTCGGCTATAGCCTTTCCAGAATAATGCTAGTAATACGACCGGTCCAAATGCCGCACCGAAACCAGCCCAAGCATAACTGACTAAATCGAGAACTTTACTGTCAGGATTTAAGGCGATGACGATAGCAATTATTGCAATGGCAAGAACACCAAAACGACCAACTAACATGAGCTCCTTATCCGATGCTTCGGGGCGTAACCATTTGCGATAGAAGTCTTCTGTAATCACACTTGAGCATACAAGTAATTGAGAATCGATAGTACTCATAATGGCTGACAGAATTGCCGCAATTAAAATACCACCAATCCAAGGGTTGAATGCCACTTGTGCTAAATGGATAAATACGGTTTCTGAATTAGCTAAAGGAGCGTCGGCAAAATAGATAGTGCCAGCAATACCAGTCGCTAACGCACCAACTAATGCTACTAGCATCCAACTCATGGCGATTCGACGTGACAAAGGAATGTCATCAGGGCTACCAATGGCCATAAAGCGTGATAGAATATGTGGCTGACCAAAGTAACCTAAGCCCCACGCAAGCAATGACACTAAACCTATAGTGGTCATGTTGCTATGAAGCAGCGACAGCATTTTAGGGTCTAAGGTTTCTAATGCGACTTGGGTATCTGGTTTGCTGAAAATGGCGACAGGGACAATTAATAATGCAAGTAACATTAAACAACCCTGGAAAAAATCAGTCCAACTTACAGCAAAAAAACCACCAACAAACGTGTAGGCCACGATAATAATCGAACCAATCATTAAGGCGATGGTGTAATCAAGGCCAAATATTTGTTCAAATAAAATGGCACCACCGACCATGCCTGAAGAAGTATAGAAGGTGAAAAATATTAAGATAGTAAACGCAGAGACTAATTTTAAAATGCCTTTTTTATCTTCAAAGCGTTTTTCAAAAAAGTCGGGTAGGGTAAGTGCATTATCAGCTGCTTGAGTATAGATACGAAGACGTCGAGCGACAAATAGCCAATTTAACCAAGCACCGAAAACTAAACCAATGCCAATCCAGGCTTCACCTAAGCCACCTAAATAAACAGCCCCAGGTAAACCTAATAACAACCAGCCTGACATATCTGATGCACCGACACTTAATGCTGTCACTGCTGGCCCCATTTTTCGGCCGCCCAGAATATAATCGTCAACGGTGTCTGTTTTGCGGTAGGCCCAATAGCCTATGCCCATCATAAGGGCGAGATAACCAATAAAGGTAATGAGGATTGGAGCTTCAATTGCCATGCTACTTCCGTATTGTTCTGATTATTGTGCGACATGCTAACAGATGTTTGACCTAGTGCACAATTTTGAAAGGAAGTGTGAAGAGTTATTGACCGGCTAGTGAAAATTCACTAGCCGTTTTGTTACTTAAAAGAGTGAATGTTAAATGAAAGTTTGCTCGATTTCATTTTTCACAAATTGCAAATCAGCATCCTGTTCACCAACGAGTAACATGAAGGTGCCGGCAGTTTGAAAACCTAAACCTTGATAGTTTTTGTCAGCGAACGATTCTTCCGTAACCATACGATTTTCAGCGGGGACGATGAAGAGCGTCACCTTACCTTGTTCGCCTTCCATGACTAAATGTAAGCTTTTAACGCCTTGGAAGTCACAGTAAGAGGTGTAATACACTTTACCTGGTTGTTGGATAAATTTCGCATTCTCTAAACCGCTAATACCTGCCAGTTTAAAATTAACGTCTTCAAAGCCGACATTTTGATCTACTGATAATGCTTTAGGCTCATGATATACATGCTCTAATGCATGTTCCGCTAAGGCAACAGGCGTAAATCTAAGCATGCTAACACTTAAGCCTATGACGAGCGCAACGGATGCTGCCATCGCCATTAAATAACGTGTTTGCTTTTTCTGTTGCTGATGTTTACCTAATTGTTGGCGTAAAATCAGTTTCTCTGCCAGATCATCAGGCACATCGATATTCAGTGCGCTGGTAAGCTTACTGTCTAATGCTTTCAAGTCGTTGACGAGTTTGGCATCAGACTCAGACGCTTCAATCTGGGCCAAAAATTCTTCATCTTGGCTATTTGGGTCACCATAGGCATGGCGACGAAATTTTAGATCATCCATTTGATTGACCTCTAACTTCAGGAGACTCTAAGGCGTCTTTTAATTGATTCCGGGCGCGAAATAATCGCGTCATAACTGTGTTTCTATTGAGCTCTAATAAATCAGCAATCTCTTCACCACTAAATCCACCGATAAGTTGCAGTAATAGTGGCTCTCGATACTCGACTTCTAATTGGCCTATTTGCTTGCGTAACCAATATTGTTCGGTCTGCTCTTCGGTTGTGGAAGACTTTTCATCTTCTAGCAACTCTTGTTCTACGTCACTGTAATCAAACTGCTTGCGTTCAAAGCGGCGAGCATTTTCACGGCGTAAAATCGTAATGAGCCAAGCTTTTGCCGCCTTATCATCCTTTAAAGAGTCTAAAGCACGCCAAGCGCGTAGAAACGTTTCTTGAGTGACGTCTTCAGCTACATGTTTATCGCCGATTAACCAATAGGCATATCGGTAGATATCAGTATGAAGTGCCCTGACGAGGCTGTCGTATCGTCGCTGTTTAGTTAGCATGTCAGATAAGACCGTGGGTTCGGACTTTTTATTTCGCAAGCTATCGAACATTTTATGACTTATTGTTAAATATTATGTTCGATAGCTTAAAAGGTTGGCTGTGAATAGCAAGCTTATTTACTGCTATGGGTTCAAGCTACTTAAAGGTGAAACATCGCTTTGTGTTTGATTTAACTGAGTTTGCTTTATCGCATTAATCAGTTTCTGTTTATCTATCACGACACTATTTTGGCTATATTTGGCTTGTTGCAATTGTTCAATTGCCGCTGATAACTCAGGCGATAATTTTGCTATAGCAGATAAATTTATCGGTTTATTGAACTGAGCTCCATACCATTTCTGTAGTAAAGCAATCACTTTCGATACATCATTATTATCACAAGCATCTTCTATATCTTGTAAACTAATTGCCGCTTTTACAGCGCTTTGTACTGAGGTGGTATCGGCTATTTGGGACGGCTTTTGACGTCTGGCTGTTAACCAAAGTGCCAAGGTTATTAGCCATAGTGTCGCAAATAGCAAGGTTAACCAAGGCCATAATCCTGCCGTAGAGGAGGTCGCTTGTGGCTGTTCTACCACTGTAGGTTGAACTGGGTTGATAGGGGCTGAACCTGTGATGGTGACAGTTCTTGCGGGGATAGTGGCATACTGCTGCTGACGTAAGTGTGGATTCCACCACGGCACTGAAATTTCAGGCAAGGTAAAAGTACCAGGTTGGGTTGGCACTATTGCAGTGGTTAAACTGTATTGAGCTATGACTTGATTCTCACGTACAACGGTTTGTCTGACTGGTTTTTCTGGGTAGGCTTTCAAGCCTTCAGGCATCGTAATTTTTATATCTGGTAAGCTGTTACTGTCAGCATTAGAGGCGACAATATTAATGGTTCTGGTGATTGGAGTTCCAATTTCAAACGCATTATTATCATTTTCTTCTGGCCATACTTCTTTAGCAATTAATAAATCACTGACTAACCAGTCACCTTGATATTGCTGAGGAATAGGGTTAATGACAATTTGAGTGTTTTCTGCACTCGCTTGCATTGGGCGGCTTTCATTAAAACCAAACATTCCGCCACGCCTTGGAGCTTCAACTAAAATATCTCCTGAAAACCCAGCTCCTTTTATAGCCAAAGTACCAGGTGTGTCAGCAATGATTGAGTAAGTACGTTCGATAACTCGAAATCGACGTCCATCAACAATTTCAACTGAATCTTTATCTTCACCGATTTGTTTTATTTCAGCGCCAGATATTTCAGGTGAACTGATGACGCCTCGTTGAAGTTCAGCGGCTAAAAATAGTTTTACTTGGTATGTCACAAGTTGACCAACATAGGCTTCTTGTGTACTTAATTCGCCTTCAATAAACAAATTACGCATTTGTTGCGGTTGGCTGCCCGCTTTGGCGACGGTTAACGTAATGGGGTTAGATGTTACACCTTCCATTGTAAATGGCGGAATGGTCACAGTGCCTGCATTTTTAGCCGACAATAACACTTGCCAGCGGGTTTCTTTTGTTGTGTCAAAATTAACCATTTTTGTACTACGGCCAACGCTTGTTCGGCCGACAACAAAGTCTTTTAGTAACACAGACGTATCTAATGAGCCTGCGTTTAAATCAGCATCAGCAGTGACATTTAAAACAAAATATTCGCCCTGCATGACAGGGTTTCTATCAACTGTTGCTTGAATTTGACTGACTGCAAAAACTTGCCCCGTAAAAAGAATAGTAAGAAGGGCGAAAACGATTCTGTTTACCACTGTTGTGTATCCTTAGGCAATTGGCCGCTTTGGCGACGCTTTTGATATTCTAATAGCATTTTATTTCTGATCAATACTTGCGGGTCTTCGCTCACGGCGCGAAGTGCGCGTTCTAAATCTGCAGGTAATGGCTCTTCCGCTAATTCTGACGATGCAACTGCTTGAGTTGATTCAGGCTGCAGCTCAGACTCTTCACTTTGTGTAGGTTCTGGCTGAGCTTTGGCGTTGGCTTGCTTCCCTTCAGCAGACTCTTCAGATGTTGCTTCCGGTTGAGCATCAGCTTCCGCCTGCATCTCGGCTTCGTTTTCTGTTTGTTGTTCTTCAGTTGACTGGCTTTGTGAAGAAGGAGATTGATCTTGTTCATTTGCCTGCTCACTGCTTTGCTGCTCATTTTCTTGCTCAGAACTTTTTTGCGAAGAGTCTTGTTGCTCAGAATCCTGTTGTGAAGAGTCTTGTTCTGAATTGTCTGATTGAGACTGATCTTGTGACTGCTCCTGCGATTGACTGTCATTGCTCTCGCTTTGGTCACCATTTTCATTTTGATTAGAGCCGTCACTAGAAGATGAGTCACCGTTTTGAGATTCGCCATTCTCTGAATCATTTTGATCAGATTGGTTTTGATCTGAGCCATCACCAGACTGTTGTTCTTGCTGCTGTTTCATTTGTTCAGCAAGCTCAAGGTTTTTTTGAGCTTGCGGGAAATCAGCCTGCTGTTCTAGTGCTTTTTGATAACGGCTAATAGCTTCATCTAGTTGATTGAGTTGCATCAGGCTATTGCCTTGATTATATAGCCCCTGTGCTGTGCTATCTTGCTCAAACCCTGCGAGGGCGTTTTCATAATCCCCAGCTTTATATTGGGCACTGGCTTGCCATTGAGGCTGATTAAACTTTTTAGCGGCTTGGGCAAAATCTTCTGCAGATTGCGCTTGCATAAATTGCTCGCTAGCTTGTTGATCAGAGGTTTTCCATAAATCATCCCAAGTATTAGCTTGTGCTGGCGCCGGTTGCAGCATCATACCTAATGTGAAAAACGACATAATGGGTAATAGGGTAAACCTAAAGCTTAATAACACAGGGATAAGCAACAATAATGCAATATAAGGCCCTAAATCTTGCCAAGCTTCACCTTCTAGCTCAGTGGCTTTGGCATCGCCGTCATTAGCTAACCAATCTTGCAACTGAGTTAACGAACGTCCATCTGCAGTCGCCGGGATCATAATCCCACCAGTAGGTTTAGCGAGTTTTTCCAGTAATGAAAAGTCAGTTTTGTCGATAACCACGTCACCGCTATTATTTCGTAAAAGTTGACCATCAGGTAATTGAATAGCCGCACCTTGTGCAGTACCAAATGCCATCACAGAAACTCGATATCGACTGCCTTCTAGTGCATTAGCTGCATCGGCATATTGCCTAGGATTCACCCCATCTGTCATTACAATAATATCGCCACTGATATGCCCACCCTGGGCTAGCAATTGCTGTGCTAGCGCGAGTGCAGAAGATAAATCTGAGCCTCTTACTGGCATGATATCTGGCGAAAGTGTCGGTAGCAGGTTGAGTAAAGTTGCATTATCACGAGTTAACGGGCTAATGGTAAATGCGTCGCCAGCAAATGCGATTAAGCCTGTTTCACCTTCAGTTAAACTACCGATAAAGTCCGTTGCACGGTATTTGGCTTGAGATAAACGGTTAGGTTTTTGATCTGTGGCATACATGGATAAAGACATATCCATGATTAATACTCGGCCTTGTTCATTACTATAAACAGGTAAACTCTGTTTGTTCACAGCTGGCCCCGAAAGTGCCACGACTGCAATTATCCAGCAGATAATTAATCCCCACTTAGGCTGCTTTTTAACCTGAGTACCCTCTGTAATCAGTGTTTTGGCCAAATGCGGCGCAATATATTGCTGCCAAGCTAGATTTTGTTTTTGGCTACGCCATAGGAGCAGCCCAAGCACTAATAATGGGATAAGTAATAGTAACCACTCAGGACGAATGAAGTGTAATTCCATTATTTGCCCCCTCGTGATGATATTTTGCTAAATGAGAATTGGCTGCGAATACTTATTACGACACTCATTAAAATAGCGAATAGTAATGGCCAATAAAATAATTCACTTTTAGGGCGATAGGTGAGTTGATCGCGGCTTACGGGTTCTAGTTCATCAATTTTTTGATAAATCTGAGCCAGCTCTTCACTATTTCTTGCGCGGAAGTAGTGGCCGTTGGTCATGTCAGCTAAGTTTTGTAGTTGTTCTTCATCTAAATCAAGTGAAGGATTAACTCGTTCGGTGCCAAAAATGCTGCGACGCTCTAATACTTCAGCACCGACACCGACGGTATAGATGGTAACGTTTCGTTTTGCCGCTATTCTTGCTGCGACTTCAGGTTCGATGTTGCCAGCATTATTTGAACCATCGGTGAGGAGAATTAACACACGGTTACTATCGTTGACCATATCAAAACGTCTTACAGCTAAAGCAATTGATTCGCCAATGGCAGTTTGTTTGCCCACGAGGCCAATTTCGCTGTCAGCGAGGAATTGTGCAACAGAGCGTCTATCTTGAGTCAGCGGCGCTTGTAAGTATGCATGATCGGCAAACAAAATGAGGCCGAGTCGATCGCCATTACGGCGTTCAATAAAGTCACCAATAACATGTTTTATTAAGGTGAGTCGATCGACTGTTTTACCATTAATCACCATATCTTCAATTTGCATACTGCCAGATAAGTCCACTGCCAGCATGACATCCCGCCCTTCAGAGGGCAGCTCGATTGGTTCACCGAGCCATTGTGGTCTAATTAATGCGCAAATTAAACATAACCACATGAACCAATAGGCTTTTCTATTAGGTTTTTTAGGCGTGCTAGATACCGATATTTGAGCTTCACTGATGCCTGGAAGTTGTAAATGACCACCAGTATTCTTGCTAACTTGTTTAGATTTAATAAAAAATGGTAATGGTAAAAGCAATAACAACCAAGGCCATGTTATTGAGAACATGAGTCCTCCTTGTCATTTTGCTTTGCTATCATAGATGACGTTAATTCGTTAGGGTTAAAGGCTGTTAAGCGGGCTGATTTGGCAAGAAACACATGAGCAAGCTGTTGCAATTGCTTCGTTTCTGCTTGGGATAAACCTTGCGATTGGTATCGTTTATTGAGCAATAATCCAATTTGACCGTGATGCTGTTTTGGTAAGCGTAGCTCTAGCCAAGCAAACCAGTGGTTGCCGTCAAGTTTGGCAAAATCTTGTCGCGGGAAATAACTCATCGCTGTTCGTTTAAGTAGGCTATTCACTTCAGTTGCATACTGTGGGCTGGTAATATCTAATTGGTTTAATACATCTAAAGCCGCTTTTCTTGGAGCATGGTACTTTTTATCTCGTTTAAGCTTAACCACCATTGCTATGGTGATACCGATGACGAGTGCGGCAAGTATCCAATAACCTGGCGCCATTGGCCATTGAGAAATTTGCTGAGGCAGCACGATATCTTCTAATTGCATTAAAGCTGGATTTGCTTGAGCTGAATTCATTTAGCGTAGTACTTCCAATTGGTCACTTAATCGTTTCCCTGCGTCAATAAATCGTGTGGGTACTTTAATCATCTTCATTAAATCAATAAATTGTTGTTGATTTTTAAGTTGGTTTTCAAGCCAAGTATCATAACTATGACGAGTTAATGTTAGTTGCTGCTTTCCATCACGTACTGGCAATGAAAAGCGCTTTGGAAGTGCTAACGTGCCTTGCCTTAATGGATCACTAATGACAAATGCTCCGACATCGCAATGGCGTTTGAGTTCAGTTAATGCGGCTAAACATTCTTGAGTAAAATGTTGGCCATCGGTAATAATCCATACCAATGAGCCTGGTTTAGCGATACGTTGCAAGCGTTGGCAAGCACGGAGTATGTGTTGAGGATCATGGGGGAGCTCATCAAAATGATTTAACTGATTACCATGTACCTTCATTAAGGCTGATGTTAACTGCAATATACCTTGTCGACGGCTTCGAGGCTTGAGCTCGAGATGTTCAGTTTCACTGGCTATGAATGCACCGAGTCGATCGCCATGATTAATCGCATTCCAACCTAGTGTTGCTGCGACATGTGCAGCTTGTACTGATTGCATTAATAGCCGTGAACCAAAAAACAAGCTATGACTAAGGTCAATGAAGAGAATAATAGGGCGTTCACGTTCTTCTACAAAAAGTTTTGTGTGCGCTTTTCCTGTCCTTGCCGTTACTCGCCAGTCAATGGTTCTGACGTCATCGCCATTTTGATAATGACGAACTTCAGCAAACTCCATTCCGCGACCTTTTATCAAGCTACTTCTGTGTCCTGCTTGACTTGCTTTGGCACGGCTGCGTTTATCGGGCATTGCACGAGCTGTGCTTTGACAGCTGAATAGCTCTTGCTCGGTCAAATTGACCCCATTACTGAATAACGGTAACGGGGAAACTTGTGCTTGTTCAAATGGCATCTTTGCAGTCCGGATTTAAGGTACAGCCACTTGGCTTAAAATATGGCTAATGACATGATCTGCATTAATTCCTTCAGCTTGTGCTTGATAACTTAATAATAAACGGTGTCTTAGCACATTCGGAGCAACTGCTTGGATATCCTCTGGTGAGACATAATCACGTTCTTGTAGCCACGCTCTAGCTCGAGCACATCGCTCTAATGATATTGAAGCACGAGGGCTGACGCCATATTCTAACCATTTAGCTAGCTCTGGACTGTAGCGCTCAGGTTGGCGTGTCGCCATAATTATCTCAACAATGTAACTTTCTAGCGGCTCTGCTAGATAAAGCTCCATGGCTTGATCGCGTGCGGCAAATACATCTGACTGGGCAACAGGCTCAATAGTCGGTAATGTTTGAGTAATCGCTTCTTTGCGCGATTGTCTTAAAATTTCACGCTCAGTATCGGCACTTGGATAATCCAGATTTAAATGCATCAAGAAGCGATCAAGCTGTGCTTCAGGAAGTGGGTAAGTCCCTTCGTTTTCAAGTGGGTTTTGCGTTGCCATGACTAAAAACAAATTTGGTAAGGGGTAACTGTTTTTACCCACTGTAACTTGGCCTTCTGCCATTGCCTCAAGTAACGCCGATTGCACTTTTGCTGGCGCACGGTTAATTTCGTCAGCCAAAATGAGGTTATGGAATATAGGCCCTGCTTCAAATTCAAATGTGGCCGTTTGCGCACGGTAAATATCGGTACCGGTTAAATCTGCAGGTAATAAGTCCGGAGTAAACTGAATACGGTGGAAATCACCTTCAACGCCATCACATAACGCTTTCACAGCTCGTGTTTTTGCAAGACCTGGCGGGCCCTCAACTAATAAGTGTCCATCTGCAATCAATGCAATCAGTAGGTTTTCAGTTAATACAGGTTGTCCCAAAATGACGTTGTCTAAATAGGCACGTAAAGAATGAAATCGACTCAAAGGCATGATGATACTCAATTAATTTCAGAAATTTATCTAATTAAACCTATGTTAATGAATTTCATTAGCCTTTGGCTAGTAGCATTAACAGATTTTCATTTTTAATTAATTCTGAGTGATATTTTGTGAATTTATTCATTGGGAAAGAGCAAATAAAGCGAACCTTGGAATATTTTAAAGTTAATGCTCTATATTTTAATCGTATGATTATTAATGATTATTTATTGGTTCAGTCAGTGCTTTTGATGATAATTACTGCTATTTTTCATACGGATGTTTAAAACTTCGCAATTAAAAGTTAGAATCAGATCACACTTTTATGGTCAGACCAGATCTGTCTGACATAATTTAAGTATTCACTGACAAGCCAGATAAGGCTAAACAATTAAAAGAGGGTGAACAATGAGTGATAGACAACAAGTAACCAACGCTCGTGGGGAGCGTATCGCTATTGTGGCGGGTCTTCGAACCCCGTTTGCAAAGCAAGCAACTGCTTTTCACGGTGTATCAGCACTGGATATGGGCAAAATGGTGGTTAATGAATTGCTGTCTCGCTCAGAACTTGACCCTAAAACAATTGAGCAACTGGTATATGGTCAGGTTGTTCAAATGCCTGCAGCGCCAAATATTGCACGTGAGATTGTACTGGGAACGGGTATGGATGTCTCAACAGATGCGTACAGTGTGACTAGAGCTTGTGCCACAAGTTTTCAATCAGCGGTCAATGTTGCTGAATCGATTATGACTGGTAATGTTGAAATCGGTATTGCTGGTGGTGCAGACTCCTCGTCAGTTTTACCTATTGGCGTTTCAAAAAAACTGGCACATGCCTTAGTTGATTTAAATAAAGCACGTACCTTTAAACAAAAGTTTGCCATTGCACGTCGACTCGGTTTAAAAGACTTAATGCCAGTACCTCCGGCGGTTGCTGAGTACTCAACTGGGTTATCAATGGGCCAAACAGCTGAACAAATGGCAAAAACATACGGTATTAGCCGAGCTGATCAAGATGCGCTAGCACACCGTTCTCATACGCTTGCAACTGAAACATGGAATTCAGGTAATCTTGCTGATGAGGTAATGACAGCCCATGTTCCTCCTTACAAGCAGTTTATTGATCGTGATAATAATATTCGTGAAAACTCAGTATTAGAGTCTTATGCCAAATTACGTCCAGCCTTTGACCGTAAACACGGCTCTGTAACAGCTGCAAACAGTACACCATTAACCGACGGCGCTTCTGCCGTTATTCTAATGAGCGAAGGCCGTGCTAAAGCATTGGGTTACGAGCCTATCGGTTATATTAAAAGTTATGCATTTACTGCAATTGATGTGTGGCAAGACATGTTGATGGGACCTTCATACGCAACACCATTAGCACTAAAGCGTGCTGGCATGGAGTTAGAAGATTTAACATTAATTGAAATGCATGAAGCATTTGCAGCACAAACATTAGCCAATATGCAAATGTTTGGTTCTAAGAAATTTGCGGAAGAAAAGCTAGGTAGAAATCGCGCCATTGGTGAGATTGATATGAGCAAGTTTAATGTATTAGGTGGTTCTCTTGCTTATGGACATCCATTTGCAGCAACTGGAACACGTTTAATTACCCAAGTATGTCGTGAACTTAAACGTCGTGGCGGTGGTACTGGTTTGGCTACAGCATGTGCTGCTGGTGGTCTTGGCGCAGCAATGATTGTAGAAGTGGAGTAATTCTGATGGAAAAGACATTTAATTTATCTCGCCGCGAAGACGGAATAGCAGTGTTAACAATGGATGTTCCTGGTGAAACCATGAACACCTTAAAAGCAGAATTTGGTCCAGAAATCAGTGAAATACTAGCTGAAATCAAACATGATGCCAGTGTGAAAGGGCTTGTGGTTATCTCGGGTAAAGCTGACTCATTTGTTGCTGGTGCAGATATCAGCATGTTAGATGCATGCACTAGCGTTGCAGCTGCTAAAGAGCTGTCTCAGCAAGGGCATGTTGTATTCAATGAGCTTGAAAATTTATCGATTCCTGTCGTAGCAGCTATCAATGGTGCATGTCTAGGTGGCGGCTTAGAATTAGCGTTAGCGTGTCATTTACGTGTTTGTACTGATGACAAAAAAACCATCATGGGTGTGCCGGAAGTGCAACTTGGTTTACTGCCTGGTGGTGGGGGAACACAACGTTTACCGAGAAAAGTCGGTATTACCACTGCACTTGATATGATGCTAACAGGCAAACAAATTCGCCCTAAACAAGCACTTAAAATGGCATTGGTTGATGACGTAGTACCTGAGTCTATTTTATTAGAAACTGCTATTGCAATGGTCAAAAAAGGTAAGTCAGCAGCAAAAGTCGCTAAGAAAAGCGCATTAAATAAGGTGCTTGAATCAACAAGCGCAACTCGCGATATCATTTTTGATCAAGCTGCAAAACAAGTCCTTAAAAAGACCCAAGGTAATTACCCAGCGCCAGCCAAAATTATTGACTGTGTTAAACAAGGCATGAATAAAGGCATGATTAAAGGGCTTGAAGTTGAAGCCAGTCATTTTGCCGAATTAGTCATGTCATCAGAGTCAGAAGCACTTCGCAGCATTTTCTTTGCTACGACAGAAATGAAAAAAGAAACAGGTGCCGATGGAGCTGAGCCGCGTAAGGTTAATAAAGCCTTAGTTATCGGTGGTGGTTTGATGGGAGGCGGTATTGCTTCTGTGACAACGACTAAAGCTAAAATCCCTGCACGTGTGAAAGACATTAATGAAAAAGGGTTAAGTAACGCGTTAGCTTATGCTTATAAATTATTGGCTAAAGGCGTTAAGCGTCGTCATATGACTCCAGCTGTTAGAGATAATTTAATGGCATTGATGACGACAACGACTGAATATAAAGGTGTTAAGGATGCCGATATTGTCGTTGAAGCCGTCTTTGAAGATTTAGCTCTTAAGCATCAAATGGTAAAAGATGTTGAGCGTGAATGTCATGAAAATACTATTTTCGCTTCAAATACGTCTTCGTTACCGATTGGACAGATTGCAGAGGCAGCTTCCCGTCCTGAAAACGTGATTGGTCTTCATTATTTTTCACCTGTTGAAAAAATGCCGCTGGTCGAGGTGATTGCCCATAAAACGACATCACCAGAGACGATTGCAACTACGGTTGCATTTGCGCGTAAGCAAGGCAAAACCCCGATTGTTGTTCAAGACGGTGCAGGTTTTTATGTGAACCGTATTCTTGCTTTATACATGAATGAAGCCGCTCAAGTTTTATTGTCTGGCGAAAAAGTAGAAAGTTTAGATAAAGCCCTCGTAAAATTTGGTTTCCCTGTGGGACCCATTACATTATTAGATGAAGTCGGAATAGATGTTGGAGCTAAAATTGCGCCGATCTTAACCCAAGAGTTAGGTGAAAGGTTCAAAGCCCCAGATGCGTTTGACAAGTTGTTAGCAGACGATCGAAAAGGTCGTAAAAATGGCAAGGGCTTTTATCAATATGGTAATAAGAAGTCTAAAGCTAAATTGGTTGATGAGTCCGTTTATCAGGTACTTGGTGTCAATAATCAATCTACTGGTTCGGGTAGTGATATTGCCATGCGCTGCGTGGTCCAAATGCTCAATGAGGCCGTTCGCTGTTTAGATGAGGGTATTATTGCCAGTGCTCGTGATGGTGATATTGGCGCAATCTTCGGGATTGGGTTCCCACCTTTCTTAGGCGGTCCATTTAAATACATGGACAGTATGGGAATCGCTAACTTAGTGTCAAAATTACGTCAGTATCAACAACAACATGGCGATAGATTCGAACCTTGTGAAAGGTTGGTCAACATGGCTGAGTCAGGCAGCACTTTCTATTAGCCGTAAGTCATACTTTATGGTTGATTAAAATTAACAAAGCGGCAACATGTTGCCGCTTTTTCATTCTAAAGTGGCATGTTTTAGCCTAATAAATAGTCTATATGTCTATTTTTTACTTTCCAGTATAATAGTCTTATTTGCTACTCTTATAGCTAACAGCTTAGTTCTTGGTTATAATATCGCCGTTATTGGCAGGGTGAGATAGCTGATAAAGAATTAAAAAATGGAATGTTGTTAACTGAATAAATTATTGAGGTTTCAGTGATATTTCTACTCTTGTTGATTTCGTGTTTATCAGGATATTTTCTGGGTAATCAAGCTTTTGTCAATGGGATGGCTGTTAAAAGATGGTCTGTAGCTGGAATGCTTATGGGGCCGCTTGCTTATCCATTATTCAATAGTCATAAGTATTTATTAACCAAGAAGATATCTAACCAAAATGAACATAAACGTTCATTTTAAATAGATGTAGATCTAAAAAAAGGGAGCGTAAGCTCCCTTTTTTATTGTCTGTATGAAGTGGCTAAATGCAGTATTAGCTCCACCAAGCTTTTGCTGGAATCACTTCTAAGTGCTCTAGCCCTTCTGGCAACTTAACTCTTTTACGTTGTGGTTTCGCAATGCCAAGTACTTTCTTTAAAGAATTAAACATAATGAATCTCCTAAGCGATGCTTGAGTTGCTGAACTTAATGTAAGGGTTGCCAGCTACCTGTGCGTTAGTGTCTGAGAACTTGATATAAGGGTTGCCAGCTACCTGTGCGTTAGTGTTTGAGAACTTAATGTAAGGGTTACCAGCGACTTGTGCGTTAGTGTCTGAGAACTTGATATAAGGGTTACCTGCAACTTGTGCGTTAGTGTCTGAGAACTTAATGTAAGGGTTACCA